>JAJPHP010000069.1 GCA_021325255.1 Nitrososphaerota archaeon | reverse complement strand
CGAAGAAGAGGAGAGGTCAGAAAAACGAGATCAGGCTGAAGGTGTTGACGTACAATTTGTCAATAATAGCGAGACTGCCTGCTCAATTCGGTTAATGTGCCAAAGCCAGTTGAAAGAGAAGCTAATTATGCGGGTCAAATGCCGGGAAAATCACAATGTGTAAATTCAAGATTCTAGGATGCCTTACTTAGACTCGCAACGCATTCTACGACACCGAGAAGCCATTTTCGTCGAAATTTGATTATGCTCGTAATCATCGTTGGTGTCCTGTCGTTCTTCTTTCTTGTTCCGATGGCCTACATGGGAAGTATTTCGTCGGGGCCAAGTCTCGCGGATTCGCACAATGTTACTGCCTCTTAGAGCTGCATGATTCTCGGAGGTTTTGGCATTCATAGGGGATTGGGCTACTCTTCTCTCTACGGATTACGCTTCAATTGTGGTTTTCTAACTTTAAGGGACATAAGGCCATGAGTACTCAGCTCCAATGAAACTCGGGCCGAATTGAAAGCCCTCGTTTGAGGAAAAAAGTGCGAATAGAGAATTACGCTATTCGATGCAGTCTAGCTAGCTTCTTCCACCCTTTTCAAAACTCTGAGTGCATTCAGGGTGATCCACTTGCTAGGCTTCCCCGGTTCCTCTAGGGCAAATCGCTTGACTCTCCTTCTAATAGGGTATCCGGCTCCCTTCCCTATGTCGGGGTGGACCGCATCGAGCAACCAACTTCCGTCCGCCCGCCGCTTTTCTCCAAGGAGATTCAGAGCGGGCTGCAAGCGCTTGTCGGCGCCGTAGCCAAGCCTTGTTATCACTTCCAGCCCTACAAGGACGTCATAGTAGTAGTGGTTTGGGTAATGGAAGCGAAACCATGGCAGGTATTTTCCGCCATCATCTTTGAACAGCCTCCTCTTGAGGTAAAACTCTGCCCCTCTTTCAATCGAATTCTTGATTCTTCTCGTCAGCAATGGTTTGGGAAGTGCTGCAAACGCGGCCAGTCCTTCCCAGCAGTCCAAAGTACCTTTGTTAGAGTCGAAGCAGTGCCAGCCTCCTGCCCTCCTTCTGGTCCTCAACTAGCCTGTCGAATAGTTTCTTGACCTTCGGTTCGTCACCGTAGCCGAATCGAGTGAGCATCCTCGCCGTGTTTCCGACAATACACACTTCGTCGTGGAATATGTTTTCGCCAGAAGGTATAGCGAGCCACTCCTTGAAGAAAAGGTCCGCCGCCTTTTTGACCTGCTTGTTGCTCTTTGTAAGTCCGAGATCCGACAAGACGAGAGCCATCCAGTTTGTTGCGGTGTATTTCGGCCTGTAGAGCTTTCCAAAGCCATAGGGAGATCTCCTATCGGACTCCCAGGAACCATCAGGCTTTTGCAAGAGTAAAATATCATGAGCCCACCCTCTCCGCGAAATGCCGGAATACGCTTCCTTTACTTCGGGATCATCTTGTCGTTTCCCCAGGAGTTCGACTAGAGTAAAATAGCGAACCGATGGCTGACTCTTCTCGAGAAGCCACTCGAAGACCCTCTGATTAGCGACGTTCCCATCCCAGCTCTGCAATTCATTCACAGACGATATGGCTGGTTAAATAAAGAAATTCCTGTACTCGCAGGAGTTAAGCGCTTGAGCGCTTGACATTTACCGGCCCTCAAGATTGCGATGAAAGAACCGAGAGATCGAATTCAGTGGTTCGAGATACTGAAGAGCTGATCGAAGAAGCAGAGCAATTCCTGATGGAGTGCTGAGTAATTGGCTAGAGATCTGACTCTCAAAACAAAACTCGCTCGGCCCTTCTTGAAAATTGCAAATCGCAGAGGGACTAAACAGATCGTGTAATCTTTCGCTGAATGGAATAGGAAGCGCGACAAAGTCTGTATGGATCGCAAGTCAATTCATGTTGCACTTTTCATAGCCAAAGACATATCAGATCAGGCACTCAAGAGTGAAAGAAGTCAAAAAAGTTGGCCGACTTGGAAAGCAAGCTCGAGCTTGTAATGAAGGAACCGACCGAGGAAGTGATAACGGAAAGTGACCTCAGTACTCTACTTGAGACAAACGCTCACCCAAAGCACTACATCGGCTTTGAGATAAGCGGATTCCTTCACCTGGGCACTTTAATCGTAAGTGGGACCAAAATCAACGACCTGATGAAGGCTGGAGTCGATTGCAAGGTTTACCTCGCGGACTGGCACAGTTTCATCAATAACAAGCTCGGGAGGGACTGGGAAAAGATCCTAACCGCCGCAAAGTACTACGAAGAAGCGTTCAAGTTCTACTGCCCCGGTGTCAAGATTGTCTATGGTTCAGACCTATATCGCGGCAACGATTCCTACTGGAAGGATGTGGTGAGGTTCTCAACTCACATGACCCTTCAAAGAGCACTGAGAGCCGTCACGATAATGGGAAGGAGTGAGAAGGAAAAGCTAGACGTCGCACAACTCCTTTACCCTTCAATGCAGGGCACGGACGTGAAGTACCTCGGCGAAGACATGCCTCAGGGAGGTACGGACCAAAGAAAGATCCACGTGCTCACTAGAGAGATATTTCCGAAACTCGGATGGAAGCCGCCAGTTCCGATTCACCATCACCTGCTGATGGGACTAGCGAAACCAGAAGAAGCTGAGGGTGAAGACAAACTTTCGCAGACAATAGCTGCGAAGATGAGCAAGTCAAAGCCCTGGACCGCCATATTCATCCACGACACAGAGGAAGAAATCAAATCAAAATTACATAAGGCGTGGTGCCCCGAGAGGCAGTCTGAAATGAATCCCATCCTTGAGCTTGTACGATACATCATATTCAGATCCAAAGACAGGTTTGAAGTGGAAAGACCAGCACGATACGGCGGAGACCAGGAGTTTGGCTCCTACAAGGAGCTTGAAGAGGCATACAGGAAGAATGAGATACATCCTGCTGACCTTAAATCAAACGTGGCAAGAGCCATAAACGAAGTAATAACTCCAATCAGATCACATTTTGAGGAGCCAAGCAAAAGAAGACTGCTGGAAGTGTACGGTGAGGCGAAGATTACAAGGTAGCATCCCCCAGCTTTCAAATCTCTTTAGGCTCTTTGCCTTCTTTCTTGCGTCTTCCCAAGAATACCCAAACCTCCCAAATACCGAACTAAAGAGGCGGGCCAGAAGATCTCATGGAAAACGGAAAGAAGGCTTTTACAACTGGGGAAAAGTCCTTTTCTCCATAGGGAAAGAAAAGAAAGTGGCTCAGACAGTCGAGTTCGAAGAGCAGAAGTATTTTTGCGAAGAGGGAGAACTTTTCTTAAGATATAATTGGGAAAAAGGACGATCGTCGAACATCATAGGGTTCGCGCGAGACAACAAAGGGGAGGTCTATCCCATTCACTCGCGAATAGGAAAGAGGAAATTTCGGTCTGCCAAGTTTCAACGCTGCGAACAGACGGAGATCTATCCAGCGGCGACATATACCGAAACAAGGAAGCAGCTAGTGCTAGATATCCAAACCGACTGTTCTGCTAGAGAATCCTCGGAAATTTAGTACGCCGCCGTCTGCTGCTAGAAGGATCCCTTGATCATGCGAATGTGGAAATCTCAAGGGTTAGCGTCTACCCTGGAAATGATGCCAAGTCGGGAGGAGAGGAGTAGAAAGTTCACCCTAGCGCTTACGCTAACTCTCACAAATGTCTAGCCTTGATAATTTAGTCTAAACGTTAATCCAGTTTTGACCTGGTTTTCGTTTCTGCTCGTATCGCTTCATAAAAGTACGTCTGTTTCTTTCCTTCGGAATAGGACCTACTCTGACTCGGCCCTGTAGTTTAGGTGTTTGTGATCTTACTTTTCCGGCTTTGGTAAGTGATCCGTGGGTTGGCGCGGCTCTTCACCTTTCTTTGATATTTCCATAATTTGGTGCCGCGTATTTGAATCTTCCTGATTGAAATTCGGAGGCAGAAAGCCTTCTACAATCACATCATCAAAGAATCCTTCTCTCACTAGTAGCTCCGTGTATTTCTTTCTTAGACATTCAATGCTACTCTTCTAACGCCGAATTGTTTCCATTTCTAGGGCAATAACTTTTCCATCCTGCGAAATCGCGATAATATCCGGTATCCTGCTATGTCGAGTATAGTTAGAAGTACAAAATGTCCCGTAGCCCTTCGCCCTGAGTTCCAATTCCTTTTGGAGGACCATGTCTTCGTGATATCTTCGCGTGACCCTTCTCCTCTTCAGCATCTCCGGATCGTTAAGCAGTCTCATGAAGTCTTGCTCGCCATGATGAGGTTGCGCTGTTCCAAATGCTTCCATCTGTGGCAATCCCTTGTTCCAGCCACCGACGAGTCGGCCGCCTGACTGCTATCTGGCGAAACCACGCACTTGGATTTTGTGCAACCCAAGCTTGCCTCGCGTTTCGAACGTGCCGCTACACAAATGGCGAATTCTCGGTTTGTGCTCCTAGACATGGTGCCCGACCAACGCTCGCTTCGTATGAAAATCGATTGCGCAGATTTCACACCTAAATCCCCAAGACTCCATAGTACGTGTTTCAGTCTGGGTCTTTGATGGCCCCTTCGTCAATTCGGTTCATAACTAAGAAAGAATGCTCTAAATAATTCTGGATGTGAAGAAGAATCCATCACAGGTCAAGAGGCGAGAATCAAAGAAAAAATGAGATCCCAGGTATGTCGTACCAGTCGGATTCTCTTCGAGAGGATCAAATCGGGCAAAGTTTGCCCGTTTTGTCCCTATGCAGATGCCCGAACTCCCTACCTATTCGGTCTAGTTCATTCTCATTCAGAACCGGGCCGTCCTTACACAAAACGACATCTCCAATAGTGCAGCTCCCGCAGATGCCCATGCCGCACTTCATGATCCTTTCGAGGCTGAACTGCACCGGAATCTTTGCATTCTTTGCAATCCTGAACACCTCGAGCATCATTCGCTCTGGACCGCATGAATAGATCATGTCAAAGCCCCTCTGCTCGACCAGTTCCTCAACCTGCTCGTGAACTAAACCCTTGAAACCAAGAGAGCCGTCGTCCGTAGTCGGATACACGTTCTTCGAGCCCAGGAACTTTTTAGTTTCGTTTAGGAATGGGAGCTCTTCCTTCGTCTTAGCCCCAATCACCGTGAGTACCTTCAAACCAGATTGTGACGAAAGTGACCTTGCAAGAGTAATCAGCGGAGCCATTCCGGTCCCGCCTCCGACGAGGAGAACGCGTTTGAATCTTCGATTTACAGCAAATCGATTGCCATACGGACCGCGCACACCTAGTATTGCTCCCTGTTTTGCCTCATATAGCGCCCTAGATCCTTCGCCCATCGCCTTGACCGCGATGCTGCTCATCTTCCTTGGGTAGGGGAGTGAGACGCTCATAGGGAACTCTCCCACGCCGGGGAGCCACACCATGAGAAACTGCCCCGGGAGCGCGCTTTCGCAGAGAAGGTCCTTGAAGACGAAAGTGCGTATGTTACTGGATTCCTGGACGACTCTCTCGACCCTGATGGAACGTACTGTGTCAATTGTGAGCAGCACCAATCATCTCCTTATATGAAGTGTAGCCGTGATCTTTGACGTATTGTCCCAGGCCCTTGTTGAGCAAAGTAAAGGTAGATAGAAAATTGCTACTCCCCATGGCGCTCCCGATTTGCACGCAAGTCGCACCAGCGAGAAAGTACTCGACTGCATCCTCCCAGGTCGAGACTCCACCGACACCCACGATTGGAATGTCAACCGATTGGTAAGCTTCATACACGCAGCGCACGCCGACCGGCTTCAACGCCGGCCCCGAGATTCCCCCCACCTTGTTTGAGAGAATTGCTTTTTTTGCCTCCACGTCAATCCTCATCGCGCGTATGGTGTTGATCGCGACTATCGCGTCGGCGCCCGCCGACTCGACTGCTTTCGACCAGATTCCGACATTTGGAAGGCTAGCGGGCATCTTTGCGAATACAGGTTTGCGCGTTGCACGCTTGACCTGCCTAACAACTTCGGATGCGTTCTCCGGGCTGGATCCAATCTCCGATCCCGTCTCCTTCACGTGGGGGCAGGAGAGGTTCAACTCTATGCCCTTCACCCTTTCGGCCAGGTCGAAGATGCCCGCCAGCTTTGCAAAGTTATCCGGAGAGTCAGCGAAGATGCTCATGATAAGCGGAAATTTCGGACCTTTGTAATCATTGATCTCTTGAAGAAATTCACCCGCGCCGGGATTTGCCAGTCCTATCGCGTTCAGATACCCCGATTCGACGCCAGTCATAGCTGGATTCCCGTAGCCATCACGGGGCTCCAGTCCGATGGATTTTGATACAATCGCACCGCAGCCCGACTGGATTATCCTAGGGAAGAGGTCAAATGAAATGCCTAGGACTCCTGAAGCGAGCATCGTCGGGGATTGGAGCGAAATACCGCAAATATCCGTGCTGATGTTCGGGGGATTTGCGATTTCTTTCTTCGTTTGCTTGTCAGCGCGCGGCAACTTCTACTTGACGGACCCCGTAAAGTTCCACCAAACTGTTTAAGACACACGGTTTAATGATTTATCCCAACTAAAGGAAGCTAATTAGTTGAAACTAGTCCTCCTCGTAACGGAACTCGGTCTGCTCCTCTTGGATGAAAAGGGACAGGCAGTTTCCAAGTTTCAATTTCTGCCTCAGGAGCGAACGAGGAGGTATGTCGACGCAAGCTCTGGCACTTTGGCAGAAGGCGAAGTTGGCTGGGTGAAGCAGAATGTGTCAGAGGATGATGTCGTAGCTTGTACTGCAGAGCTCGGCCCGCTTCTGTCTGCTGCTGGAATTAAAGCAGAGCAGGTTTCGCCTGTAGAGGCTTCTGAGTTTAACAAAAAGAGGCTCGACGCCATGGTGTCATCGGGCCTGGCCTCGAACGTGGAGGAAGCACAATCTGCGGTAAGGGACGTGTCGCTCGAAGCCTCCTCTCTCAAGATAAAGGAACTTTCCTCAAACCCGGACCTTCAGGCCATGGAGTCAGTCCAGGCGCTCGACGAGATTGACAAGACCGCCAATATAATGAGCGCGAGGGTGCGCGAGTGGTACGGGCTACACTTTCCTGAGCTAACGTCGTGGATTGACGACAACCCATCTCTGATGAAACTCGTCCTGAAATTTAGGACAAGAGAGAATTACAACGCGGACGAGCTCGAGTCGATGGGCTACTCCAAGAACAAGAGCAGGGCGATCGCGGATGCCTCAAAGGAGTCAAGGGGTGCAGACATGAGGGAGGAGGATCTTCTCAGGGTCACTCAGCTCGCCGAAGAGGCGCTCCACCTTTTCGCCCTGCGAGAAAAGCTTGCGGCGCACGTGGAAAAAACGATGAAACAGGTTGCTCCTAATCTTTCCGAGATTGCTGGCCCTTCAATCGGAGCTAGATTGATCGCAAAGGCAGGGGGCCTGCAGAAACTTGCCATCCTTCCTGCGAGCACGATACAGATACTCGGGGCGGAGAAGGCCCTATATCGAGCCTTGAAGAGCGGAGCCCGGCCTCCAAAGCACGGCATACTCTTTCAGCATGAAGCGGTCCACAGCGCGCCAAAGTGGCAGAGGGGCAAGATAGCGCGTTCGGTGGCCGGAAAGATTGCTATCGCTGCTCGAATAGACACCTACAGAGGATCGAAAGATGAAAAGATTGCAGGATCTCTTCAAGCTCGCCTGGATGAAATAAAGGAAAAGTACAAGGAAGCGCCCAAAGAGGAAGAGATTCGCAGAAGGGTGCCCCGCGAAGAAAGAGGACCTCCGCGTTTCCGTCCGGGCATGCCCCAAAGGGGAAGAGGGCCGAGGGAGGAAAGGGAACGCAGGGGCGGCGGAAGAGGAAAGTACCGCAAGGAAAGGCGCGGGGGCGAGAGGCAGCATCGTTAGCTGATCACGCCTGAGCAAAAAGGATGAGAAGCATGGAATGGCCGTTGGCGAAGAAGAAAAGGGCGCCGAGCAAATTTTTCAGGGCGTTTGTAGAATCCCTGACCCGAGAAAGTCTGGTAGGCAGTCGCTTGCGACGAAGAATCTGACCCCCGGCAGATCTTACTACGGCGAGTCTCTTATCAAGGTTAGATACGGCGGCGCGTCGGTCGAGTTCCGCCTTTGGGATCCATACCGTAGCAAACTAGCGGCGGCAATTTTGAACCGTCTGAAATCGTTCCCCTTCAAAGAAGGTGAATCCTGCCTTTATCTGGGAGCATCGACGGGAACCACGGTTTCCCACGTTTCCGACGTTTTAGGGTCATCCGGGCACATATTCGCGGTTGAACTGGCTCCCCGCGTTGCTAGGGAACTCTTGGAGAACGTGGCAAAGTACAGGAGAAACGTGATTCCAATCATCGCCGATGCAAGGCACCCCGACAAGTATGGCGCAGTCTACGGCGAAGTGCACAGCGTCTACTGCGACATTGCGCAGGCGGATCAGACGGAGATTGCCATCTTGAATTGCCGCTCGTACATCGGAAAAAATAGCACGCTGATGTTGGTGGTAAAGGCGAGCAGCATAGACGTGCTCAAGCCCAAGGATCAGGTCTTCGCAGAGCAGAAGCGGACGCTAGAGGGTGCAGGATTTGAAGTGACGGAGCAGATAGACCTTGAGCCGTTTGACCGGAATCATGCGCTGCTCGTGGCAAAGATGGGATAGAACTCGCGAGCTTACTTGACGACGAACTTCTCAATTCCAAGTTGATTTCTTCGTTCATTTTCTTCGCCCTCAGCTTGCTTGCCTCCTTTGGAAAGTCTGATCACGGTAGCCCAGGAGAGCCGGGTGAACGGAGGGAGGCTCTTTGAGCTGTCTACAAAGCTCTTCAGAAATTCTATCGTGGCTGGATCTGACGGATAGCCACTTCCGAATACGCCGTGCTCTTTCTGAAGTCTCTTCACCGCCGCATCGCGTGTGACTTTAGCGATTATAGAGGCCGCCGAAACTACAGCGTAGTTCCTGTCTGCGTGGTGTTCGCTGACTATCTTTTGTCGCAATGGATTGTTACTGTTGTTGTAATCGACAATTAACGGACCGAGAGAATGAGTCGGATTCTTCTTTCCCGATCGGCTCTTTTTTCTACCACTAGTTTTCTCAATAGCAAGGAGATCAGCAATCAGGTTGCCGAACCTCTTCTGGTCGGTGTCGCAGCAGTCAACGTATGCAACCTTGAACTCCAGTCGCGAGAGGACTTTGGCCATATACCTAGCCTCCAAGAAATTTAGGCGGTAGAGTCTTTCGCCCTTGAGCACTGCTTCGTCGATGAGCTTCGGTGGTATCTTTTCGTGGACCACGCAATGTGCGATTTTCTTGATTTCGCGATAAAGACTGCTCCTCTTCTTTGCGGAGAGGAGTTTGGAGTCTTTCACGCCAAGTTCTTGAAGCTTGGAAATCTTCGAGTCATCAATTGAGACACCGCCGATTACAAGCGGCCCAAGAACGGAGCCTCGCCCTGCATCGTCTACTCCAGCTACCAGCAACTAGATACGCGTCTCCAGGATCTCTTTTTGTAAGTTCGCCTTTTCTCTTCACTTTCATCCTTTCAGTTCTGGTCTTAGGCGATCAATGATTTCCTCTGCAATCTCATCCGGAAGGGTGTTCCTGTTCTCGTAGGTGACCTCAATCAACTTTGAATCTTCGGAATTACGTAGATCTTCAATCAGGGGGTCGACAAGCCGCTTGTGTATTACGCATATCGAGGGCTTGTGGGATTGCAGTATGCAGCTCATCACTGCCTTTCTGAATTCTGGACTCAAGAGTTCCATCGGTCCCACCTCGTCGCAGGCAACGAGGTCTGATTTGTCCCTCGCATGCTCCAGCGCTGTTACCGCCATCGACGAGAGAATCTTTAGGTCAACGTGATACTTGCCCACACGGGGGCCTACGATTCCCTTCGCACTGGCGAGCGTACCAGTTTCATCCGTCGCAAGGTTGGTAATCGAAAACCCTTCTCGCTGACCATGGCTCCTCACTTCCCTCGTGAGAATCCCGCCTACCGTAAACCCCTGAGATCTCACGAGGAGCAAGATCCGCGAAACGGCGCTGGACTTGCCAGAACCTGGGTCCCCGGTTATAAGCCACAGCCTAGTTTGCCCGGTTTTCGAACCATCGCTCAATAAACATGTCCCCCAATTGGACTTTCAAACGCAATGAAAAAGCAGCTTCCTACTTCTCAGCACTGCTTTGATGAACCACGTGAGCAGTAGAGTATTAAATCCTACCCGGTCAAGTTTTTCCCGTGTTGCCCGAAACTACCGAGACTTCGATAATCGAAGAGAATGGGACTCTTCTCGTTGTACCTTCCCTGAAGGAGCCGAAGATGCTTCCCGCTTTCTTCAATCCGAAGGGCAGGTTCGTCCGCAACGTCTCGATCGTTTGCTATAATGCGTTCTGCAAGGCTTATTCTAAGAGCAAGATCAGTTTCGCCGATTCACTTGCTGGCATAGGAGCGCGAGGATTGAGGGTCGCAAAAGAGGTCCCTGATTCAGAGACAGTAGTCATCAACGACATGAATCCACGAGCTCTTGCACTTGCAAGGAAGTCTGCAGAAATGAACTCTATCACGGAGAAATGTTTGTTTTCAAACGAGGAGGCCTGCTCGTTTCTATCTTCGAGAAGGCTCATTGGAGGCGAAAGATTTGACATCGTCGACGTAGATCCCTTCGGGACACCCTCGCCTTTCGTCGATTGCGCCCTAAGGGCGGTGGGAAACGGAGGTCTTCTTTCGCTTGCTGCAACGGACAGCGCCGTGCTGTGTGGAGTCTATCCTCAAGTGGCGCAGATGAAGTATAACGGAACTTCACTGCGGACCGATTACTCTCACGAAATCGGCCTACGCCTAATTTTCGGACTTGCGGCGGCGGCAGCAATGAGGCTCGAAACGGGAATAGCCCCCATATTCTGCCACCATAATATGCACTACTTTCGGGCATATTGCCTAGTCAAGGTCGGTAACAGGCATTCAAGAGAAAACGAGAGGGATATGGGGTTCGTTAAGCACTGCTTCTCCTGTGGCTACAGGTCAACCCTGGGAAGGGAAGAGTTCTTCTCTTCTCGCTTGCGTGCAAAGCAAGATGGGGGAGATGATTCCTCTCTCAATTCAAAGAATGTAATGGATTTCGGCATCTGCCCAAGCTGCTCAAAGCGAAGGCTCAGATATGGAGGACCGCTTTGGATAGGGAAGATACAATCAAGGGAATTCATTGACAAGTGCAAGGAATTTCAAGAGTTGCCGATGCTTTTTGATCCTTATGAACTTGATCTACCGCTTTACTACGACCTGACGACAATCTCCCAGCAGATGGGCACTAGGACACCTCGGATCGACGAAGTGATTTCAAAGCTTAGGGAAGCCGGTCGTCAAGCAAGTCGGACTCGCTTGAACCCTCAAGCGATTCGGACGGACGCACCTCTTGAGGAGATTCGCTCTGCGATGAAGGGACTACTCGACCGTTGAACCCCTGGGACACTAGGTAGACCTCGCTGCTTTCCTTCCTGCTCGCTTCAGGTTTTGAAACGTCCACTTGCTCGAAGCTCTGCCTCAACCTTCTGACTAGTCGATCGAGCTCACTCCCGTGGAAGGCTTTCATCACGCTGGAGCCTCCTTCCGTCAGGATCTCGGGGAGCAGGTCCACGACCTTGTTGCACAGCTCAATCTGCCTAAAGTGATCCATGTCCCAAATCCCTGAAAGTTTCGGAGAAAGGTCGGCGAGCACGCAATCAGCCTTCCCTTTTCCAAGGGCGTCCCTTATCAAGGACGGGAAACTGGGCGAGGTGATGTCCTGCACTAAAATCTTCACGTTTTTCCTGCCGATGGGCTTTACCTTTGCAAGGTCAACGCCAATCACGAGACCTCTATCTCCAACAACCTCCGAAGCGACTTCGAGCCACCCGCCTGGAGCGCACCCCACGTCGATAACCACCGACCCGCGTCCGAAGAGGTGATACTTGCTGTCGAGCTGCTTGAGTTTGAAGGCAGCTCTGCTTCGATACCCCTCGGCCTTTGCGAGTTTCCTGTAGTGGTCTTTCTTTGCCTGCTCTAGCTTCAAAGTTAATCACAATTCCCCTCTTTGATGAATTTCAAACGATTACTGAAATATATGCGGATGCTATCTTCTTCTCTTGGCAGGTTGAAGCCTGCCTAATTTTTCGTCGAAGTGTGCGTCCCTATCTGTCGTACATATCATCAAGTCAATCTTCCTGATGAAGGTTTTCACTCCCTCTGCGAATGAAGTCAGTCCACAATTCTGTAGAATCTGACAAACGCGCGGCGGAAAGCGGACGCTAGAGTAAGTTTCGCAAAAAAAGAATAACGAAGGTAGACGCGCAAAAGAGCTGACTAGCGGGTGGATGCTGCAACTCGTTTCAACAATCGGGTCGAGGTCATCGATCTGCCGGCGGCCTCGGAATCTTCTTCCTCTTCGCTAGTATCTCTAATCGCAACCACTCGTATCTTCTCCTTGAACTCCCTGACCACCCACTCGCAGATCCACGGGCACGATAACGGGCTGACGACGCCTGTAAGTGAGCACTTTGATTCGTACGGACATGTGATGCAGGGAGCCTGCTCGATTGATGAAATGTGGACGGGCATCCTTAGAGGAGTGAGTTTGTACGTCCAGCGGCCTCCGTCGAGGACCTTTTCTCTGCGGATCATCCCGCGTCTTTCTAGCCTGATTGCGAGGCGAGACCCGTCCCTGCTGGTCAGGGTTAGTTCCTTCCACAGCTCGCTTTGCAAAACGCCGTCAGGATGTTCCACGACAAGCTTGTACACTTTGGATGTCAAATCAAGCAAAGCATCTTCTTCCTTGGATACGGTCGCCACCACGCATGATCACCGACAAGAAATATAGAATATCACTAAATGGTAACAAGTACGATTTAAACCCTTCAAACGTTATGGCTTGGTCAGCGGCCTGAGCTTCTGCCTTATCATAAATTTGTCAAGAATTTCTCTGCACCTATTTCTCACAGTGACCTCAGTGACCTCGGCAAATTCGGCTATCTCTCTCTGTGGAATGTGTTCGCCACAAAGGACAGAAGCTATGTACACATAGGCGGCCGCAAGGCCGGCCGGCGTCTTGCCGCTTGAAATCTCGCTTTCATTTGCTTTGTCTGCGAGCTCAAGGGCCAGCCTTTCTACTCTAGGATTGATTTTCTCTTTGTTCACTAGTTTTGATATGTACTTTTGTACGCTAGGCGGCGGGATGTAGTTGCTTTCGACTTCGTTGATCAGTAGGCGATAGTACTTTGCAGTGGACCTTCCCTGCGTGCCAGCAGCTTTGGCAATCTCCTTCAAGGACCTGTTCACGTTGGTTCTTCTACAGGCAAGGTAGAGGGCCGCGGCCGCCATCCCAGCAATGGATTTGCTCTTCGAGACTTCCTGCTTTGCCGACTTTCTGAATATATGCGAAGCCTCCTCGACCACAGAGCTCGGTAGTCTGAGGACGTCGGCCGCTTCGGTAATCTTCGCAAGCGCCACAGAGAGACTCCTCTCTCCAGAATTGGACGTCCGGATGCGCCTCTGCCATTTCTGCATCCTCTGCGCGGTCTCCCTGTTGTAGGGAGTGAGGTACCTGCCGTGTGAATCTCGGTTGTCTCCAGATATGTCCGTGCTCAGGCCATAGTCGTGGAGCGAGAACGTACCGGGCAACCCGACTCGCATCCTCTTCGCACGCTCCTCGTAGTCCATCGATTTCCATTCAGGAGTAGGATCTACGCCTTGATCTAGGGCAACGTAGCCACACTTGGGGCAAAGTATCTCCCCCTTTTCAAAATCTCCTATCAGCTGCCCTCTGCAATTGGGGCACTGCACGAGTCCGCCGATGCCTTCTCTCTTCTTGATGTGTTCCAAATTATCTGACGAGTTTCCCGCCGCTTTTCTTGTGTGACGACCAGGTTTGGCCTGCTATTTACCACTACTGTTAAAGTTGAAAAATCAATTCTCTGAGACTAGTTGCTCTTTCTTAGTTCTTATCTTGCTGTGGATTAGCCGTGCTTCCTCTCCGAGTATCTTCTCGGAGCGCCGCCGCCCCTACCGAATCTGTCTCTATGTGGGCCTCTGCCCTTCACAAACTTTTTCCGCTCGCCAAATTCTTCCGAAATGAACAGTTTCGTGCCTAAGACCCTTTCAATCCTGTCAGTGAGAGGTTGGGAGGAAAGATATGGACTCGCGACGGGGCCGATGGTCTCGATGACCTTGCAAATCCTACGTCCAACGTCGTCCACGAGTATCGAGCCATCGCGTACCTGTGAGCTCGCTTTCAAAATGAGACGGCCGCTCCTAGCTAGGTGCAGGACCGTGCCGGCTTCTTGCAACTTGGAGGGTTCGTGGGTCAATCCGCGTTTTTAAGTATTCTTTGCGTCGGAACCCGCTATTGGAAACCGTTTCTCAAAAAGCAGAATACTTCATGTGTATACTGAGGAAACGTTGGGTGTTCAGGTAAGAGAGACCGTAAACACTTGTCTCAGGCTATAGAGCCACTTTCTTTGAGAGCGAGGAGATTGCGTCAGACGCGGCGCGATCTTCCGCCAGATCGGAAAGAATTCTAAGCATTATCATTTGACGGTAGAGGTTCTTCCGCGCGTCGAGCTTGAAGGATTCGAGGCTGAGCTTCCCCTTCTCCGACGATACATATCTCTTGATTCCGGCCTCGCCCGTGGGGACGTGTATGAGCATCCCGTCCTCCTCCATCTCGCCGAGGAGGTAGTACACCGAGCCCGGGCTCGGCGACCAAAGCTTCTCAGTCATCTCCGGGACCTCCTGCATTATCTCGACTCCGGTTACGGGTTTGGTCGACGCAATCTTCAGAATGAGCATTCTCAGCAGCCCCTTCGGCGCGAAAACCTCTGCCCCATTCTTCGCCATATCCGAACCCATAAAGCAGCTCAGATAAAAAGAAATGTCAGTCCTAGCTCTTCTTTGATACTATAGAAGGAAGAAGGAAATCTCCCTCTTTCTCTGAACAGTGATGAAGTCAATGGCGTACCAATCGCCAAGCAGGAACCGCGCTTCGAATGAAATGGTGAAGATGAAGAAGAATGAAAACCCGCAGTACGGAATCATAGTGCACGGAGGCGCGGGCACCTACGTCCATACTTCAGCCGAAGAGTACACCAAAAGAAGGGATGTGCTTCGGAGATGCGCGACCCGAGGATTTGAAGTGTTGAGCAAGGGTGGGAGTTCCACCGACGCCGTCGAAGAGGCGATCAAGATAATGGAAAACTCTGCGGCGTTCAACGCAGGCTCTGGCGCCTGCCTAACTCTCGACGGCCGAGTTCTCGCTGATGCTGCCGTAATGACCGGCGACCTCAGCTGCGGTGCAATTGCGAGCGCGAACGCAGCGAGGAACCCGATCTCTCTTGCAAGGGCGATCATGGAGAAATCTGACCACGTGATCATGGCAGGCTCCGACAACATAGAGCAGTTTGCGCGGGCGGTAGGATTTACTGTGCAACCCCTCAAGCCAAGCGTTCTCAGGCTAAAGCAGTATGAAAAGCTGAAACTCACCAAAATACCGGAGTGGCCTAAGAACATGAAGATTACAGCGAAATACTTGTCTACCCTAAAGGGCAGTGATTTTGACAAGAATGACACCGTCGGAGCCGTTGCAATTGACACCAGGGGAACGCTCTGCTCCGGTGTGTCGACGGGCGGCAGGTGGCTGAAACTTCCGGGACGTGTAGGCGACTCTGCGATAATCGGAGCCGGCATCTATGCTGATGGATCATCCGGGGCTGCATGCGCCACAGGATTGGGGGAAGAGATAATTCGCGTCTGCTTGTGCAAGACAGTCTGCGACTTTATGAGGACGGGTTTGAGCGCTCAGGCAGCCTGCGACGCTGCGATCAATGTCCTCTCGAAGTCAAGGGGGCTCGAAACGGGGGGAGTGATTGCAGTAGACAGGCACGGAGGATTCGGAGCCTCAAGGAATACTGAGATGATGTCGAGGGCTTTTAGGTTCAGTTCGATGAAGAGCGCACAGGGATTTCTTCTTCCAAGCGAAGATAATCCGAAGAAGATTTTCCATCTCGATTCATCGAAGCTCCAAAAAAGACTCGGGCGATTCTGATGACACTACCTTCTGCTCTTTTCGAGTAGGATAACACATACGCCGTCGACCATTAGGTACTCCTTCACTCTAACCCCCAATCCAGCTTCGGCAATGAGCTTCAGGAAATCTG
Organism: Nitrososphaerota archaeon; assembly: GCA_021325255.1. Next base: position 44,097 of record JAJPHP010000069.1, on the reverse strand, counting down.
ATTTCCTCGGGAGCCTGCGATAAGTTGTCGAAAGTGCGCCAAACTTCAAACCCAGTCTCCCTGCAGCAAAGACGGCAAGCACAGGGGAGATGGCCCTCCAGTAGAAACCAACCAGCGCCCTCTTTACTGAAGAATCTGGTTTGCTCAGATCTACGATGAGAAACAGTCCTCCATCTGTAAGAATCCTGCTCACCTCAGATAGGGCGGTGTGGAGATCCCTCGCGTCCCTGATTGCGAATCCGGCCATCGCTGCGTCGAAGGTTCCCTGCCTTAAAGCCAGGTGCTCATACACGGAAAGTACTCCGTCTGATTTCTCATTTCGCGAGGTTGCAACCTTCATCATTGGTCCAAGAGCGTCGACCATAATAGACAAATCAAAGTCGATGTGATTCCCTGAAGAAAGTAAAAGTTGAGTCATCTTTCCGGGCCCGGCGCCAAGGTCCACTATCCTAAAGTGGGAGAGCTTTCCCTTAAGCTCGAGAGCCCCCTTCAACAAAGATAGGCCCTTATTCCTGATCTTGAGATCGGTCCCGAGAGAGATGAACCTGTTCGTCCTGTCGTAAACTGGAATTATTTCCTCGAGTGTCTTCTCGACTTTTCGCCAGTCTTCCTTTAGGCCAAACTTGTCAGTTTCCTCGTATTCGACCTGGGTCAAGATTATTGGCCAAGCCCCCGCATCTCAATCTAGGCGATCAAATGGCTTTAGGACGGCAGGTATCTGATCTATAATGTCCGTAGAAACGATGTGAAAGCCTCTCAGTTCTGCGGCGAATCTCCCGGCCGACCCGACAATGTATGAAGCCGCCGCTGCAATTTCTACGGTCTTCACATCCGTGCCCGAGCATTGGGCTAGTAGCGCAGCTAGCACTCCAGAAAGCGTGTCGCCTATACCTCCGCATGTCATCGCAGGACTTCCGGTCTTGTTGACGAAGACGGATTCGCCGTCCGTAATCACCGTTTCAAATCCCTTCAGAACGATCGTGATCCCAAACTCTGCGGCTTTTGTCTTTGTATTCTGAATCTTCTCCTGAAGATCTGTTCCAGCATCAACCCCGAATGCTCTTTTGAACTCTCCAGGATGGGGCGTCGTCACGCACCCTTTATCTCTCAATAGAGAGTAGAGTTCCTTGTTCTGCGCTTCTGCATCCAGAGAGACCCGAACCTTCCGCTCAAGACACACGTCAGAGACAATCTTCTTCGCACCTTCCAGCTTCTGTCTCCCGAGACCTGGGCCAATTACGAGTGAATCAACTTCAGGGAGCCACTTCAAAAATGCGCCCGCAGCGCCAGTAGTGAGCTTTGCATCCGCGAGAGGAAACACAATCAGATCCGGGGTTAGTGAGCGGATCGAGCCAGCAATCAACTTTGGAACGGCTAGATAAACAAGATCAGCACCGGTCCGCAAAGCTGCCATCGAAGTAAAGTACGGCGCACCGTGAAATATCCTGCTTCCCCCGACGATGCCGACGATGCCATTATCCCCCTTGTGGGACTCTATCTTCCTGGGCTGGATGACCCGCTTTAGAATTTCATCTGAAGTCTCAGTGTAATCAATCAACGCAACAGGGTTCCCCCTCCCAGAATTCAAGGAGTAACAGTCAATCCGACCAAATATAAAAGAAGCAGGTCGAATAAGAGAAAGAGCAGATAGGGTTAGAACATGCCATCGAAGGTTACGCGTCGTAGTGATAGGAAAAGCAGCAGACATGAAGAGTACCTGCAGAATTTCACTGCAGTGCGAGACATTGAGATTGACACTAAATCCACTGTGAATGATGTACTATCGCAGATGTCCCAATCTGGAGGCTTCCAGGCCAAAAATCTCGGTACCGCGCTCGACACCCTCGAAGAGATGTGCAGTGACGAGAAATGCGTCAAGTTCCTTTCTTTCCCCGCCGCAATAATTTCGACGGGAAATCGCGGAATTATCAAGGAGATTGTAAAGAGGAAGCTCTGTGACGTGATCATAACTACGTGCGGTACTTTGGACCATGACGTTGCAAGATCGTACAAGAACTATCTGGGCGGAGGCGATTTCGCAATGGACGATGCGGATCTCGAAAGAAAGGAAATCCACAGGCTGGGCAACGTCCTGGTTCCTCGGGAAAACTATGGGCCTCTAATCGAGGAGAAAGTGCAGAAGGTTCTCTCCGATTTGTACTCCGGCGGAGAAAAGAGGCCGAGCACTAGACTACTTTGCGAGAAGCTCGGAGATTCGCTCGCTGATGAAAAATCAATACTTCATTGGGCCTCCAAAAACAAGATTCCGGTTTACGTGCCGGGAATAGCCGATGGTGCGGTAGGGAGCCAGTGCTGGCTGTTCTACCAGATGCACAGAGACTTTAACCTGGACCTGATGAAGGACGAGCAGGAGATCTCGGACATTGTATACTCCGCAAAGTCTAGCGGCGCATTGATGCTCGGTGGGGGAATATCAAAGCACCACACGCTGTGGTGGAACCAGTTTAGAGGAGGGCTGGACTACGCGGTCTACATCACGAGCGCGACAGAGCTCGACGGGAGCCTCTCGGGAGCTCAGGTGAGAGAGGCCATCTCATGGGGAAAGGTCTCCATTAAGGCAAGGCAGGTCACGATCTTCGGCGAGGTAACCTCACTTTTGCCGTTTCTCACAACCGCTCTAATCCAAAGGCTGGAATCCAAACAAAAGTCTTGAGAATTGGCCAATGCAAAGGAAACTCGTGTGGTAGGACAGTCTTTTTGCAACTGCCAATTGAATCGCGAGACAGGGCAAAATCGCCTTGCGCAAAACAAAACTTATAATGGCATTTTCCAAAAAGCAAGCACACTCCGTTAAATAAGGCCCAAAGCACGTCCGCAGGTCGCCTTGTGCACTATAGATAGGAAAGAAGACTGAACAGTATATTATTCCAAGTGGTGAATTTCAGAAAGTTGGCATTTGATTATGGTCTCGTAGGGGTCGGAGGAGGCATCATCGCGCTCCTCTATGCGCTGGCACTTTTCTCACACGTTAGGAGCCAGGACCAAGGTACTCCAAAAATGACAGAGATTGCCGGGGCAGTTAGAACTGGCGCGAACGCATTCCTGAACAGGGAGTACAAGGTCATCGCACCCGTCGCCGTCATCATCGCTATCCTGATCTTTGTGTTCATCGACATTCCCCTGAAGACAAACGGCGCTACTGCAGCCGGTTTCGTTGTTGGAGCAGTGCTATCTGCATTAGCAGGATACATTGGCATGGCCGCAACCGTCAGGACGAGTTCGCGCACTGCCCAAGCCGCCCGCAAGGGGCTCGGGAGCGCTCTAACGCTCGCATTCAGGGGAGGAGGCGTGATGGGCATGGCGGTCATTGGTTTCGGCCTCCTGGGCGTTTCGCTGTTCTACCTTGCCTATGAGAGCGTAATCGTCGCAGACCCCGCCGTAATCGCCGGACTGGGTTTCGGTGCTTCATTGATTGCAATGTTCATGAGGGTCTCCGGAGGAATCTACACAAAGGCGGCCGACGTAGGAGCAGACATTGTTGGAAAGGCCGAGGCCGGCATACCTGAAGACGACCCGAGAAACCCCGCTGTGATCGCTGACAACGTAGGAGACAACGTTGGCGACTGCGCTGGAATGGGAGCCGACGTTTATGAATCGTTTGTAGTTACTGCGATTGCCGCCTTAATACTTGCCGCGCTCATAACTACGCCCTCTTTTGCTTCGAAGCTGGGATCCCTTGCGGCGCAGGTGACATCAAACCAGTTACTAGTCTATCCACTTCTCCTCGGTGCAGCGGGTGTCGTCGGCTCGATCCTCGGAGGATTCTACATCAGAAAATCCATCAAGTCAAACCCAATGGGCGCCCTGAACATCTCGCTGATAATCTCAGCCGTGATTGCGGGAATCATCGACCTCGCAATCAGCATCTATCTGTTCAAGGGAAGCACCATTGGCTACGCGTTGTTTGCAAGTGCCGTCGTCGGAATCATCGTTGTCATAGCAATCGAGAAGGTCGCCGACTACTTTACCTCGTATAACTACAAGCCCGTAAAGTTCATCGCAGAGGCGAGCCAGACCAGCGCAGCCACAAACTTTCTCGCAGGCTTCTCGACGGGTCTTCAGAGCACCGCGCCGTCCGCCGTGGTCCTTGTCCTTGCAATTCTCGTATCATACTATATCGGATTCTACGCGTCGGGCTCTAACGTCCTGATCGGCGTTTACAGTACGGCGATTGCCACAATGGCCGAGCTTTCATTGACCGGGATAATCATGTCGATTGACTCCTTCGGTCCAATCACCGACAACGCAAACGGTATCGTGGAAATGGCGGGACTGGAGAGCGACGTAAGAAAGGTCACGGACGAACTGGACGCAGTTGGCAACACAACAAAGGCTACAACCAAGGCCTTCGCGGTAATGTCTGCGGCCCTGGCTGCGGTTGCAATCTTTTTCGCTTTCCAGAGCGAGGTAAACAACCAGATCGCGGGCAGTGCTTCGTTGCTTGCAAAGTATCACCTGCCGAGCGCAACTGCCGGTCTCTCGTTCACGTTGACTGACCCAAGGGTGATTGTTGGGCTGTTCATCGGAAGCCTACTCCCCTTCTACTTTTCGAGTTTCCTGATACAGGCCGTCGGGCGTGCCGCATTCAAGATGGTCAACGAAGTGAGAAGGCAGTTCAAGGAGATCCCTGGAATCATGGAGGGAACCGCCAAACCGGACTACGCAAGGTGCGTCGACATCAGCACTTCTGCAGCGATAAAGGAACTCGCGCGGCCAGCATTGCTTGCGATTGTCACCCCTCTGGTCATTGGGTTTGTGCTCGGACCGGTTGCACTAGGTGGATTGCTAATAGGAGCCGTAGTTTCAGGAGTATTCCTTGCCTTTATGATGACTAACGGCGGGGCCGCCTGGACAACGCAAAGAAGTACATCGAGCTCGGGCATTACGGGGGGAAGAAGACTCCAGTGCACGCAGCAGCCGTAATGGGCGACACTGTAGGTGACCCGTTCAAAGACACCGCGGGGCCAGCAATCAACTCGCTCATCAAGGTGCTGAACACCATCTCGATTGTCTTTGTGTCTGCAATAGTACTCTTTGCACTCTTTGTGTAAGAGTAATCTGAAAGACAGAAAAGCAACCGCGAAACCATGATGTAAGTGGCTAATCGCAAAAGCAGCAGGAGATAATCCTGCTACCTCAGACAATGGAGGGGTGGCGGAGAGGTTACGCGTCCGCCTGCAGTTTTCAAAAGTCAGCTCACTTGGTCTTGAAGCAGCAAGCGGATCCGGGTAGGGTACAAATGCTCGCCGCAGATATGTGGGTTCGAATCCCACCCCCTCCTCCTTTTTCACTAGAATCCGTTGTTCAAAAGTCAAATACATCCGAAGTCAAGATCTTATAGCTCGACAGGTGGAGAGTCTCTGCTTCGCAATTAACCAGAATGAAGCGAACTATGTCGAGAAATTGTGCTTCTTGGCGAAAGATGAAAACGCAAGGCACAGGCGCGATGATATCCACAAGGATCATGTGTAGGTCATAATCTTCCCTGAGAAGCAAGAGCTGCATACCGACAATCTAATCTAAATTAGTACAGGCATCCCTAGTTGCGGGACGGCGGGAGTCAAGATCGCAGAGCGCGCCTAGTTGCTGGTCTCTCTGAAGAAAGAGTGATCTCGAAGTTGAATATCGGAAAAAGCAAGCTCCTCTTCGTTTTGATTCTTGTCAGCTTGCTCATAATTGGAATCGCTGTCTTTTCATTTGTGATTTATGATCAAAGTGGCATCCCCACATCGTCGACATCCGGGTTTAGCAGCTTAACGTCGTCGAATACATCCCTTGATCATCCGACTGTAACGCTCACAGATAGCATGCCCTTGCCCAGGGTAGGAGAGCGTTTTGACCACATAGCCTTGGACATCCAAGACCAACTAGTCTTAATTGCGGCAAGGGGCAACAACTCTGTGTACGTTGCCAACCTGATAACAGAAGGGACATCACACATCATAACAGGGCTCGATGAGTCGCAGGGGGTGGTCTTTTCTCGATACGATAGGCTGTACGTGAGCAATGGTGGAAACGGCGCGGTGGATGTTTTCGATGTGAGAGACTTCAAACTGTTAAACACCCTGATTCTTTCGCCAAACGCGGGCGATGCAGACAACATGAGATATGATCCAAGCACCGGACTGCTCTACGTCGGATACGGCGAAGAGAATCAGAGCGGAATAGGCATCATCAATACAACCTCGGATACTGTCGTCGGCTCGATCCCTCTCAACGGCCATCCAGAGGCATTTGAGGTGGAGCAGAACGGAACCAGAATCTTCGTGAACGTTCCGACCGCAAACTCGATAGAGGTCGTCGACAAAGTGACGAGAAAACTGATCGGGTCCTGCCCGCTACCCGGCAACGAGACGGAGAATTTTCCGATGGCGCTGGACGAGGCAGACCACAGATTATTCGTGGGCTTCTGGAGTCCTTCGATGCTTTTTGTTTATGACACGCAGTCAGGAAATGTGGTAGCGAGTTTGGCCATGCCTCAGGACGCGGATGACCTATTCTACGATTCAAACTCCAGATTGATCCTTGCGTCGTGCGGGCGAGGCTCTCTCTTTGTCTTACAGCAAACTGGCATAAACTCTTATGAAACGCTCCTTACCCTTCCCACAAGGCCCCTCGGAAGGACTTCTCTCTTTTATCCTCAACAGGAGGAGATATTTGTCGCAGTGCCTCAACATGATGGTCTATCGGCCCAGCTTATGACATTCTCGATAGGCAAGTAGCGTTCCGGAAATAGGAAAACCGCAATTGCGCGTTTATTCTTCTTCGAAGGGCCTCAGGTACTCCTCCTCAAACTCGAAAGCCTTCAGCCTAACTATCCAAAGTTGTCGGTATTCCAAGTTCCGTTGCTTTCATCGTTAAGAATCGTACGGCCTATGTTTACGAGTCACTGCTTTCCCTGCTGACGAGGGATTGGAGGCAACGCTAAGAGTACTATGCTGAAGCATCTATCTGAAGTGTCCTACACTTCAGATGAGGCCAAGGGATTCCTGATTGAGGGACCCCCCTCCATTGCAATGCCTGATGGCAATACGCCTGCAAAAGAGTTTGAGAGCAAGATCCAGAGATGATGAATGAGAACACGTGAGATACTTTCACTCGATTCGTCTTGAGGGAAACAAACATCAATCGGGATCTGTATGAGAGTCAAATCAGGCTGCTTCATGAATTGCAGAGCAATTCCTCGTTGGATGTTCTCGATCTGAAAGAAAGGATCGAAGACATCAAAATGCTGTTGCACAAAAGAATGTCAAGATTTCTGATAGTTCAGAAACCGTGGCGCTTGGAATTTCTCTTCGAAGCCGAAAGAGGCGAATAGCCACCATAAGGAGCGAATTAGTAGTCCCGCAGTCAGGATCCGGGCCAGAAAGAAATCGGCTTGAGAACCTTAACAACTCGCGAACCTTTATTCCCCGAAGCTCTTTCCACCATGCGTCTCTTGATTAGTTCTTCGAGTAGCATCTTCCCCAGCTCGCCGCCTAAATGATCTCTCCTTTCTGTCCAATCTAGGCATCCATATGCAGATAACCTCTTGGAATTCCTAGATTTACTTAGCCTCAACCCAGTTTGGCTCAACGATTTCTCCCCTAGCTCAGTGAGAGCAAAAAATGTCTTGCTTCTGCCGCCAACCTTGAGCCGCCGCTGCTTCAACCAACCTCGGTTCTTCAATTCGTCTAGCAGTTTGACGCCCGCAACTCCGGCAAGATGGTCATAACAAGTTCTTGCCCTCCGAATTGGACTATCGTGACTGACTTCTTTTTCAACTGCCTTACTTCTTCCAGTATCTGCAGACTTGCCACGTATGGAAATGTCCGCAAGCCGCATCAGGACCCTGATCGCTTCTGCGGCTTCCTTAGATTTGATGCTGTAAACATGCTGCCTTCCCTTTACAGCGACCGAAACCAAACCACTATTCTTCAGAATAGCGAGGTGCGTAGATACTCTGGGCTGATCAAGCGAAAGCCGGGCGACAAGCTCACTGGTAGTTGCTGGAGTGTCAAGGAGGACGGAGAGTATCCTAATGCGAGACCCATCCGAGAGTGCACTTACGAATCTCGCCGCAGTATCCTCTATCGTGCCGCTGCTCATGCTCAGATTTCCCATATGGATCGAAGTGTTCAGAAGATGAGAGATGTCGGTAGTCCTATATATCCTTCCTAATATGACATATCTCCAGCAAGAGATATGTCTCAATAAGATCCTGAACCTGCTTCAACAGTTGTGAGGGCCGAAAATCTCTGTCTTAATACTCCAATCACTTTGCTTGCAACGATAAATGAGCATCAAAGTCCTAACGAAGCGCTGTTGTCCTATGCCTGGGCAGACGGATCAGGAGGATCTTGAGAGCTGAAATGTGGGAAAGCCAACCTTTTCCTCAATTTGTTGCAGCTCGGGATATTGTCTCTAATCCAAAGTAACCTTCCATGTCTTCTGAAGAGGAGCGCTCAAAAACTAGAGTGCAGAAACACCGGTTAAGCTGAGCATGTCTTTAACTAGTTCTTCAGGTTTTGTTATCATAGGGTAGTGCCCTGACTCGATGACCCTGTAGGGACCATCCATCTTTCCCCACTTGCCCTGAAGTATTTCGTCGACGGAGTCTCCGCCACCCGTGCAAAAGATGTAGGTGCTCTTTATCGTATCAAATTTCTCAGAGAGGATATCGGCTCGTTGGCGAGTTTCAAAGGCCAGGGCGTTGCATTAGACATCAACCATTCCCGATCTTGTCCCTTAACATCCTTTCCGATGCTCTCAAGTATTTCCTCGGTCAGAGAGATTGTCCACTGACCAGGCTTCGGAGGCCCAAACTCGTCAGGCTGTAAGGCTCCCTGCGGCGTCCTGATTCCTTTATGCGGCCAAAACGCGTCGAGGAAGAGAAGTGTCCTTACCTTGTCGGCTGCACGGTCTGCCACAGCTGCCGCCACCTTCCCCGCAAAGCTGTGGCCCACGAGTACGAAGTCGTCATGGTCGTTGTATTTGATTACGTTCAAAACATCTTCGATTGCAGTTTCGATTCCGAAGTCCTTGGATGCAAGGTGCACTCTTTCTCCCATTCCTGTGAGAGTAATGGGATGTACTTCGTGTCCCTTCTCCTCAAGCAAGGTAGCAACTTCTTCCATACCCAACCTCCGAGCCAGGCTCCCGGGACAAGCACAAACGTCGTCATTGCGATTAACCTTGTCTGACTTTGGAATTACACTATTGGTATATTAGCTAGATTTTCGACCAATTTCTCTCTGGTTGAAATTCTCGTCTTCTACGGGTAGCATTTCTTCATACGGAGCTCACTCTACTCGAAGCATTCCTGACAGATTCCCACGGAGCACTGAATAACGATGCCCTCACGGGTCAATACGCATAAAGACCTTAGCAAGGTCGGGAAGATCTCAGGTGTCTCAGAAAAAACTTGATCGATTATCCATTCATAATTCTGTTCGGTTTACATATAATTGGTGTTGTAAGCTGGTTTGGCGCGACCATACTCTTCGTTTCAGTGATAGAGCCTTCGTTGAAAAGAATGGATCCTGACTCCATGAAAGATTTCATGATTAAAGTAATTCCCCGACTAGCTCGATTTTCGATCGCAATGTCTGCCCTGACGCTCTTGGCGGGCTTCTTTCTGTTTGATTACGTAAGCACGACAGAACCGTATCTGCTTCCCAGCCCTCGCATACTTTTCATCTACGCGGGCGGAATCCTTGGCTTTGTTGCCTTTTTAGTGGTCGTCACAGGAATGCTGGGTACTTCAAGTAAGCTTAGGAGCGCATCGATTCCATCACTCCCGGGAGGAAGCGGAGGAGTGGCCACCGGTGAGTCTACGTCAGCAATGCTAGGTCACGTTGCCGAGACGGTGAGAGGAACGCTTCTTGCTTCGTCCTATCTCTTGTTTGCTATTTTTGTTCTGATGGTCTTAGGTGCAAATCTGTGATTTCGACGATAAATCAAGGAATGGGAGTAGAAGGGGGTGATTTCCATGATACAAATGTTAGAGGGTTGAAATCACCGGACCAAAACCTGACGCATAGTATGTCCAATTTAGAATACGCAGTTATCAGTACTATTGCCCCAAATCTTTCCTCATATGATCATACTGGTCCTTCGTTATTTCACCTTTAGCGTACCTCTCCCTAATTATTTGAATCGCCGAATCAGCGCGGCCAGAACTGGATGCGTTCCTCCCTCCTCCAGCCCAGAGTGCAATGTTTGTTACGATTGCTACCGCGAGGAGACCCCCCAAGGAGCACAATTGGAAAAAGAAACCACCATGCCATATATTTCTCAGACCATCAGCGACAAGAGTTATTTTTCAAGTATTAGGCATTGCTAACCTGTATGACGTAACCTAGTTACCCCATGGTTATTAGGAATGAACGTTCTCTGATAGCTAACGAGAGGACTCATGTTTTGGAAATCAAGGTTCGACGGATAACTCAACTGCTCGCAGTGATCCTGGCAATTCTCTTTCTGATTTCAGCCGCCCTGAACCTTGGTTTGAAGATACCTCTTGGATTCGGAACGCTCAGCTTTTCTTCTCCCTCTTCGACGATAGCCGAGTTTGAAATAGTGATCGGGGTGGTCCTCGCCGCCGCAGCCGCCATTTCGTGGCTCTACCTTCTCGGCGGCGCGTATCTTCTTGCTATCGCGGGCGTGGTAGAGGGTCTACTTTCGTCAGGTGTGCAAGGACTAGCCCGCAGCATGCATGAAGCGATGGTCCCTTTCGCAGTTGCTGGATGCATCCTCCTGGCGGTTGATGCGCACGCGTAATACAGGGCTAGAGGATATTATACCTCAAACCAGCGAACAAGAGAAATTGTTACCGTGTTGCAATTCTTCGTAGGTGGCCTGGTTACTCTTGGTGGTGCTGCGTTCGCGAAGAGTGGAACCTACCCCATTGGAACTGCTCTCGGATTGGGCCACCTCGCAGTCGGGTTGACCGGGTTGTTCGGTGGATACGCCTTTGCGAGGAAAAAATCTTGGTCCAATGAACTTCTCATTGGGATAAACATCGTGACTATCGCCTACAGTGCAATCACAGAGAGCCTCGCCGAGATCTATGCTTTTCTTCCACGCAGCATAAACGACGCTCTCATCGGCACTATAATAGCCATTGTTGTGAGCGCAGTGATAATCTACCTGCTTATGGAAAAACTCGCGCCCTCCCAATTGGAGAAGGTTCAGCAAACGAAACTAAAACTGTAGTCTCGTCAATGTGGTAATGCTCTTACTCTTGCTCCCTTCCAAAGAAGAGCGACAAATATGGAGCGACCGATTGGATGATTTTGCTCTCTGCCTGACGGACGTGTTCCTCGTACGTAGTCCTTGGAATCTTGGCTCTTTCTGACATGTAACCGAATCGAACTTTCCTCGGAACTTGATAGTATCCTTGCTGGACTGCACATTTTCTTCCGATCCAATAGGTGACTTCCGGCTCTCCAAATTCTTTGTCGCTGTACCTTGCCACATGACCTGCGACTTGGCCGTCAACAAGCAACACCTTCTTCACTCTGACGTCTTTATCGGAAAGAATGTTGGCCCAATGGCCCATGAACTTGTTTCTGTCTGTTGAATCTCTTGATGTGAACGCAGCCATAAAGTTCGCCATCTGGTCTAGCTGTTGATTAAAGAAAGCAGGGAGATCTGCTTCTATCACGTCGCGCAGGATGATTTCCATCAGATATCAACCAGATCTAGCAGGTTGAAAAAAGGGAATAAGGAACATAGTGTCGACCAGAGGAAAATAAGAGATTGTTCGAATCTTGTGCTGTTTTGCTCACATATCCGCGTATCTGAAACCTGACGAAGTCTTTTCGAGCCGTCCCGGGGGCATGTGAGCAGGCAGGAGTATCGCATTCGCTTTTAGGGCACTATCCAAGAGTTCGAGCCTGCTTTTCAAGTTAGCCTTTGGATCATCCCAACTCGCCATCCACGATGGGTTTTGCACCTCGCAAGCATGATGGAAAAGATCCCCAAGACAATAAATCGTCTCACCATGCGAGTGCAGCCTGAGAATCTTGTGACCCGGACTTTCCCCCGGAGACGCAAGGATTTCTATCTCGTCAGATATCACACGTTTGCTCTGGACAAGTTCTAGGATGCCCTTCATCCACAGTACCCCGAATGTGTGGTTATCGTCAGAGTTCTCATCCTGAATAGATTTCTTCATTTCAGGATTCTCATAGTCTTCCCTCCCAAGAAGATACGTGGCGTTTGGAAAAGTTGGAACATATTCGGTTCCGTTCTTTCTCGTCACCCCTGCGTAGTGGTCGTAGTGTGCATGGGTTATCACGACGTAATCAACGTCCTCCGCTCGAATTCCTATCTCGGAGAGCTGGTCAACCAGATTGGGTGGCGGCACGTAGCCCGGAATTCGGTAAGGGGAATCTGAAGTAGCAAACAGGGAATATTCTCCTGCGTCCACCAGCACCGAGAGTTCACCGTGAGAAATGAATACACTTTGGCTCGGGTACGGGTGCGAGTTTTCGAAAACGTTCGCGTATGCACTATTCTTCCATTCACTTTCTGGCACGTTCTCGACGTCTTTCAGTCTGAAACCCAGGTCTCCAAGGTTGATCAGCGAGACCTTGGCTTCCCCCACAAGAATTGTTCGCATGGCTACCCCCTGCGAGCCGTGGGACATATTATCAGTTGCTTTGAGAAGAACGACAAACTCCCGTGTTCAGCGTCGCTTTTTGATGTTGCACCCACCCTAGGAGTTGCTGGGGAGAGAACGGCGAATCGCAATCATGGAGGGCATAAGTTTTAACTCGCCAAGACAGATGCTCGCCCGAGTTCCAAAACAAGCAAAGTTGGCTTCACTTCCATTCAGCGAACTGTATGCATTTGGCTATGCGGGGATTCTCGGCCTTAGCCTTCTAGCGAGCCTCATCGTATTTGTCCCATTGCCCTACTTGGCAGTAATCTTGCTCGCTGTACTGAGCGGCAGCTTCAACCCGGCCCTGCTCGTCATTTCAAGCGCTCTAGGCTCGGCAATTGGGAAACTCATCATCTACCAAGCGTGCTACACTGGACAGAGGCTCATATCTGAAAAGACAAAGTCAAACCTCCTTGCATTTCAGAGAATATTTTCAAAGTACGCCTGGGTCGCCGTGTTTATTGCGGCCGCTACGCCAATCCCCGACGACATAGTTTATGTGCCACTCGGCTTCTCGAGGTACAACCGCGGAAAATTCTTCGTCTCCACGCTTGCCGGGAAGACTGTCCTCGTGGGAATCATCGTGTACGGCGAGGCGTTCTTGAACAGTGCAATACTATCCATATTTGTTGGAGAGGGTCAACAGCCAACCCAGTTAGTATGGTTGATTGGAATAATTGTTGCCGCTCTGACAATTCTACTCACTTTTGTAATCGCAAAGATAGACTGGACAAAGTGGATTCAAAAACACCTGCCGCCTCAAGCCGACAAGTAAGTGTACAGCCCGGATATTTCACCAATCACAAATGTCAAAGAATCGCATCTCACTCTTTCTGTAGCCTCTTCAGCAAATCTATGCTCACGAACATTCCAAGGCAAGCGACTACGACCCATGCGACATCCTGCATCGTCGGGAGGACGAGATGAAGCGCCTCTCTTGAACCCGGTATCGCAATCAGTGCGGAGAGGAGTGTTATCTCCCATAATGTAGATATGAGCAGCCATCGGTTGAGTTTCACTTTGTTGAAAGGCAGGGCGAGCGATGTGCAGTTCAGGGCAAGAGTCAACTCTGAAAACACAAGAATCAAAAATAGCCTGGTCCGGGCCTCGTCTATCCCTACCGGAAGGAAAGTCGCATACGCAAGCAGAAGAATGGGGGTCTGCAAACAAATCGTTATGATGATGAATCGGTTTACCTGTCTGTCAAACACCGACGATCTGGCGATTTGGGACGCTCTCTTCTTCATGATTCCAGGATCCGGTGGTCCCAGTCCCAGCGCGATCGCGGGGAGGCCATCCGTAACCAAGTTGACGTACAGAAGCTGGACGGCAAGCAAAGGCAGGTAGATCGAAGTGGAGGAAGCGCCAATTCCGATTAACAGAGGTACTAGGAGCGCCCCCAAACTCAGAACCGTGACTTCGACGAGGTTCGCCGAGAGCAGGTATGCCAAGTACTTTCTTATGTTGTCGTGTACCCCTCTGCCAGTCTCTATGGCGTCAACTATCGTTGCAAAATTGTCGTCAAGCAAAATCAGATCCGAGGCCTCTTTTGCAACCTCCGTCCCCGTTATTCCCATAGCTATTCCGACGTCTGCGCGCTTTAGGGCTGGCGCATCGTTGACTCCATCACCCGTCATTGCTACGGTCCTGCCTCTCCTCTTCCAAGAATTGACAATGCGGAGCTTGTGAGAGGGAGAAACCCTCGCATAGACTTTCACTTTTTGAACCACCGCGTCCAACTCATTGTCACTAAATTGCTCGAGCTCCTTCCCCGTAAGAACCATATCCGAAGTTTCATTGTAGATTCCAATTTCACTTGCGATTGCGACCGCGGTCGTCCTGTGGTCTCCAGTTATCATCACGGTCTCTATTCCAGCCTCACGCGCAGTAAGTATAGAGGAGGCAACTTCCTCTCTCGGTGGATCAATGATTCCGACCAGCCCGAGAAAAGTAAATCCCCCTTTAAGCGAACGAGAGCGCTCGAGTTCCTCTTCTTCCACATCCGTCTCACTCTTACCACTTGACTGAAAATTCAAGTCAGAGACGTCCTTTCTAGCAAGGGCGAGAACCCTGAGAGATCTTGCAGCCATTGAATCTGAAATCCTTAGAATCTCCTCGTTTGACTCAGGAGTGAGCGGCACTTCATTTCCTAAGGACTGTACGAAATCGCAGCACTCAAGTATCGACTCCGGAGCCCCCTTCATGTATGCAACCGTCCCCGTAATTTCCAAATGAACGGTTGTCATGCGTTTCGTTTCCGAGGTAAAAGGGAGCTCCCACACTCTCGGAGAAGCTGAACGGATCTTCTTCTCGGACAATCCGGCCTTTTCTGCTAGGACAACAAGTGCTCCTTCAGTCGGGTCTCCTTGAATCAACCACTTGTCTCCATTTGTTTTCTTCAATGATGCGTCGTTGCAAAGGAGTCCTGCCCTTGCCAAGTCATGGAGGGCCTCGATTAATCGAATATCTTCTCCTTCCACTCCTCCTCCTCGCGGCCTAATCTGTCCCGAGGGATCGTAGCCCACGCCGCTCACGTCAAGTGTTAATCCAGACAGGTAGAGCTCTCGGACCGTCATTTCCCCCTTCGTTAGGGTTCCAGTCTTGTCGGTGCAGATCACCTGAGTCACTCCAAGTGTCTCAACCACGGAAAGGTTTCTCGCCAACGCATTCCTCTTTGACATCCTGTGTGCAGATATGGCAAGATTTCCGGTTAGGATTGCGGGGAGCGCCTCCGGAACAGCTGCAACCGCAAGAGCGATTCCGAACAAGACTATGGAAACTACTGCATCCACTCCGATACGATTTCCTAAGATCAGCAACTGCTCCACGAGCGCACTAAAGACAACCAACGCAATCACAATCAGGAGCACTTTCCCGAGTTTCTTGGAGATATCGTTCATTTTCTGCTCTAGCGCGGTAGGTGGCTCATACTGCCCACTTCGAAGAACTGTACTCTTCGCAATTTGACCCAATTCGGTGCTCATCGCAGTCGCAACCACCACTGCTTTCCCTTTCCCACTTAAGACAACAGTTCCTGCAAACGCGGAGTTGGTCCTCTCGGCAAGCTGGGTGCCTGCTGAAAGAATCCGCGGGTTCTTCTCCACCGGTCGTGACTCTCCAGTCATGGCCGCCTCGTCTATCTTCAAATCAAAGGATTCTAGTATCCTCATATCCGCCGAGACCCTATCTCCAGCTTCCAAAATCACAATGTCACCCGGAACCAGGTTTTCCACGCGAACTCGCTTCCTCTCACCTTCTCTTGCGACGCTGCAATAAAGGGCCTGCATCTTCTTGAGAGCTTGAAGCGTCCCTTCCGTTCGATGCTCCTGAAAGAAGCCCAGGCCCACTACAATACCTACTATGATCAGGATGACCAGTGCGTCAATGACCTCTCCCAGGCTCGCTGAAGCAATGGTTGCAAGGATGAGAATAAGAATGAGAGCGTTTTTGAACTGTCTTGCTAGAATCTTGAAAGCGGAGACCCCTTTTCTTTCTTCCAGAATGTTCTCGCCAAACATCCCGAGTCTCCTCTGGACTTCTTGCTCATTCAGCCCAGAGTTTTCATCGCTCCCGAGCCTTGAAAGAACGACTTCGGCTTCTAGAGCATAAGAGTCATTGACCTCACCCCTACTATTCTGGTTGTTCCGTTGTAAGGTCAACGCGATTGATTGCGCTCTTCTTCTTTTTCTCAGAGCAGATTCACAAAGTTAGAGAAAAATCGACCGACGCATAGATCTCGAAAGTCAGCTGCTCACACGAAAAAAGGAGAGACACTTTCGACTGTAAATTCCAGATCCGAGCACACATTCATATTCCTTCTTTGCGACATGGGAGCTGATTTCGAACTGTGTCGAATGCCATTCACGCATACGTGATATACTAGCCGTCAATCTCGAAGCCCTCCAAAATGATGTTTGCCCGTCGGGATTATTCATGTTACCAAGATTTATGAACATCATCGCTGGTTGCAGCTTTCATTCCTTGAGAAAACACCGAGGCTCTTACTCATGAGCGGCGAGCAATAGCCGTGAATTTGATTCTTCAAGCCTCGTGTAAGAAAAATGCAAGTTTCAGAGAGAAAGACCTTGCTGGTCTAGCTTTGTTCGGACAAACCAGCAAGGCAAAGTGTAGATCAGACAAAGCTATGCGTGGGCTTTCACGGTCTGCTGCTCTTCTTCTTCCTCTTTCTTAAGCCGCCGGTATTCGTGCTCTGCGGCCCGGTCAACGTAGGAAGGGCCACGGAAAACGCCGATAAAGTGTGCAATGACTCCGGCTCCCCATCCGAATAACGGGAAGATGAACCAGGGGAAGATATTGATGCCTCCGGTGAACCACCAAAGAAGTATCAACATTGTGTTGACGGCCGCGTAGATTCCAAGGTGAATGTAGAACCCAACCCTGTCCTCTGCGGTCTTTCTTGCCCTCTTTCGTAACTCCTCATCAGACATCATCCTTTCTTTGAATCACCTCTACCATACCTCCTTTAGGCAGCTGGAAGATTTAAGGTGAGAACACAATTATCGAGTCTGATAATGAGCTAATCTCTTGACTTTCTAGAACCTTGCAGGCATAAGCAGAGGTGGAACACAAATTAAAGGGAATTCTCCCAGTCTACCAATTGTTGAATTTGCCCGAAATTGGACCTTTGGAATTCTTATGCGGGCTACGGTCGTAAGGGCAATCGCGAGCTCCTGAATATCTTGCGTCAGGGTGTGTTACTTCACGATAATCACAGGCTTATCTGAAAGCTTTATCACACGATCTGACACGCTCCCAATGAGCATTCGCTGAATGCGCCCTAATCCTCTTTTGCCCATGATGATGCAATCACAACTCTTCTTCTTTGAAATCAACAGAATTTGTGTAACTGGATCTCCGATTGACAAGACGGGCTCTAAGGACACCCCTTTTGACTTTGCCATTTCTTCAAAGCCACCGAGCAACTTCCATCCACTCTCCTCCAAGACCTGAATCACATCTCTTGCGATCCACCGGTACCTGTAAGATGAAGCTGGGATTTCTACGACATGGAGAAGTACCAACGAGGATCCGAGCTTCTGAGCTAGTTCGAGTGCATATTCTGTCGCTCTCTTCGAGTTTTCAGACCCATCCACAGGAACGAGGATCCTATTCGGAAGCGCCGCCATACCAAGCACTCAGTCGATTATCCTATGGATGGAATTAAAGAACGACGTATGAATTTCATGACCAAATGAACCCGTTCATGCCTAATCAGCTCCTTATATATCTCCAAGCCGGTAGATTTCGCGAACGCACCCCATGATCAGATCGATTCGATGGGTACGCAGTTCCAGCATCTGATATTTTTCCTACCTCGACAAAGCTCTTTGGAAGACTTTTGTCAGTCTCGGGATTTAGGCGCACCCTTGTACTCTGGCATGCACAACTTGCAACCAGTATATCCAAGATCGCTCGGGATGTTCAACCACTCAAACATCTGTATCCTGTTTTTCGGTATCGTGTCAACGAGGCACTCCCTCTTTTCTCTGTCAAGGTCGTGCAGGATCTTGGTCTCGGAGTCACCCACGTACCTCTTTGCAAAGTATGGCGCATACAATCGTCTAGTCATTTTCTGAGTAAATTCCCGCTCTAAAAGATGCATTTTCCGAGCTTAGATATTTAAAGCTCAAACTGTTTTTAGTACTCGCTCACGCTTAACTTATATACGGACCTGATGCTCGAAGCTAATCGAGCACAAAATGGTGCAGGGTTACTGCGTTAAATGTAAGAAGTCTCGTGAGATCAAGGGCGCTAAGCAGGTAAAGCTGAAGAACGGACGGCCGGCCGTATCGGGAACCTGTTCAGTTTGCGGAACCAAGATGTTCAAAATTGGTAAACTAGCTTAGAAGGAGAAATACGCTTCTCTCACCAAGCTGGTCGATACCTTCACCTACTCGGAAGAAACGAAAGGACGTGGAGAAGAACACTTCTCCCCTTCCTTTTTTTATCGTGATTTTTTTCCTTTCTTGCCATATCCAAAGACATGCCAGCTGTATCTGGTCCGCTCTCCCGTTTCGAGAACAAAAGTGGCGAAGATAGAATTCACTCTTTCAGAGGTTCATGTGGGAGCTTCGAAATTCATAGCAAACTTTTAAGACAATGAAATCAGATTTGCATCCTTTGCGGATCGACCTCTATTATGCAGCCTCAAATGCCTCCAGGCAAAGCCATTGGGTTCAAGCCACTTGCCGAAGAGTGGAACTATTACTCACTCGATGACGGTTTCGTACTCGGGATCAAAATGGTCCTGACCAAGGTATTGAAGACCGAACAGAAGGACCCCTCCGGGATACCGGTATATATGATCCAGCACCAGCCGGCAATTCAGGTTTTGACCCCTGACGAGTATCGAAGTATTACAAGCAGGGGGACCATCCAGAAGTAGAAAAATTTCTTATCGAAAATTGTAACGATAGGGAAATAGGATTCGAGCAATAACAACCTCTCTCTACGCGACTGCTTACTGTTTTAGAGCTCTTTTTCTCTCACGTGTATCTTTCCTTTTCTTTTCGTTCTCTTCATTCAGATTCGGATATGAACGTCAATCCAAACTCTACCCCCTTAGTCCACTCTGCTATTTCGATAACCATCATGATCAATGTTTGACTGTATGGCTCAAGAAGAATTCGAACTATTCTTACAGTCCTCAGAACAACAAATACGCAATGTTTTATTCTTCGCCGTTTCGCTTGATGATCCGAATAAAAAGAGCCGCGGGATAACTTGGCTGCGTTGCTTTAGCGTAGCTCCAGCAGAAGAATCAAAATTGCTACCCATTTTGCGAATCAGAATTAGAGTCTGATAAAGTTGGAAACTTATTCGAGATGAATCTTTCATGGTCATAACATTCTTCAATACAATGGGAAGGAAGCTTGAGGAGTTCAAGCCGATAAACGAAGGCGAAGTCCGGATGTACACTTGCGGGCCAACTGTCTGGAACTTCCCGCACATAGGCAATTATCGCACATTTCTCTTCGAAGACATGCTCAGGCGCTTCCTGGAATGCCGCGGGTTCAAGGTAACTCAGGTGATGAACCTGACTGATGTTGATGATAGAATCATCAAGGTCTGCAGGGAAAACAACTACGACATCTACGATTTCACGGAAAAGTATGCAAAGTCTTTCTTCGAGGACCTCCGATTCTTGAACATAGAAAGGGCAGATTACTACCCCAGAGCCACGCAGCACGTGGCTGAGATGGTGAAAATCATAGAGGGGCTTCTCGCAAAGAAGGCTGCTTACAGGGGCGAGGACGGTTCGATCTACTTCAAGATTTCGGCGTTCCCGGAATACGGAAAGCTCTCGGGCCTGAAAGTAGAAGAACTGAAGCCAGGCGCGCGGGTAAGTCAGGACGACTACACAAAGGAGTCAGCTCAGGACTTTGCCCTCTGGAAAGCATGGGATGAAAACGACGGCAAGGTCTTCTGGGAAACCTCGCTCGGAAGGGGGAGGCCGGGATGGCACATTGAATGCTCCGCAATGTCGATGAAGTATCTAGGAGAGGAGTTCGACATCCACACCGGAGGAGTCGACAACATCTTTCCCCACCACGAGAATGAGATCGCTCAATCGGAGGCATTCACTGGCAAAAAATTTGCAAGGTACTGGTTGCACAGCGAGCATCTCTTGATCAACGAAGAGAAGATGTCGAAACGAGTGGGTAACATCATTACGATCAAGGATCTGAAGGACAAAGGGGTTGAAGGCCGCACTCTACGGCTAGCTCTTCTCTCAGGACACTACAGAGCCCAACTCAACTTTACTGAAAAGTCTCTCGATCAGGCTGCTTCTTCGATCAAGAGAATTGACGAGTTCATGTTCAGACTACAGAGCTCTCTTGGTTCGAATCCCAAGGAACAGGAAAGCGCCGCGGATGCTGAAGCTGCTAAGCTAGCTGATACGTCTAGTGAGAAATTTGTCTCCGCGATGAACAACGACCTGGATACTCCATCCGCGCTAGCTGTTGTCTTCGACTTTATCTCCTCAGGAAACAAGCTTCTCGATCAGGGGTCACTCGGAAGGCGCGGGTTGAGCAGGCTTGCAAATTTCATGCTCAAGGATTTTGACCCCATCTTTGGAATCGTGAAAGTCACGGCCCCACCTTCGGAGTCTCAATTATCTGCGGAAGATCTCCTGATGCTGAGACAAAGAGATGAGGCCAGGGCAAGAAAGGACTGGAAACTCTCGGACGAACTGAGGAGAAAACTATCATATCATGGAATAGAGGTGCAGGACACGCCATCGGGCCAAAAGTGGCGCAGAAAGTAAATGCGTCAAAGGGGGCCTTGTTCAGGCGTTCAAGGCGTAGCGCGAAGTTCCTCAGGCGTTCCTTCGATTTTCTGGGATCTAGGCGACATGCCAAGCGATGCAAACCTCTTCCTGAACTCTGACGCTACCTCGTCCTCGCGCGCTGGATTGTCAATTCTGAGTATGACGCGTATTCTCGCGTAACCTTGATCATGCGATAAGACGTAGATTTCCGGAGGGTATCTCTTGAATCCGTCGACCTCCGAGAGGTACTGGGAAAGGTCGTTTGCGATGTCCATGATCGAGTGCGTCAGCTGACCGAACTCTATGCTTCTGTCAACATCTATTTCGATTGGAACCTTGATGCTCCCGCCTGTCGTTCTGTCAACTATTACGTCCGAAGTCAATCTGCTGTTCGGTATCATCACCGTTTCGTTCGCGGAGGAGACCAGCGTCGTATAGAGGCTCTCGATCTTTGTAACCCTGCCATATGAATCCGAGAGTCTGATCCAGTCTCCAACCTTGAACGGTGTAATTGTCTTGATCATCTGGCCGGCAAACCAATTACTCGACAGATCTTTTGTTGAGAGGATGAGGAACCCACCAATGAGTAAAATTACAACTGCGATGACCGTCTCGGATGCGCCGAGAACTGGAAGTACAGAGAGTATGCCGCCAACCCAAATGATGAGAGAGCCTACCCTGTCAATTTCGAAGGCCGAACTGCGGTTCCTCCTTCCGATTGCTCGGATGACTATCTTTCCAAAGACAAGGTCTAAGAGATAAGTGACACCAAGGATTACTGCAGTCATAAGTAACCTGTATGCCAGGTCCTGCGTTGAAAATGGAAAGTACGCCATGGTGGAATAATTCGACTCGCTGTCAGGTTCCCTCTATTTCTTCGATCAGCTTTTCTATGGCTTCGTCCTTTCCGGTGATGAAAAGTTCATCACCCATCTGGAGCTGAAAATCATCCGAAGGGAGCACGGTCTCTTCACCGCGGGCGATCATTGCGATGCGCGCGTCCCCTCGATTTTGAATTTTGGAAATTTCCTTGCCCAGACCTTTTGAGGTAGCTTTGACCCTGAGCCACTCTATCTTGGCATTGGTCTTCCTGTTTGCGTATATTGTTTTACGGCCATTTGAGCGCAACGAGTTCTCTATCTCTTTCAGGACGGCTTCTTCAGAGCACACGACCTTGTCCGCGCCGCTTTCCTTTGCTTTTTCCGTTACGTCGGCGCTCTTTACAACCGCAATCACTTTCGGAATCCCGAACTGCGATTTCGCAAAATCCACCAGCCTCAACGTCGTCTCGTCGTTACCGAGTGCGGTCACGAGAGAGTCGGCCTTGTCAATTCCTGCCTCCATTAGAAGCGCGGCATCGAGTATGTTACCATTGTACACAGAGGCATCGGTATTCTTGCATAGCCAGTCGCACCTAGATTTGTCTCTGTCTATTATGATGACATTTTCGCCGTGCTCAGAGAGGTAAGTGGCTATTTTGTAGCCAATCCCTCCTCCTCCAGCAATAAGCGTTTGCAATTCGCAAATGTGAATTTGTGCAAAAATTTCATTTAAGCATATCTAATCCATAGGGAAGCAAACAACAGAAAAATAATCCTCTATTTCAGAAGTGGTGCTTCTTTTCGCACTCATACTATGAGCATTGGTCGAACTCGAATGTTAGCTAGTAAATCATGCTCTAAGCTCGATCTTCTGTCCAATCTAATTAGGTCACTTTCATGCACTGTCCTCCCTCATTTGTCAGATCCCTCTTGCTATAAACGAGCGCGAAATCCGCTAAAGACCCAGATTCGTAATCGTTCTCAAGTGCAACGAGGAGCTCAGTCGCCGCAAAAAGATGACGTGGCCGTCAAGGACAGGATTTAGGACGAGGATACTGAAGCACTCCAATAATTATTTTATATTCCTTCCGCCCTAAACTGGGTCCTCTTCTACGGCTTCTTCAATACGCTCACATTTATCGTACAGCTTGGTAGATTGCTAGAGAGTGGCGATTTTGCAAGACCCTAGCTATTGCCTAATAAGGTCGGAAATGCAGAGTGCAAGAAAAGAGGTGGGACGCCGGGGGCCGGATTCGAACCGACGAGGCCGGAAACCGGCCACGGGCTATCTTTATTCAGTAACGGGACTCAAGGCTTACACTTCGATTTTCTTCCATCGAATCCGCGCAATAGTCCACTCTGCCATCGGGCTCTCCTCACTCTTCATTGACGTGTAGAGAAGGAAAGAACCCCGGCATTTATAGCCCCGGCAAAGGCGCCGTCCCTGTGACATCCCACATATTCAAAGGAGTAGAAATACTTACCCCGAGGCAACTTGAGCATGAGAAAATCGGACGACGAACTCGTCGCAAGCGCCGAAGAGACAGACAAACCCAGCCATGTGCGCGAGTCCAGACTTCTCTATCCCCACGCTGATTATGCATGCGCTTGCTTTCAGGCGAGATTCTTCAGACAATAGATAAATGCAATCGACGGCATATTCTACTTCGCAAAAAAGAGATCTGCTGTCTGTGACCTCATGTCTGGCTACAAATTCCTAGAACATATGACCGATGCAGAAATCGAGGCCTACGGGAACGACCTCAACGAGGCTTTCGAAAACGCGGGCAAGGCTCTTGAGGACACCATGGTCGACATCAGGTCAATAGCTTCTGATACAACGGAGGAGATAACCACTGAAGGGGCAGACAAGGAATCTCTCCTCTACTCCTGGCTAGAGGCATTGATTCTAAAGCAGGACACTGAAGGAATGCTGTATTCAAAATTCAAGTGCAGAATTTCACAAAGGTCTGACGGCAGCTTCGAACTTCGTGCAACCGTCGGCGGCGAAAGATTTGATCCTGCAAGACACGAGCAAAAGACTGCCATCAAGTCGCCGACGTACTACGCCATGAAGATAGAGGAGACGGCCGGGCATTTCACCTTAAGATTTGTTCTCGACCTTTAACAATAAAAAGTGAGTTACAGCAACCTCAGTGATTGAAAATTGTCGAAGGTCCTGGAGGCAAGCGGAACAAATTTTGATCGGATCTTGCGTTCAACGCGGAAGGTCTTCGTGGATTTCTGGGCGCCTTGGTGCAAGCCCTGCGTAAAGCCCGATGTGACACTCTTGGGGGATAATAAAATAATATCCGAGTGTCAACCGAGCGACAAAACAATTGGATTTACGACTCTCAATCAAATAACTGAAGTAATGAGCCGACCCTACACTGGCCACTTAATTCGGATACGGGCCAAGGGAATGCTTCCCTTGGAGACAACACCCGAGCATCCAATCCTAACCAAGAGTTCACACTCCAAATCAGGCACACTGACTAGTCTAGGTAACCTCACTTGGAAAGAGGCGAGGTTCTTGCGCGAAAAGAAAATGGAGTCCGACGGCGACTACCTTATTGTTCCACGAATTAAAGGAGTCCTTGATCAGTCCACAGTGGACTACAGCAGTTTTGTCAAACCTCGTGACACTGCAATGGTTGGTGCTAAGGGAATCCCGTTGACATTTCCCATCAATAGGGAATCTGCGTGGCTCATGGGATTATATGTTGCTGAAGGATCCGGAACAGTAAATGGACCACAGTTTGACCTGAGTATCGCGGAAACAGAAATCGAGTCCAAATTGGTCGGAATCATTCAAAATCTCGGTTATACTTCAAGGACGGTGATGAAACCGGAGCAGCATCGCATGCGCGTCATCTTAAACTCGAGAATCTTGGGCAGGGTTTTCCACGAATGGTTTGGAAGGGGGGCTCCTAACAAGCGAGTCCCGGACTTCATTCTCTACCTTTCTGATATCTCTGTTGTCGAATCATTTCTAGATGGCTACATGGCTGGTGACGGCTCGATCGGTTACTCACACGCGCCCTCTTACAGATCTGCGGAGAAGACCGTCGTATCAGCTGCAACGGTTTCAAGAACACTGGCATTGCAGATTCAGCTTTTGTTTGCCCGGCTTGGGATTCTCGTTTCAATATGCGAGAGAAGAAATAACAGGACCGGGTTCATACAAGGAAGGTCAGTTCAATTGAGGAATATCTACGTTCTCTCTTATTCTACTCATGGTACTCAAAGCCTTGTTTTCGAAGACCATATCGCAACTCCAGTAAGAAGTCTTGAACAAGTTGAATACAATGGAAATGTCTTCAATGTTGAAACCAGCGATAATACTTATCTGGTCTCCAACGCTGTTGTCCACAACTGCCTTCGCATGAACCCGCTGATAGAAAAGTTGGCCGAGAGGCACAGCGCAATAGTTTTTGCCAAGGTCAACGTGGATCAGGATAGCGAGATCGCTTCGCGGTATCACATTTCATCTCTTCCTGCTTATGTCATGTTCAAAGACGCTCACCCCGCAGCGAGTAAGATAGGAGCGGTCAGTGAGATCGAACTTGAAAAGTTAATTTCGGAGATGAGCTGACAATTCAAGCAGACGTCTGCACCGCAGTAACTACGGGCACGCATTATTGATTTGCCCTCATCTTGAGCGGTGCTCGGACCAATCTTTTTTTCCACAACAATCACAAGATACTAAAATCTTGGTCGAGATTAACAAGAAGGGCCGCCAATGTCATCCGCTGGAAAACGCATCTCCATAGTCGGATTTGGACTTATGGGGTCCCAGATCGCGCAGATTTTCGCGACAATTGGATACACGGTTTCAGCCTACGACGTCAGCAATGAGAAACTGGACAGCGGCCTCTCGCTCATCAGGAGTGGCAAGTACGGGCTGGAGAATTCGGTGGCCAAGGGCAGGATGAGCGCCGAGCAGGCAAGCAAAGTCCTCGACAACATCGAGACGACCGCCTCGCTGAATTATGCGCTCGCCGACGCGGAGGTCGTTCTGGAAGCGGCAGTAGAAGACCTGGAAACAAAGCGAAAGATACTGAAGTCTGCCTCGGAGAGCGCTCCAAAGGATGCCATTCTTGCCACAAACACTTCAACGCTCAGCATTTCAAAGATATCCGGGGGCCTTTCTCAAGATGTCAGAAGGAGGGTCGCGGGCATGCACTTCTTCAACCCGCCCCAGGTGATGAAACTTGTCGAGATTGTCGCCTCAGACGTCACTTCTAGGGAGGTAACGGACAAACTGCGCCAAATTGCCCTCGACCTCAAGAAGGTCCCAATAGTTGTCAAGGACCACCCCGGATTTGTTGCAAACAGGATTGGAATTGCAGTTTTTGCAGAAGCGAGTGACCTCCTAGCAAAAGGGGTGTCGACAGTGCGCGATATTGATCTTGCGATGCGCCTCGGGTACGGCTACCCGCTTGGGCCGTTTGAGTTAGGCGATCTGGTCGGACTGGACTCAAGGCTCCGTAACATGGAGACGCTCTACGGAGAGACTCATGACGAGAAATTCAAGCCGCCGGAACTTCTCGCGAGGCTTGTCGCGAGTGGTTACCTCGGCGACCCGAGGACGAAGGAAGGAAGCAAGGGAGGGTACTATGAGTACTTTGGTGAGAAGAGACCGACTGAAGAAACAGTCGCCTGATAGTAAGAATACCGGCATTCATCAGCAATCGGAGTTTTCCACTAACATTCCATCTTCATCCGGTCTGGGTGAGCTAAGAGTTCTTGAGCTAAGCCAGGCAATCGCTGGCCCCACGGTGACGCAGATCCTTGCCGATTATGGCGCGAGTGTTGTGAAGGTGGAAAGGCCAAGAAGAGGCGACATTTTCAGAGATGTTCCCGGCATGGGGCCCTCCATGTTCCTCGCAGTAAACCGTGGAAAGAAGAGCGTTGCGATTGATCTCAAGACAAAGAAGGGGCTCGATCTACTTTACGGTCTGATGAAATGGTGCGATGTCTTTGTCGAGAACCTGAGCCCCGGCACGGCCGAAAGTATGGGCGTCACTTATGACAAGTCTCGCCGAGTTAACAAGGGAATGATCTTCTGCAGAGTTCAAAGCTTCGGGCGCGGCCCGATGGAGGACGTTCCTGCTTTTGATCCGGTACTGCAGGCCGCGACAGGGATTATGTCAACGACTGGATTTCCCCCGGACAGGTTTGCTCGGGCCGGAGTTTCCATAGTGGACATGTCAACGGGGATGCACGCGGCAATTGCAATCCTTTTCATGCTCTTGAGGCGCGAGAAGACGGGGAAAGGCGGGCTGCTTGAGGTTTCGCTTTACGATTCCGCCGCGTATTTCATGTCCTACTGGGTAACGCGGCTCGACCTCACAGGGAGGGACACGCTTCCACTCGGAAGCACGCACATTTTCGGTGCCCCTTACAACCTCTTCAAAACTTCGGATGGCTGGATCTACATTGCAGTGGCCGGCGATAGCGACTGGGCGTCGTTTTGCAGGGCTCTTGGTTTTGACGACCTGCTCTCTTTGAAAAAATACCACTCGAATGATTGTCGCGTCAAGAATAAGGCTGCTCTAGAAAAGCTGGTCGGATCCAGAATTACAAGAATGAAGACAAGTGATCTTCAGGAGAAACTGAGGAGGGCGCGCGTGCCATCCTCGGTGCTGAATACCACGAAGGGTCTGCTAAAGGATTCGCACTTTACGGCCAGGAATCTGCTCGAGACGTATGTGTTGCCTAACAAGAAAGAATCACGCAAGTTGTTCAGGACGATTGTGAATCCTGCGATCATCGATGGCAAAAGGGTTCATACTGAGGCCAGCCCTCCGAGGCTCGGCGATGATACCGCGAGTGTCATGAAAGATCTGCTCAGACTGGACAGTGCAAAAATTCGAAAGCTTGTCAGTGACAAAATTATTCAGATTGCCGATTGACTCGCGAGCAGATCGACCTGTGCTTTTGAACTGCCGCGCCGCTTCAATTGAATGCTGTACCTGGATCAAGATTTCTTCGCTCGAGAAAACGACTTTCCGAGAACCAGATGATGGAAATGAATGCAGAAAGCTAAAATTTAGTTGTAGTGTCTCTTCAAAGCGAATCAGGATACACATTGCCAACGAAATCAAGCACACCCGCGAGAGGGAAAGAAGCTAGCCAATGAGCAGTCCGGCAAAGTACAGCAACATACTGGTCGAGAAATCAAACTTTGTGGGAATAGTCAGACTGAACCGGCCCAACGTGCGCAACGCACTTTCTTCCGCTCTGATGAAGGAACTCAATTCAGCTCTTGAGGGATTCGAGTCAGACAATGATGTACGCTGCATCATCATTACTGGAAATGAAAAGGCCTTCTCCGGAGGCGCCGACATCAAGGACATGTCGGAGCTCAACTCTGTGCAGGCTCTAAAGGAAGCAAACCTCGAGCGGTTTGACGTGGTCGGAAACATATCCAAGCCAATAATTGCAGCAATCAGTGGCTTCGCGCTTGGCGGGGGACTCGAGCTTGCGATGGCCTGCGACATCATAGTCGCCGCAGAAGATGCCAGACTGGGTCAGCCAGAGATAAACATCGGAGTCATGCCAGGTGCCGGAGGCACGCAGCGACTTACAAGGACCGTGGGCAAGTACAAGGCGATGGAAATGATACTCACCGGAGGCCAGATTTCAGCTAAGGAGGCACATAGCATGGGGCTTGTAAGTAGAGTTGTGCCCAACGAGAACTACTTTTCCGAAGCGATGAAGCTTGCCGAGGAGATTGCGAGCAAACCTCCACTCGCTGTTAAACTCGCAAAGGAGAGTATACTGAAGTCCTACGAGTCAACCTTGTCGGAAGGTCTTGCGTTCGAGCACAGGAATTTTTACCTCCTGATGTCGAGTGAGGACAAGGCTGAGGGAATGAGGGCCTTCATAGAAAAGAGAAAGGCGCAATACAAGGGCAAGTGAGACGATAGCACGCATTCCGCTTCCGAGACTGTGCTTCTTAGGAAAGACCCTTCAGGTGTTGCATGGATTACTCTAAACCGCCCCCAAGTATTGAATGCCTGCGACATCGCAACGCTGAAGAAATTGCAGGGAGTACTCAAGGATGTGGAAAACGACCCGGCAGTCAGATGCATTGTCATTACTGGTTCGGGAAGAGCGTTCTGCTCGGGGGCTGATCTGCAATCGCTGAAGGATAGAGGTGGCTATGACAAGCAGCGTCCTCTTTCTCTGACCGACGATCTGAAGGATGGATTCAATCCTGTCATACTCAAGATTCGGACAATGGAAAAGCCGGTAATCGGAATGGTCAACGGCGTCGCTGCTGGTGCGGGAATGTCGATAGCATTCGCGTGTGATCTCAGGGTGATGAGCGAGGACGCAAAGTTTGTCGAAGCCTTTGCAAAGGTTGGGCTGATTCCCGACGCGGGTTCCACTTTCTTCATGCCGAGACTCCTTGGTCTTGCAAAGGCAATGGAGCTCGCTTTCACCGGAGAGGGGATTGATTCAGGCGAAGCTCTGAGGCTCGGGATAGTAAACAGAGTGGTTCCTCAGGTGGAGCTAGCGAGGGTAACCGGAGAGCTTGCCTCGAAACTCGCCGCCGGCCCTAGAGGAATTGGGCTCGCAAAGAGAGCCATCAACAGGGCGATAGCACTCGACCTCGAGCAGGCTTTGGAATACGAGGCACACGTGCAGGGAATCGCGGGAAGGACCGAAGACCATCAGGAAGGAGTTAGGGCATTCTCTGAGAAGAGACCCTCAAAGTTCCGGGGCAAGTGATTCTAAAGTTATAATGTGGTCAAGCCCTTGACTGGCCCAAAGGTCGTTAATCCATTTGTTACTTCAGAATATATGGAAATCAAAAAGACCGAGCGGTAGCATCCCAATATTCGTAAACTTGGCGCAGATCTAGCATTATTGTAGGTTAAAACTGCTAAATCCTTTTTTAGCGCACGTACTTTTCATTTTGAGTGAGAGAGTCCTCGAATGGACAAAGACTCACTTCCTAAGAATTCTCGACAGGCGCCGCTCAAAGAGGGTGGCGTTGACATCTCAAATGACTCACTTGACTACTCGGAGGATCCTCCGAAGATCGAGTTCCCGAACATCTATCCAGTAGAGTGGACTGTGGACACGCCTAAACTTGCAGAACTGTACGAACGCGCGAAGAGGGAGGCGTGGAACCCTTCCGACATAGATTGGAATTCACTTGATACGAGAGACTATGATGACAGGCAAAAGACGGCCATGGCGTACTGGTGGGCTCTGCTCTCGAACTTTGAAAACTCTGGCCCTCCAGTTTTTGCCAAGGCGATGATACACACGTTCGAGATTCACGAACAAGATCCGGTCAAGAAGATGTTTGCCTCCATTGTCATGGACGAATGTAGGCACGACGAGTGCTGCATGCGCGCGTGCAACAGGCTCTGCCCCAACTTTCTCCAAGGATGGAAGCCTAGGAACAGCTTCGACGAAGCAGCGCTGCGCAACATAAGGTGGGTCTACTACAATGGCGCGCGATACTGGAGGGGGTACAGTACGGCGTATCAGAGGCATTCCTGGCCGATAATCTTCTCATCGTTCATGCTCGGCGAGAGGTGCGCTTCGACGCTCTTCAGCGAGATGAGCAAGCACTCAACGCACCCTGCCTACACGGCGGCTCTGAAGAACATCGCCCGCGATGAGTCAAGGCACCTAGCGTTCACCTGGATCGGCCTTGAAGGTGTGGCGAAGAGGCTCTCCGACGAAGACAAGAAGATGGTCACAAAGCAACTCCGCGCCGGGTTCACCTTCCTCTCCATGATACTCTACGAGCCGCCGAAGGAGTTCTGGAAGCTCCCCCCAGACTTTCTCGATGTCCAGAAGAAGATGGAGGAGATTGCACGTGACTCCGGGCTAGGAGTTCTCACTCTTGACGAGAAGAGAGAGTGCTGGCGTCACGCGATACTCGAAGTCAAGCGGAGGATGGACGATTTTGGCATAGAGTTTCCTGCACTTCCCGAGATCGGGATAACCGGAAAGGAAATAGAGTTCGACGAGGACTCCATGATGCCGACGTTTTAAGAAAGAAATGATCATGACAAATCAGCAAAGCGACAACACCTGCGAAGAACTAGATCACCCTGTGCGCCTAAAAGCTCTCACCGAGAAGCGCCACTTTATTCGTGAAGACCTCTTCCTTCACTCGTCACGCTTTTGTTGCGTCTGAGAAGTTTAGTAGAGTTTTTATCTTTTGATTTCTGCTAGCGGCATAACCTGTTTCTCGGAAGTAGAGTGACAGATAGAAAGAGGACGAGAGATCCTATGGCGGTGCTGCAGGAAGCTGTCATCGTGGACAGCATCAGGACTCCCATCGGCAAGTATGGTGGCGTTCTCTCATCTGTCAGGCCCGACGACCTCGCGGCGCTTGTACTCAGGACGCTCGTCGAGCGAAACAAAATTGATCCTGATCAAATCGAGGACGTGATCCTTGGGGACGGGAACCAGGCGGGCGAAGACAACAGGAACGTCGCACGAATGTCCTTGCTCATCGCTGGCCTACCTTTCAAGGTAGCTGGATGCACGGTCAACAGGCTCTGTGGATCGGGCCTTGAAGCCGTGAACGTCGCCGCCCACTCGATAATGGTTGGAGACGGCGGAATTTACATCGCCGGAGGCGTGGAGAGCATGAGCCGCGCCCCATTTGTGATGCCAAAGAGCGGCAGACCGTTCGATCGTTCGACGACAGTCTATGATACAACGATAGGCTGGAGACTGGTCAACCCAAGGCTGGCCGAGCAGTTCTATCCCTTCAGCATGGGGGAGACCGCAGAGAACCTCGCTGAAAGGTACTCCGTCTCAAGGGAGGACCAGGACAGGTTCGCCTTGAGAAGCCACGAGCTTGCGAGCAGGGCGACGGAAGACGGGGTGTTTCGAGAGGAGATTGTGCCTGTCCCGATAAATCCGGCAAAGGATGGCACTCCAGAATCAATTGTAGAAAAGGACGAAGGACCTATGAGCGACACGTCCCTTGAGCAGCTCTCTAAACTGAAGCCCGTCTTCCGGGAAGGGGGAAGCGTTACGGCGGGCAATTCAAGCAGCATCAACGACGGCGCTTCTGCCCTTCTTTTGATGAACGCGAAGAAGGCGAAGCGCCTGGGGCTTTCGGCGAAAGCAAGGATTGTGGCGACGGCGGTTTCGGGCGTGCACCCTTCATTCATGGGACTGGGTCCTGTTCCCGCAACGAGGAAGGCCCTTAAGCGCGCCAGGCTCAAACTCGAGGACATTGATCTAATCGAGCTCAACGAGGCTTTTGCCGCGCAGGTCCTCTCCTGTTTAAAGTTCATGGATTTTGATGGCGGTGAGTTAGGCGTCGGCAGTAAGCGTAAGCTCAACGTCCACGGCGGCGCGATAGCCCTGGGTCATCCTATCGGCTGCTCGGGCGCTAGGATAATGACGACCCTTCTTCACGAAATGGAGAGGAGCAAAGTCAGGTTGGGTCTTGCGACAGCGTGCATCGGAGTAGGCCAGGGGATTGCAACGATCATCGAGAGATTGTAACTTTCTTCAAAGGATCGGGCACATTCGAGAAACATGGCGACGATAGATTTCCACGTGCATCCCTGGACAAGGGAGTTCATGGAGAAAAACGAAGCGATCAGGTTCGCGATCGACTTTTTCAGACTCGGAAGGGAGACTCTTCCACGAAGCCTCGACGATCTGATCAGCGACATGGATCAGGCTGGTGTTTCAAAATGCGTAATCTTAGGGCAGGACGTCCGAAGCATCTCCAAGGAGCAGTTCAAGAACTATACGCTTGATAATGCGGAGCTCAAGAAAATCTCCGACAAGCACCCGGAGCGATTGATCCCGTTCGGGAGCGTAGACCCGCGCAAGGACGATGCCCTGCGCAAGCTCGACGCCATGGCTAAGGAATATGGGTTCAAGGGGCTGAAGATACACTGCGACGCCTCCGAGATCTATCCGAACGATAAGCTGCTCTACCCGATCTACGAAAAGTGCGTGGAGTACGGCCTGGTCGTGCTCCACCACACGGGTACGACGGGCCTAGGATACTGCAAGATCAAATTCGGGAGGCCGATTGACTTGGACGATGTGGCACAGGACTTTCCCCAGCTCAAGATTGTGTGCGCGCACTTTGGGTGGCCGTGGATGGAGGAGTGCTTCGCAGTCGCGACGCGCAACCCCAATGTCTACATCGACATCTCAGGGTGGCTTGCGAAGTACTTCCCTCCGCTGCTCATAACGTACATGAACGGGCTGCTTCAGGACAAGACGCTCTTCGGCACGGATTATCCGATGATACGCACGCCTCTTTGGATGAAGGAGTTCGACGAGCACTGTCGGCCCAGGCTAAAGGAAGGAGTCGCTGAGAAGATTCTAGGCGGAAACGCGGCAAAGTTATTAGGCGTTTGACACTTTGTAGGGCGATCTCCCTGTCCCTCTTATCACCTCGATCTTTGACTCCAGCTGGTGTTCTAATCTCTCGAAGAGCTGATTGTCCCTCTTGAGGAGCCGCAGAAGTTCGTCCCTCAACTGCCCGCCGAATGCTATGATATTGTCCAGAGAAGTATCGAACCTGAATTCCAGTCCCGCATTACCCATGTATCCCTCCGGCTCTCCATACACCTTTAGAAAGAGATCGACGTGGGCGATGTTGCCCTCGCGCATGGCCTTGAGCATCTGTACTGAGGGATCGGCTGTAGACCACTCGAACTCGTCCTCCGAACCCCTCTTGCCGAGGAATCTATCAATATGCAACAGTAAGTCAAGGACTTCTTCTGTCGAAACGCTGAACCCCCTCTTGGAAAGTTTCTCCTCTCCAATCTTGATCGAGATAGTAGAGTTGATTCCGGCCTCGAGCTCGTTTTCTTTGTGATATTTGGCCTCTGTTTTTTCAAGAGCTAGCATCGCAGTGATATTATCTCCTCCGGCCCAGGAATCGAGCGTTAATTCTATAGCGACCGCGTCGCTTTCTGCGTCAGCCAGTGTTGCCATGTGTGAATTATCTCCGGAGTTTGGCTTAGGGGAATATGCGTTGAGACGGATGATATTGCTGCTCTGATTAAAGAGTGTAGAGGATGAAGAAATACTTCACTCATGTGGCCCGCAACATCGGGAAGTATATAGGAATCCAGAAAAACCTAGAGTAGAGATATAGTAAGCCAAAATGTCAGTAAGAAACGTCTGAAGACTGCCGTACACTGAACCCTCCTCTCTCCACATCCAAACCCAATGAAACGCGGTCGTGATGAAATCTCATGCAAACCGTTTTCGATTCTGTGATTACAAAGAATTACGAGCTGTCTAAGAGGCGAGAGTGGCTCGTTACAAATGGTCTGGGGTCTTATGCGTCAAGCACTATCATCGGCCTGAACACGCGAGGGTATCACGGACTGCTCGTCGCGGCCCTGGATCCTCCCGTAAAGCGTACCCTCCTCCTCTCGAAGTACGAAGAGGAACTGGAGATAAGCGGAAGAAAGTACCTCCTCGCGGTAAACCGATATCCTGGGACAATCTACCCGCAGGGGTATCTTCACTTGGAGCAGTTTCGGTTTGAGCGCTTTCCCGTCTTTGTCTACAAGGCGGGGAACACGATCATCGAGAAGAGTCTCCTGATGCCCTACGGTGATAATACGACGATAACGACGTACAAGGTCATCGAGACTGACGCGCCCGTTCGCATCTCAGTATACCCCATAGTGAACTGCAGGGATTACCATTCCAGATCACATGAAGATTCGCGGTGGAACTTTTCACAGTCAATCAATCCGAAGGGGACGGAGATACGCGCCTACGTTGGCGCCACGACCCTATACCTTCAGTCTGACCTCGCAACCTACCAGACCACAGGCCTCTGGTACAAGAACTTCATCTACGAGATTTCAGCAGAGCGAGGGCTTGAAGATAGAGAAGATCAGTACAATCCGGGCTTTTTCCAGAGCAAGCTTGAGCAAGGCTCGCAGATCTCAATTCTCGCTTCGCTGCGAAAGCAGGACACATTCTCGAGCGAAGGCGTGCGCTATAGGGAGATGCAGAGGCTCAGGAATCTCCAGAGCAGGCTGCTCCAATCTGATCCATTCTTCCTCACGCTCGCAAACGTCGCGGACACCTTCATAGTCAATCGGAGATCGACCGGCGCTAAATCAATCCTTGCAGGTTACCACTGGTTTGCCGATTGGGGAAGGGACGCGATGATCTCTCTACCTGGATTGACGCTAGTTACAAAGCGGGAAGAGGAGGGCAAGGAGATCATCAGGACATTTCTGTCTTATCTCCAAGGTGGATTGATTCCAAACACATTCCCCGACGCCGGCGAGGAGCCGCAGTACCGCACGATCGACGCGAGTCTCTGGCTCGTACACGCGTGCTACCAGACGTACTCCGAGACCGGCTCGCTTGAATTTGTGAGGGAAGTGTACCCAAAGCTCCAGGAGATAATTTCCTCGTACGTCCACGGCACCAAGTTTGGAATACGCGTTGATGAGGACGGACTCGTATGCGGGGGACAGGAGGGCGTTGCGCTTACATGGATGGACGCAATAGTTGACGGAACACCAGTCACTCCGAGGATAGGCAAGCCCGTGGAAATCTCCGCGCTTTGGTACAACGCCCTAAGAGCTATGGAGCGTTTTTCAAAGGCGCTCGGTGAGGACGAGGGCATGGAGCGATATGCATCCCTTGCCGAGAGTACTAGAAAATCCTTCAACGAAAAGTTCTGGGATGATAAGCGGCGCTGCCTCCACGATGTTCTTGAAGACGGCGACATCGGCGACGGGAAGACTAGACCGAATCAGATCTTCTCAATCAGCCTCCCCTTTCCTGTGCTCGACCAGAGGCACTGGAGAGAGGTACTCAGGACCGTTGATTCAGAGCTTCTAACTCCGGTCGGCCTTCGCTCGCTCTCTCCCTTTGACCCGGAATACCACGGACAGTGTGTAGGCGGGATAAAGGAAAGGGACGAGGCATACCACCAGGGAACTGTGTGGCCCTGGCTGCTCGGAGGTTACATCATGGCTTACCTCAAGGTATTTCCCCCAGACGAGAAGACTCTCGCGTTCGTGCGGGAGCTCTACACGCCTTTCAAGAAGAGGATGACTGAGGCGGGAATCAACACGATAAGCGAAATCTACGACGGGGATCCGCCGAACGCTTCGAGGGGCTGCATCTCTCAGGCGTGGAGCGTCGCAGAGATCCTGAGATCGTACGCTAGGGGCGCGCACCAGCTTTGACTTCTGTCTCGCAATCTCGCATTGGACTTTTATACGATTGAGAAACCATGCAGTAATACTCAGAGAGAGAGAAAAACAAGGAAATTGGCAAAGGAATGGGTCGTAGCCGCAGGGCCTGCGTCGCTTGATCTCGGAGCGAGCCTTTCCGCGTCGCTTGGTGCTCCGCTTGCAAAGCTCACCACAATCGATTTTCCCGATGGCGAGTCAAAGATCAGGATAGAAGGCGATCTCAGGAACAAGAGCGTCATCATAGTCCAGAGCACCTATCCTCCAATTGACAAGCACCTCCTGCAGCTTCTGCTTATCGCGCACAAGTTGAGCGAGGAGGGCGCCGAGGTGAGCGCAGTGATTCCCTACCTTTGCTACGCGAGGCAGGACAAGGAGTTTTTGAAGGGGGAAATAATCAGCCTGGGAGTAATCTCTCACCTGATGCGCTCGGTTGGGATAAAGCGCGCTGTGACCGTGGACATTCACAGCGTGCAGGGCATGGGGCTCTTCTCTTTCCCGATGTACAGCGTTTCTGCAATACCACTGCTCGCAGAGTATATTTCTTCCAATTACAAGCTCTCAAACCCAATTGCAGTTTCTCCTGATCTTGGGAGCAGCAATAGGGTAGAGGCCTTTGCAGCCGTTTTGAACTGCGAGCACATTGCACTGAAGAAGACGAGGGACAGGATTACCGGCGAAGTAAAGACGGAGGAGAAGGACCTGAAGCTCAGCGGTCGCGACGCCCTCATAATTGATGACATGATTTCAACCGGAGGGAGCGTGGAAAAGTGCGCCCAGCTAATGAAGAGGCACGGGGCCGAGAAGGTCATCGCTGCTTGCTCACACGCACTACTCGTTGGAGGTGCGGTTGAGAGGCTCGAAGCTGCGGGAGTGGACGATATTATCGCCGCGAACACAATCCCGAGCAAGTACAGCAGGGTTGACGTCACACCCCTAGTAGCCTCCTACTTCAAGACTTTTTGATTTCCCCCGTTCCATTTTTCCTGTTTGCTTGTGTTTGAAAAACTGCTTGACGAAGTGCGGTTCACAAGCAAGAGAATGCGATCGACAAACCGCCGTGGATGGAGATTCAGGAGTGAAGAGTGATGTCGAGGAGGGAGAAGGTATCACCTCCGTCACAGTCCTGAAGAAATCCCTGAAACCCGCTCTGGTCTCCCGCATCCCCAAGAGAGGCTCTATCTTTGTTCTTTCTGGCGAAGAGGTTACCTTTCCTGCTTCCGAGATCAGGGCGCTGGTCGAGACGTATGCTCCTTCGGAAAAGTGCGAGACCTGGGGGAGGAGAGTTGTCTACTCGGCGCTATCCAATGAATCTCTCATATCAAAAATCAACGAGAGAGCCGCCTACTGCAGGTTCGGAGGCACTCTTGTTTCAGCTTCTATTGGAAAAGAGAAGTTGGACATTGATCCTGTTCGCCTGAAATCGATGTTCAAGAATCAGGGAAACGAGCTGAGCTTTGCGGTTGACAGCGAGACTCTCTCCAGAGAGACCTGCGGAGATGTCGGCGCGAAGATCAAAGAAATCACAGCGGCAAAGGTCTCACTAAACCAACCAGAGTTGTTATTCCACATTGAAGAGACTGACTTTGGACTTGTCCTTGCCGCTGCGAAAAGCGGCTACAAGAAATTCTCCTGGAGGGAACGAAGGCCGCGAGCGAGGGCTTTCTTCCTTCCATCGGCGATCTATCCGAAGCTTTCGCGATTGCTTGTCAATCTCTCACACATTCGCGAAGGCGATTTGCTCCTCGATCCATTCTGTGGAACAGGCAGCCTGCTCATTGAGGCCTCGTTGATGGGGATGAGGACCGCGGGGATTGACCTTGCGCGCTGGGTCGCGAGGGGGGCGTCGAAGAATCTTAAAGGATTCGGACTAGCAGATCAAGCAATGATTCTCAGCGCCGATTCTACTCGCGAATTCTTGCCGTTTTCCTATGTTGATGCGGTTGCGACCGACGTCCCGTACGGTAGAGCCGCCTCTACGCGCGGCAAGGATACCAGAACCATATTGAGAGAGTTTGTATCCTCGCCACTTGCAGAGGTTTTGAAGAACCAGAGTGGGAAGCAACGATACGCCGTTGTGATGCGACCATCGTATGTCGAGCTGGAACTGGATCGAAAATCATTTCAGCTGCAGGAGGAGCATCTTCTCTACGTTCACCGCAACCTCACAAGGGCGATCGACGTGCTTCGGCGAGTCTGAAGGCTTTTCATAGATCTATGTTGCATATAGGAGTAGTTGCTTTCCTTTCCCACTTGCCAACCTTCAAGATTTTCTTTCTCGGCACGGCCTCTGCCATCCCGACCAATGACAGGGGGCTGTCCTGCACTGCGATCCAGTATGAGAACGAGCTCGAAATCTTCGACTGCGGCGAGGGCGCGCAGAGGGCGGCGCTCGAAATGGGCCTCCCCCTGAGCAAGGAGTGCTCGATATTCATCACCCACATGCACGGAGACCACGTCGTCGGCCTCCTTGGCTTACTTCAGACTATGTCGATGCACAGGAGGGAGCGCCCGCTACGAGTTTTTGGGCCGAAGCTCGTGATACCATTTATTGCCCTAAATCAAAAGATGCTGAATTTTGGACTCACGTACGAGGTAATCGCGAAGGCGGTAAGGCGCGGCACGGTCTACGACAGCAAGACTTCCGGTTTTCGTGTACTTGCGGAGAGGTCGGAACACTCCACGCTGTCTTACTCTTACATCTTCGAGCAGAAGGAGAGGCCGGGCAGGTTTAACACGAAGGAGGCGCTGAGATTGGGAGTGCCAGAGGGGCCGCTGTGGTCGAAGCTTCAGAAGGGCGCTCCAGTGAAATCCCCTATAACTGGCAGGATGGTAAGGCCCGGGCAGGTCCTTGGGCCGCCGAGGGCAGGCGTGAGAGTAGGCATATCAGGTGATACGAGGCCCTCCTCGAAGCTCGAGGCTTTCTTCAAGGGGTGCGAGGTAATCATCTTTGACTCTACCTACTCGGACGCACATGAAACCAACGCGAGGGAAAACATGCACACCACGGCAAGAGAGGCCGCGACCCTTGCCAAGAACGCAGGAGCAAAGCAGCTGATACTTACCCACTTCAGTTCAAGGTACAGGACCGTCGGTGTTCTCGTAAAACAGGCCAGAGAAGTGTTTCCAAACACGATTGCCGCGCAAGACAGGATGATCTACGACGTGGCTGCTTCCTTCCCTTCAAAGCCGTAGGTCAACCACTCGATAATTTTTTTCAAATTGGAGGATCTAATCCTGAGTATAATTGGTCCTAACGCTGACTCTGAGGGGTCATCGCACAGGGCTGCTATTCCAACTGTCGCTGCTTGTTTGTTGAGTAAGAGCCTAGTTTCGATCTCGGTGCTGTTTGCAAGCAGGATTCTTCTTGCGGCGGCCCTTACCCTTCTATCGCGAAACTGATCTTTGATAAACCTCAATGACTCGACGTCATTCGATGAGTAGGTTATCCGGTCGCTTTCTACCGTAACGCTTCCCTGCGGCCCGAGAATCTTTGTTAGGGCATCTCTCACCTTAGCTGGAGATTCCGTGTGGCGCAGGGGGGCTTCTGCGAAGATGTCAACTTCGGCAAGAGGTTTGTCTGACAAAGTTTCTTGGATCACGGCATCCGAGCTTTACCTGCGCAATGCCCCTCTTTTTCCTGTTCACTCAGATTGCTCTAGAAAGTACTAGAGTGATAAATGCGAGTGTGAATATGAGAGCAGGTAGGGATTGTAAATCTTGTTCTATTTCTCAAGCTGAGACAGGTTGCTCAACTCGACGCTTTTTTTCCTTCGCGTATGCTTCTTTCAGCGACTTCAGTACCTCATATGCCTTGTCCTTCAGTTCATCCAGCGTTCCAGAGTTGATTATCACCTGATCCGCGAGTGCGATTGCTTCGCCAATCCCAACGGCCAGTTCCCTCCTGTCCCTTGCCTCAAAAGAGGCAAAAATGGACGGGGAATCGCTTCGCGCCCTTGCCTTCAGGAACTCGAATCTACTCTGAGGCGATGTGTGAATTGACACAAGAACCGCCTTTCCCAGTTTCTTGAACTCGTGGAACTCGTTGATGTTCCTGATTCCGTCTATGAGTACTAACTCGGAGCTCGCCTCCTTCTCGATCCTCCTCTTGCAGAGCACTGCAATTGCCACGGGCCCGCCGCTCTGCCTCAACTGCATCATTATCGCTCCCAAGTTTTCATCACTCGGGGGAATCCTTCGTCGCTCCGCCTCCATCCGTACGTCGTCCCCCATCCTGAAGATTTCAAATCCGAGGTCCTTTGAGACCTCTGCAAAAACAGATTTTCCCGCGCCGGGCATTCCGGTGACGCAGACTACCAATCGATCAACGGGGGCTTCAGCGACCTGCCCTGACGATTTAGCAAAGAAGTTCTCCTTCCTCTTTG
Organism: Nitrososphaerota archaeon; assembly: GCA_021325255.1. Next base: position 3,727 of record JAJPHP010000069.1, on the reverse strand, counting down.
CAGCAGATTGCTCATTTGAAGATTGTTTCAAAAATTTGCTAACCATCACCATTGGTCGTAAGGGACAAGAAAATTCATTTTGGTCTTGTTAGATTGCAATACCTTTGATGAGACCGTCAGAAATCACAACTGGATCATGAATCGAAAGTTGATTGCTAATAATTGTTTTCTTCAATCATTGTGAAAAAAGACATGGTTCATAGCAGAACGCTCTTTAATATGAGCGGACATCTTCACCTTCTTAAGTATCCACGCGAGAACTTCGGCAGGGTTGATTTTTGCAGATTGAGAACTTTTCTTTCCTATGACATCGAAGACCAAGAATTGATTGAAAAGATCAAATTGCTCCAGAAGGAGCTGCGAGCGAGCGGTGCCGACCTGAAACTCGTCGAGCCAGAAACGCTTCACTTTACGATCCGCTTCCTCGGCGAGATCGAAGAAGTGGACAAGGAAAACATCATCGGGCATCTTTCAGGAAAGGTCGATGGGTACGATCAGGATGTAGTCTTCAAAGGGCTAGGCACTTTTCCCGACGAGAAGCGAATCTCCGTCGTCTGGGTTGGAATAGACGGGGACTCGTCGAAGAAACTAGAGGAGCACGCACGGAAGGTGAACAAGATGATCGACGATGTTCCCGGTATACCGAGAAACAACCGCGAAGGCTTCAGCCCGCACGTAACAATTGCGAGGGTAAAATCGGGCAGAAACAAGGAGAAATTGGTTGAAACCGTTCGTGCTCACAAGAATGATGAATTGGGCAGTGCCAGAATAAGCAACCTGCACCTGAAACTGAGCACGCTCACGCCCTCGGGCCCCAGGTACACCGACCTGCACGTCTTCGAAAGTTGAAAGAGAGCACCCTCAATACCTTCATCAAGCTGAGATTCCCATTCTTTTCGTTCAAAGCTCACGCCTCAGCGGAGAGTGCCAAATCCAACACAAATGCAAGATGGCAATCTTGTTGTAGCAAGTAAAGGCAGGGAAAAGCTCGACTCTGTCATTGCAAGAGCGTCAAAGTTGGTTACTCCTTCAAAGTCTGAGGAGCGAAAGCTTGCGCGTGTCGCTGCTACTGTGAGTGCTTTGCTTGAAGAGAAGTTCAAGGAAGTTAAGAGTCGAGGAGGCGTGCAGCCTAAGCAAAGCCTGGGTGGCTCCTACGCCAAGGGAACTTGGCTCAAGGACAGCGGCGACATTGATTACTTTCTGCTATACCCAACATCGTTCTCTAGAGAACAACTAGAAGGCGAGGCTATTGATTCGATCAAGAAAGCGCTGAAGCAATTCGAGATCACGATGAGGTTTGCCGAGCATCCATACGTCGAGGCATTCGTGGAATGCGTCAGAGTGAACGTCGTCCCTTGTTACGAAGTGAAGCGCGGCGAGTGGGTGAGCGCTGCCGACCGGTCTCCGTTTCACACCGAGTACATCAGATCAAAGTATGATGACAAGCTAAGGTTAGAGGCGCGCCTGTTCAAGAAATTCGTCAAGGGAGCGGCGGTGTACGGAGCCGAGATCAAGGTACAGGGCTTCAGCGGGTACGTCTGCGAGGTCCTCACGTTGAAGTACGGCTCTTTCGAGAATGTACTCAAATGCCTCTCCACAACGAGACCAGGCGAAGTGATCTCCGTTGAGGAATACGATCGCGACGTCGCAGCTACTTTCACAAGCGACCTAATCATCTTAGATCCAGTCGACAGCACGAGAAACCTAGGAAGTGCAATCTCTACTCAAAATGTAGCGAGGCTCGTCTTGTGGAGTCGGGAGTTCTTGGAAAAGCCAAGCCTTTCATACTTTGAACCCGGCAAGAAGAAGAAAAAACCAGAGGTAAAGCTGCAAGCTCTTGCAAACGGGCGCAAGAGTCTCCTTCTCCCCCGAATTGTTGTGGTACTGTTTCCTACGGGGAAGAGAAGCGTAGACATACTCTGGGGGCAGCTCAAGAAGAGCCTCAAGTCTTTATCCTCGAAGCTCAACGAGTTGGGATTCTTCGTGGTCAGGCAGAGCGCGGCATCAAACGAGGAGGATGAGAGCGCTTTCGTTTTTCTGATGCTCGACCGGGAGATAAGCAAGGTTCAGGCACGAGAGGGGCCTGAGTACTTCCGCGGCAACGAAGTTCGGAAGTACATTGAAAAGAACAAGGATAGGTCGCTCTTGACCTTCACCGGGGAGGAGGGAAGGCTCTACTCGCTCTTTGATAGGTCGTCATCCTATGAAGTGACGCGGGTCCTTAGGGCGTTGCTCTCTGATGATAAAAGACTTGACAAGCTTGGGTTGTCCAAGGCAGTAAGGGACGAGGTATCAAGGGACTTTGACATACTGACGGCAGACAGGATAGTTTGGAGTAAACGCCTCTCATCTAATAGGAAGTGGCTCCTCGAAGCTGTAAATTCTCTCCTAAGCGGCGAGGGAGAGTAGAAGAAAAAAGTAGTTGCCTTATCCCATGATTTCAGTCAGAGAGCGAAGCGGCAAGCGTAGGGACCCAGCGACAGTGACTGAACAGAAGACCGAAGCTCTCTCTGTAGATGTTGACTCTCTGAAGCCTGAAGAACACGGAATCGTACTCTGCTATCCAGGGTTGGATCTCTCCTCCTTTGATTCGCGAATCTCTCAGCTGCGCAAGATTGGGGTAAGAGAACTAGTACTCGAAGGACTGTCCAAGGTAGGAAAGTACGGGATTATAGGAAGAGGATGCGTGAGCGTCGTCGTCAAGGCAAGACTTGCAGGATACGATGATCTGGTTGCACTGAAGATAAGGAGGGTCGACGCAAATCGCGTTGACATGCAGAGAGACTATGAACTGCAGAAGCTCGCTAACTGTGTCGGAGTCGGGCCGAAAGCTTTTGTCGCAACGCAAGATCTCTTCACTATGGAGTTCATCGATTCGTTCAAGATTGGTAAGTGGTTTGAGTCGATCAGGACGAGGACTCCAAAGAAGGAGGTGCGCGCGCTTGTTAAAGACGTTCTTGAACAGTGTTACCTGCTCGATTCGCACGGCCTGGATCACGGAGAGCTGAGCAACCCTTCTAAGCACATCTTGATCAGAAATCCCGAGACCTTTGAGGGCAAAAGGAAGACGGTAATCATTGATTACGAAAGCGCCAGCACTCAGAGGAGGCCTTCAAACCTCACCGCCGTCTCTGCTTTCCTGTTTCTCGGCGGTTGGCAGAGTGAGAAACTGAGGAAAATACTTGGCTTGCCATCAGGAGGTCTTTCAAGGAAGAAGCTCATCTCCATGCTCGGGGACTACAAATCGTATCCGCGTAGCGAGGCCCTTGAGAAGATATTTGCATACTTGCACTTGTGACCTTGCAGAGCGGAAATTCTGCCAGTTTGATAACACGCTTGCATTATGTTTTATATTGTCATGTTTCCATTCTATCGGCGTAGAGAGGAAATCTTTCCGATAGATGTTGGGGTCGTCGTCCAGCTTGGTTTAGGAACGCGGCGGGAGCAAAGAATTCTTGCCTGCGCTAGAATACCACCCTGGGGAGCTTTTCCCTTTGCAGAACTAGCGTTAGGGAAAAGACAGATGCTCTCTACACAACACAGAGCGGTGGCGAAGCATCCACAACTAGATGCTCCACAGATCGCCGGTTCAAATCCGGCCGACCCCACCATTTTTGCGTGTGTGTGTGGAGGCGAGTATCGTGCATTGAAGATTGTATCATATTGTTACGGCAAATTATATTGAATGATGATAATTTGCCAATTTTCTAAATGATACAATCATTGG
>JAJPHP010000017.1 GCA_021325255.1 Nitrososphaerota archaeon | reverse complement strand
CCAATGATTGTATCATTTAGAAAATTGGCAAATTATCATCATTCAATATAATTTGCCGTAACAATATGATACAATCTTCAATGCACGATACTCGCCTCCACACACACGCCCACCATTTTTGTCGCCACGCGCGCTCCTATAGAGGTCTCAGTTTTTTCATAATTGCAGTCTGGTGGGTCGCCCACCACAGGCTGTTCCGATACATAATCGGATACGACGCAGCGTTAATGTGGAGGAATCTTGTTTTTCTATTATTCATTACAATAATTCCATTTCTGACTGAAATCTTGGATCAATACGGAGATATTGAGGTTGCCCTGATCATCTACAATCTGTCTCAATTTATGGGAGGCCTGGCGTTGAATTCGGTGTGGAATCATGCAACGAGTAAGCAACTGCTGATAAGCAAGTCACTAACGCAAGATCAGGTCAGAAACATTCGACTTCGAGGCTACGTTCCCTCAATTGTATTTGCCCTCGCGATCGGTGTCTCGTTCCTACTACCCCCGGGGATTTCTCCTGCGACAGCCAACCTCACACTCTTTGCAATGTTTCCCTTGTTGAGAATAGTTGGGAGAAAGAATACCAAGGACTAGAATTACGCGATAAAACAGGATCAACTATTTTGAGAGGCTGCGTCTCGGGAAGAAAAAGTGTTTCTTCGTTTCTCAGGAGAGACTTGCAGAAGAAAGGGGCAGGAAGAACTATAAGTACTAAATCTTCTTTTTCTGAAGTTCAGCCCATTCGTGCCCACAGTGCCTGCACCGGAAGGTCACCTTGTATGTCACAACGTGCTTACTGAAGCGAAAATCGCGAGCTCTTTGAGATTCCCCGTGGCCAGCGGGAAGCGGAGCAGATCCCCCGACTTGAAATCCTCCGCCCGTCAACTGTTCCCGTTTTGCTTCGATAGAGGCTAAGTATTTGTGACAACTGGGGCATTTCCTGAAAACCAAACTGCATTCACATTAGGCACAAGGCGCGATCATTTAAGATGCTGTGATCTAAACGTGGGTTCGTTCTGCGAAATTGGACTTCTATGTACTTATTCTAATCCTGTCATCGTTTGTGGACTATCTTCACGCTGCAGTATAATTAGTGCGATAACAACCCGGTAAGTGACACGAGCGTTAGCGATATTCCTCTTTCTCTTTCTCTAAATCAGTAAAGTCAGCGACGACCTCCATTTGTTTCTTGTCGATCGGCTGGTTTGTCGCGTAGATTGCAATACGACCTCTCCAACCGCAATCCAAGCATTCGAACTTTGGATTGGTCATGTCCATCTGCCCCGACATGTCGCCGCTCATGCTCCCGACCCTTCTGAGTCTGGCACTTTTGCACTGGGGGCAGATTTGCACTGCGAGGAATTTCCCCTGCTTTTTCAAATCGTCGAGTATTGTGATCAGCTTTTCGAATTCCTTTTCCTCGGGAAGCTTTTCCTTCTTCGTTTCTTGAGCCTCTTTTGATCTACTTGGCTGTTGCTCCCTTCGTTTCTTCTTGGTTTCTGTTTGCTGCTGCTCCTCTGTCATGGCAACATGCGCCTATGTTAATTGAAGTGGTCTAGTCGCCTATTTCAAGAGAGTGATATTTCGCCCTAAGCAGATACAATAGAGTGGCGCGCTCGCTGCTAAAGCAAAATTCAAAGAAGAATTCTTCTAGAGCGTAGGGAGCAGAATTTGGAAGAGCCGTGTCGCCTCAGAGTCTGTCCTAGTTAAGGGTATTTTTCGAGATAGTTCCGAGGGATAGATATGCGGATAGTACCACAGCTAAATCATTTCAGGTAACCCAACCTTGCTCTTCAAGTCATTGCGAGTTAGAACTAAGAGTTCGAAAGAATTCCAAATTTCGTTGCGTATGGAATCCTTAGGAACCAAGGACGGAGAGGCTAGAGTCACCCGTGTTGGAAACGTACATGGCACCAGTTGATGGAACAAAGTAAGCAAGTTTCGGCGCAGGGCCGACCTGAACGTTGCCGACGACAGAGTTATCCTTGCTCGAAACAAGATACACTGTGCTATCCCCATTGCTCACGATGTAGATCTCTTGATTCAGAGAGTTGTATCCGATACCTACAAGCGCACCGCCGACACTGATATTGGTGATGAGAGCATGGCTGCTCGCGTTGACTACGTAGACCGTGTTTCCCGCCCAGGTAGAGGCGTAAATCTCGTTGTTTGAAGGATCGTACGCGATTCCAAACAGAGGAACACCAATTGGAATTCTCGCTTCTACTCGATTAGTCGTTGCATTAACAACGGTGATGTTTTCATTCGTTGAATCCGCTGCGGCGCCATGGTCTACCACGTAGATCTCATTCGTCGCTAGGTTCAGGTCAATCATCCACGAATTGCCTCCGATCTGGACATTCTGGATGACCGTGTTTGTTTTTCCATCAATCACTGAGAGCGTCCCGTTGCTTGTCTGCGTATTGTTTCGATTGCCAGTTTCGGAAACGTAGATGTGGCCGTTGGCTGGATCGTAAATAGCATCAATGGGCTGGCTTGGAACCTGGATCGTAAAGACTACACGATGAACCGAAGGATTGATTACGGAGACGGTGTCTGAGCAAGTGTTTGCGACATAGACCTCATCGTTTGAAGGGTCGTACGCAACACCCGTCGGCAGAACGCCGACTGGAATTACTGCGCTTGTTGCGTTGGTCTTCAGATTTATGGCAGAGACGGTGTAACTCCTGCTGTTTGCCACGTAGAGCTCGTTGGTCGCATTATCGTAGGCCATTCCATACGGTGCATACTGCGTGGTGATCGTGTTATTCTCAAAGTAGGGCGAGGTGGTGTACTCACCTGGACATTGTGAGGATGAAGTGTAGGGCGGGGTTTCGCTCTGGCTAGAATTTGTAATCTCAAAAGTTGAAGTGCTGTACGGTGACTCGGTCGTTGTTACTGTCGAGAGAGTAAGATTACTGGCGGCAGCAGGGGTGGAACTCAAAGAAAGAGTCTCTGAAGATAGATATGAAGCGGATCTCTCCAAAGTAGTGCTAAGACTATACGTTGAATTGGCAGACTGAAGACTGGTAGTCGCTGTAGTCACAGCACTCTGAGCACTGTTGGCACCTCTAACGCCGCCGGAGATTTGCAAATTTGCATACAATAGCCCGCCCATTATCGTTGAAAACACGATGCCCGCAATAACCACATTGCGGATGATTTGTGTCCTGAACTCGGCCATTTTGTCGTGTGCATGCGCAGTGTTGATTCTTAATTCTATGCCATAGAACTTGTCAAAGTTGCCCTCTCTCGGTTGTTCTACTTTCTTGAACAGATGAACCTTCAGTCAACCTTACATTCAACCTTTCAAGCTGCTCCTTAGCGTGCGGACGCCTTGGCAGAGAGTTCGTGACTCGTCGCTGCAGAATTCGAATTCCACTGCTCCTTCTGACCCCGACTCAGCGCTCGTGGGCCCAACTCTCAGGGTGTACAGGCTCCTCCTGACGTCAAGGGAAGCGCTGGCTGCTAGAGAGGTGCAGAAGCGTCTCCAAATGAGCACGCCATCACTCGCAATTTTCCATCTTGAGAAGCTTGAAAGGCTTGGGCTAGCCAGCAAATCCGCGGACGGACATTACTCGGTCAGTAAACTGTACCTTAAGCACTATTTTCGCCTGAGGCGATTCCTGATACCGAGGTATGTCTTTCACTCGGCGCTTGCAACTTTTTTTCTCTTCGGATGGATTGTTCTCTGTGTGCTCGTCTACTTTTCCCCGAATAGTCTTCTTTCGGAAAGCAGAGCGCCCTCACTTGCTGTGGGGGTCTTGCTCTCCTATGGGATCGTAGTAGCTGCAGTGCTTGCCGGTCTGTTCTGGTTTGAAACGTCGAGAGTGCTAAAGCAGGACAAGATCTAAGAAACTCGTGTAAAGTCTCCTATTCCGTTGCCAGGTCAGAGTGCTTGTTCAAAGCGACGACAGGACCCAAGATGATTCATAGTTCCGCCGACCCCGCCAGCGCCTAACCAACCAGCAGATATTTTTTCAAATCAAATCATGCGAATAAGGGTATTACACACATTATGTTTTGCTAAAGCAACGATTGATTCACATATCTACGTAGCAAGGCATAATCGTCACTGAATTTGCAGAAGAGCACGCTTATTCTTACACGTCTCAGCTAGTCTGAGGTGGCAATTCGATTATTGAAATGGAACGCAAGCGAATATGACGAAAAGCATTCGTTCGTGTGGAAGTATGGTCAAGATCTTGTCGAAATGCTTGCACCCAGAAGTGGCGAGCGAATCTTAGACATTGGGTGCGGCACGGGCCACCTGACGAGCATGATTGCGAAGAGTGGGGCAAATGTAGTTGGAATCGACAACTCGCAGGACATGATTGATCAAGCGAGAAAGAATTTTCCCAGCCTAGAGTTCGAATTGGCAGGCGTGGAGGATTTTACTTTTCCGTACTCCTTTGATGCAGCATTCTCAAACGCAGCTCTTCACTGGGTTCGTTCTCCGAGAAATGCCGTCAGATCAATTTCGAAGAGTCTCAAGCCAGGTGGCCGGTTTGTAGCAGAATTCGGCGGCAAAGGGAACGTGAGCATGGTTCTCAGCGCGTTAAGACAATCTCTGAACCGTTATGGAGACAGAATATCCAATCTATGGTACTTTCCAAGCATCGCTGAATTCTCAAAGCTCTTGGAAGAGGAAGGGTTCGTCACAACATTCGCGCAGTTGTTTGATCGTCCCGCCGAACTTGAAGGAGGAGAAAACGGACTCGAGAGCTGGTTGAGGACATTTGTCGCAGGACTCATGGCAGAGCTGCCTCCCAAAGAGAGTACTCAAGTGATTCGGGAGGTTGAAGAGAGGCTCAGGAGTACCAGTTTTCGCAACGGTGCGTGGGTTGTGGATTATGTGAGAATTCGCGTTGCCGCGAAGAAATTGGATCAAAAGTGAAACAATGTGACAGTGATTAGGAATAAAGTCTCAAAAATGAATTTTTGAATTGGATATCAAATGAAAATGTATGGTAGACAAACTGGCTTGCCAATTATGACGGCGTTAGGCTGTGCCCTATTTTCAACAGGGCAATAGCTTCAAGGTCTCACTTGGACGCTAAATCGACCAAAGTTCTACAGAAAATTGGTTCAGTAGCACCAAAAAGCTTGCCCTCCAAATCACTCCCAATAAGATACCTCTTTAGAAGCAAGACTTCTTAAGATACGATATGGAGGTCTAGAGGGGAGCTACCATGAAATGCTACTTTTGTCCCGATACAGATGCGAGGGGGGTCTGCACCAAATGCGGCAGAGGCGTGTGCAAGGATCACTCTGAAGTCACAACGCAGATGGGAGGCTTGTCGGTCAAGTCGTACAACCTCGTCTGCAAAGAGTGCATCAGCCAGATCGAGGAAAAAGGGATCTGAACTAACACAACTGACATGCCATTGCCAGAATGGAGGTTATTGGTGTTTAGCTCACTGTTCTTGCTATCCCGCAACTATTACGTATATTCCAACGGCAACAATCACGAAGCCGATCAGTGAATCGTTGTACTTTTCTGGAACTCGCTCGAATGTCTTTGCCAGTCCAAGCGTTCCTGCTTGAACTAGGATTACAAGCGAAAGGATTGAGGCCACGGCAAAAACTACAGACAGGTCAATTGCCGCAATTAGACCAGCCGGAATCGCAGAAAGAAAAACAGGAGTGATACTTAGATCCGGAGACAAAGCAGCTCCCAGCACCGCAAAATAGCTTATGCCCTTAAACCCAGAATCTCTGCTGCTTGGTTTCTCGTGCTCCAAAACTTTCTTCTCTTCCTCAAGCTCCTGCCCAGGTGTTTTCGCTGCGTGTCGTGCAACGAGTGATCTGACTCCAATTATCAGCCCAATCGCAACCATTGCGTAACCGATGCTAATGGTGAGATATAGTGAGACCAAGCTCGAGAATGCAAGCTCGACGGCCACTACAGCGACCCCCAAGACAACCGAAAGCCCAGCGTGTCCAAACGCCGTAGCCAAAGAAACTCCAAACAACTTTCTCCTGGCCAACTGGTGGTTCTTCCCAAGTGACAAAGTGTACCCCAGTGATCAGAAGCAGATATGTGAAGGATGCCAACGATTGCTACGGCAACCAAAAACGGAAGGAGAACAATCGCCAATTTTCACACCACTGTCGGGAGGGACAGTAATGAAGGGGAGCAGGTCGCATTTAGGCCCTTCGTGCTCAACAGTTGGAATTGAGATCAAAATCTGTTCCTTGAGGAGCGATATCCATTATGACCTGGACTCTCCCCCAACGAGTGTAGATCAAAGGCCTTTACGAAATCAGGAGAGAACTCAAAGATAGGTTTTGGCCCTTCACCATTGCCACTCAGCTCCCTTGAGCCAGATATCAAGTGAAGTACCCTGAGTGCAATCTCCCTCTACCCTGTTCCTTAAGACGATCTTCCCCGCATATCGATCCACAACGAGTGCGTGGACAATCGACATTCCTAGCCCCGTTCCCCTCGCTCCTCTTAGATATCTCGAAAACACTTCGCCTTTCGACTGGTCAGGTATACCGTGCCCCCTGTCGGTCACAGTGATTTTCCACCAAGCCGGACTAGATTGCCCTTGACGAATATCCACATTATCAATCGGCACTTCTGTATCGGGAACCTCCGTTATCGAGACAACTATGCTGACTTCCTTCCCATCAGTGTACTTTACTGAGTTTGAGAAGAGATTGGTAAAGACTTCGTTCAGGAGGTCGTCTGCGAGCACAGCGCAGTAGTTGAAACTCGAACCACTTGCAGAAGATGCATTCGCAATGTCCTGTGCGATTATCCTCCTCGAAATAGACCCTCTAGCTCCATCGTAGAGTTCCTGCTGCCCTTCCACTTTACTCAGTTCGGAACCTTTCAAAGGCGAAACTGAACGCTCGTACTTGATCCTCTTCTCTGGGAAAGCGTGCCGGATTACGTCGAGCGAGTTCTCTATGATTTCAATCAGGTTCACAGGATAGAGTCTAGGGTTCTGTTCCGAAATGACGCGCCCGAGCCTCTTTGCCCTTTCAAGCAAGTCGGTTGATCCCTCGATCGCGTTAAGCATACTGCCGAGGATCATCTGCACGCTCTCTTTGTCTCTGAGCTCTTCCTTCAGGAGTTCGACGCTTAGTTTGGTTACCTGGTTGTAGTTCCTGATGTCGTGGGTGAGTATATCTTGCAGGAGCTGAGCCTCTCTCCTTGCCCGCTCCTCTCTAGTGAGCGCCTCCACGAGTTCTCTGCGGGCAATGTCTCCAGTCTCCCTGAGCTCGCTTTCCTTCCAGAAGACGTTGAAAAACGCGGTAATCGCAGCTACAATGAATTTGTTCGAAATCAGAATCGCAGTTTCGGCGGACTCTGGCCCCTCCTTTTGCGGAGAGGAGGCGGGCTGGAACAGAACGAGTTTAGAGCGATCGTAGATTCCAATCCCGATGTCAATCGGCTCCGTCTTTCGCCACTCAGCCGCTTTGAGCGTCACTCCCCCAAATGAGTTGTTGCGCTCCTCGTCGGGTGTAAGCGAGAGAAGTACCCGTACCTTTGGATGATGATTCTTTCGGGAGATAGATAGGCTCGCGAGCTGCTCTATGATGAAGTAATATTCCTTCAACGCTGTAGCCGAAGGGAATACTAGGCGAACTTCCTCAATTGCTTCAGCGGTAAGTTTCTGAAAGAGGTCGCGTACATTAGCGGGACCGTGAAGGTATCTTATCTCCTCCTCCATGGGCCTCTGCATCAGATCGCTCACAGCGCTACCAAGTGAAATGGCGAATGGTTGCTTGGGATCGCTCTGTGAAGGAGAGGCTCGATTGTCGTTTGACTTTGAATCCAAGAACTGATAGGGCCTCGCTTCTCACACTATATTTACTGTATACGGAAAAGTTCTCTACTTTGCGCTAAGATTCGCATTGTTGCACTGTAAAGCTACAGGCGCTTATAGCGCAGGGTGCCGTATCTTAAGGTATTTGTTTCCGCTGCCGGAGCGGTCGCATGAGTTAACACTCGCTAGAAGGCCCTTCGTTGTGGCCTCATCGAGGAGAAATATGGCGTACATTTTTCAGATCGTCAAAAACAAGTTCGATCAGGACGCGAATTGTCGATAGCTGTTTCGTAATCGATAAGTTCGCTTGGAATACGATGGGGCCTCTCAATCTCAACTACATGGAGCTTTTCCAAGTATCCATAGTTACATATTTAGCACTGGATTATCGGATTTCAAGAGACTGGGAAGCAGCCTTCTCGATTGGTGATTGTGAAGATTGAGCAAGTCTAGTCATAACAAATGGATTCGAGGCGCATTTGTTCAGACTCGTCCGAATTTTGGAAACAACGACGAGAATATCGACTCAGCGATCAAGCTGGCTTCCAAAGTGAGCTCAGACCTGTACGTGTTTCCGGAACTCTGCAACACAGGCTATGCTTTCACTTCAAAGGAAGAATCGCAGAGACTTTCTGAATCGCTCTCTGATGGCCCCTCGGTCGAGAAGCTACGCTCCTTCTCAGAGAAGAGAAAATGTGCACTCGTAGCCGGGCTGGCAGAGAAGGATAGAGGAAAGGTCTACAACTCCTCTGTCATCATAGAGAGGGGAAAAATTCTTGGCACCTTCAGAAAGATGCACCTGTTCTACCGAGAGAAGCTTTGGTTTGATCGTTCCGAATCCGGTTTCAAAGTCTACGATCTCGAGACTTTGGGTTGCAGAATTGGCATCCTGATATGCTTTGATTGGTTCTTCCCAGAAGCATCCCGAGAAGTGATGCTAAAAGGTGCCGATGTCATCTGTCACCCGTCGAACTTGGTCTTGCCTGGTAAGGCACAAGCTGGCACGCTGGTTCGAGCATTCGAAAACAAAGTCTTCGTCATCACCGCGAACAGAGTTGGCAGGGAAAACAGAGGAGAGAAAGACAATTTCCGTTTCACGGGTCGCAGCCAAATATCAACCCCCTTGATGACAAAGATCGCTACAGCAACTGCAACTGAGACCGTAGCGAAGAGCGCAAAACTCGATCTTTCCTTGTCAAGAAACAAGAACGTAACATCGATGAACAATCTACTCGAGGACCGACGCACAGAGTTCTATTCAGAAAGCGCAAAAGGATCAGTCGAGACAGAGCAAATGAAAAATTACGCCATCGCCTCCCGAAGCTGAAAGACAGGACAATATAGAAAGAGAAAAAGAAGTCCCGCGGGTCGGACTTTCAAGAGCGCGATTGCAACAATTTTTTGCACCGCACACCTATTGAACCGACGACACTCCGGTTTCTGTAAGCCTGATAAGCTGGAACGGGATCAGCGCCGAATACATTTTCTCGCTGTTACGCGCATCGTGCAAGCGGAGCCAAAGATCTCTACAGCATCTCCCCTTGACTGCACATTCGCAGCAATTCCCGATGATGGAAAGTGTGCATCCTGTGAGTTCGAGGTCGGAAGCTCTACCAGGCTGAGCTACCGCGGGTCGAGCACAAAGCTTCCGAATCTCGCATAAATAACTATCGCGAATTCCTCTTGATATCTCCCGCATATCGTTCTCAACTCATTCGCAGATGAAGAATAGATTCCAAGAATTTTTCCATACTAAGATTGGATATAGCTTGCCCACAAAAAGCAATGCCACTTTTTTTTCTTTGTTTTCCTCACGTTCAAACGCGATTCTTAGCTGATTGAAATTGAATTTCAACTAGCGACGCAGGATTTTTCGGATTGAAAGAAATGCGATTTAGCAAATCAGAGAGTGAATCATAATCTTTATAGTGTAAAAATTGAGGAGCTCCCTCCCAAGCTGAGCGTGCGATGGGGATCTTCCCAGCAGACTTTGGGATGAACACCACGTACCTTACTATTATTTTAGTTATGGGCGTGGCAATCACAGCAGTTGCCTCGATTGCTCTCTATTGGTCCACGAGGCATCCAGACGAAGTGGACAAGCACTCGCTCGCAAAGTACGAAAAATACTGGGTTGCCATAATCCTTGTGATCTTCATCGCTTTCAGCATTTCGACGTTTGGAATGCTCCCCTATCCATATGCGCATGCAAACATTACGCCCGACATGACCGTTGATGTGCAGGCGCAGCAATTTGCTTGGTGCCTCAGCTCGCCTCCAAATTGGGGAACAAGTTGCCAGTCTGCCTATAAAATTCCCGTTGGTTTGAACGTGCTTTTCCGCGTCAATAGTTCCGATGTCACGCACGGCTTTGGGGTATACGATCCCGCCGGCGCGATTGTCTTCCAAGTGCAAGTAATGCCGGGATTTGTCAATAGTATTCTTTACCGATTCACAACACCAGGAATCTATTACATCAGATGTCTGGAGTTCTGTGGATACGGTCATTTTGCGATGATAGGTCAGATCAACGTGACCTCCTCCTGAAGACATTATGGCATGTCCGCTTTGTTTGGTGAAAATAGAAAAATTTGAGTTCTGCTTCAACTGTTTCGGAAATCGACCATGAACCCGTTGTAGCAACGGGCGCCGCAGACCCTCTCACCCCATACACGAAGAAATGGGTCAGGAGACTGCTCTATCTTTCATTCCTCAACTTTATGATTGCTGGGACTCTCGCGCTTTTCATGAGGACAGACCAGGGGGGCGCGGCTTCAAACATCGGGCCTCTAGGCAGCGCAACTGTATTCGGTCAGCTCCTCACAGCTCACGGGCTCGGGATGTTCGTCGGATGGCAGTTCCCCTTCGCGTACGGACTATGCTCATACGTTTTTCCAAAGTACATGAAGCGCAAACTGTTCAGCGAGAGGCTGCTCCCCATAGTCTTCTACTCCTTCGCCATCGGTTTCTACATGGTTTGGTTCTCCATCTTCTGGGGCTTTGGTCCGGGCTGGTACTTCCTCTGGCCTTTGCCCTTCCACGGCGGACCCGCTGGCTCTGCTCCCTGGGGCCTGATTCAAGCAGCAATCTTCTTTGCTGGAATGATTCTCGCAAATCTTTCGCTCTTCGTCTTTGCATACAACATCTTCGGGAGCGCTTTCTCGGGCAAGTACAAGGACGAGTACAATGAAGCGCCGAGAATGAACCACTCAATGTCAGCCAAGTTTGCGGCTTCGATTGGATTTGACGCATACATGCCAAAGGCCGTCCGCTCGCGAGTTCTCGGGTATCCAGTCGCAGTGATCGCGGCAATGGTCACGACGCTCGATATGGTAATTTCAGCGCCACCATTCTTCACCTTGCTTGTCGACGGTTTTTGGACTTCGATGAGTCAGCCAGGCTTTTTGAATAACCTCGTAGCAAAGAACTTCCTCTGGATCAACTACCACCCAATCGTCTACTTTGCCTTCTTTCCGCTGATCGGGATGTATTACACGCTCGTCCCAATCTTTGCCAATAGGAACTTTTCAAGCATGAGATGGGCAAAGGCACCCTGGCCCATACTCCTGATCACCGGAGTAGGAGTCTATAGTCACCACCTCTTCATCGACACCTCTCAGCCCTACCTCCTCCAGTTTGTGGCTCAGAACATGTCGATGTCAATCGGATTCGCCTCGGGGATCTCCGTCTTTACTTTGTTCGCACTTATCTGGAGATCGAAGTACAACTGGACCCTGACTGCAAAGTTCCTCTTCGCGAGCATTATCGGATGGATCGTTGGAGGCGTCATGGGCGTCGAGAACGGAAACAACGCGCTCGACTTGTACGAGCACAATACGTACATCATCGTCTCACACTTCCACTTCAACGCACTCGACGGAATCGTGCTTGCAGCCTTTGGAGTGCTTTACTGGATCCTTCCAGAGATTTCCAACAAACAGTGGTACAGCAAGACGCTTGGAGAGATTCACTTTTGGGGCACCTGTGTTGGCGGCTTCGGATTGGCATTTGACTTTGCTGCGATGGGCTACCTCGGCGTGCCAAGACGAGAGTACAATCCCATATTGGCAAGTCTCCCATTCACCCAAACACTTGACTATCATGCTTACCTGCTGGGCGCATTCTTCTTTGCGTTTGTCGCAGCCGCGGCTCAGATACCTTTCATCTGGAATATTATCAAGACACTTTCAGGGCCGTCTATCATCGTGCCAGCCGAGGTCTCGGTGACTCCGCAGGTACCCGTGTCGGTCCCCACGCCAGTGACAAGGGCTACCGAAGGTGCACAAGGAAACGTCCCTGAAAACGCAGTAAATCTGACGCCTGCACTTTCGACGATAGCTTCGCCTCAGAGCGAGAGTGATGTTAGCGGCGATCCCCTCAATCCAGCTCCAGGTTTGCTCGGTGCAAATCTGGACGTGTCAAACAATCAGAACGATGAATCGAATTCTGCAAACCGGTTAAAGGAGTTGTAATTCTGAAAGTATGGACAAAGACCTGTTTTACATTAGCCTCTTCCTCATAGTCATCGGCGTCGCAGGACAGCTTGTCTGGTTCTTCTTCGCAATGCACGGGGGCGTTGGCGGACAGCCCACTCAGGCATCATTCCAGGAAATTCAGAATGTCACAGGATACGCCATGATACTCGGGCTCATCATTCTCCCCGCGGGCCTTTTCAAGGATGGGCTGCCAATCCCAGGGCCGGGCGCGAGGATCTTCCTCGGAATTGTGCTCGTTGTCGTGGTCGGCCTGGTCTTCACCACGATAATTATGCTTCCAGGCGCCGGTGCTCAGACTGCTCCAAAGGCAAACGGCTTCATCAGCATACTGCAGGGCTCCCAGGTTCCGGGCACTCAAATCACATTTTCGCCGCAGAACGCGACCATCGTGATTGGGAAGAACAACACAGTGCAGTGGTCAAACGACGATACCACAACCCACACCGTGACATCCACTAGCGTACCATCCGGGGCGAGCACTTTCAACTCTGGCCTTTTAGGCGCTGGTGGGAAGTACACCGTCACGTTTAGTGTGCCAGGCACGTATGACTACGTCTGCACCCTCCACGGATGGATGCACGGCAAGTTGACTGTGGTTCAGTCCAGCAGCTAGTAGCTCGTTCCCAGCCCTACTTTTCATTTTTCATCGTCCGCTGGGCTTCCCACCCAAAAGAGTCTTCAGGTGGATTAACACATAGTAGATTCGGTACATGCACGGTCTACTTTCCCAAGCTTCGATTTACAGTTTGAATTGGCTAAATAGAAGCGAGGAAAGGAATGCCCTCAAGAGCAAGAGAAGAGAACGTCTCTTTCTATAGGACTCTCTCCGAGATGACAAGAATGCAAGACAGTTCAGTTGCGAATCGGCCCACCATGCTTTTCGACCTCATCGCCAAGAACGTCTATGCAAAGAATCCTCGCCCGGCCGTCATCCTCACTGATCCCCTAAACATCGAAGGGCCTCTAACTTCCGTAGGCTACTCTGAGCTAGCTACAAGGTCCCTCAGAATCGCTTCGGGTTTTGCGTCTCTTGGAGCAAAGACCGGAGACAGGATCGGGGTAATCCTTCCAAACGGCACGGAGTTCTTGGAAGCGTGGTTTGCCTCGTCCGTCATCGGAGCGGTATTCGTACCGTTCAACTTTGCGCTCAAGGGAGAGATGCTCGCATTCCAGCTCGAAGACAGCGGCGTCTCCGTCCTGTGCGTTGAGGAAAGGCTTGCGCAAAACCTGGCTAATGTGAAGATGCCTCGCAACGTCCATGCGATCGTAGTCGCCCGAAGGGAGAGAATCAGCGAACCGGAAGATTCCATTCCTATTCCTCGAGGCATAGTGCGAAGAGAAATGTCTGAGCTTCGAAACTTTGACGAGTTCACGTCTGAACTTTGGTCAGCGCCCAGCATTGGGGAAGCAAAAGACTCACAAGCGGACTTGCAGCCGGCCTCAATTCTCTACACGTCCGGAACAACCGGGAGCCCGAAGGGTGTCGTCCTCACCCACAGGGCCTACCTGAACAGGGCGTCTGAGGTAACCGCGCTGCTCGACGCAAAGCCCGACGCAGGAGACATCTTCCTCAACGCTCTCCCGATGTTTCACACCTCGGGGCAGGTAATGACCACGCTCCCTGCCTTCCTGAACGGGGGCACCGTTGTAATCGAGGAGTGGTTCCACGCGAGTAGGTTTTGGAAAATAGCAAGAAAGACCGGCTCCAGGTTTTCATTTCTCCTCATGACGATGCTCAACTCCCTCCTCAAGAGGAAGGAGAGCTATGTCAAGTCAGAACTGGAGCGCATCCTCTGCGGCGGCGCCTCCGCGAGCATCTGGCGCGAGTTTGAAGAGTCGTTCAAGGTGAAGCTCCTTGAGGGATTTGGAATGACGGAGACATGCGGCATAGCGATCTTCAACAAGTTCGACGATTATAGGGTTGGGTCCATAGGAAAGCCGCTTCCAAGCGTAGACGCCAAGATAGAGTACGAAGGAACCGAAAAGCCGACTCCAAGGAAAATCGGAGAGATTTGCCTCAGGCCGAAGATAGTCGGCACCATGATGATAGGATACCACAACGGCGAGTTGGAGGCTGGAAGCATTAACGCGTCAAGAAGTACATGGCTTCACACCGGCGACGTCGGATACGTGGACGAAGACGGCTTCTTCTACTTTATCGAGAGGATGAAAGACATCATCAGGAGGAGGGGCGAAAATATCGCGCCCTCGGACATCGAGCGGTCCGTTTCGACCCACCCGCTTGTCCTAGAGTGCTGCGCCGTCGGTGAAAAATCCGAGCTCGGAGAGGAGGATGTAGTATTGTACCTCGTCCTCAAGGAGAAAGGCGCACTCGGTGATCCAAAGTCCTTCGTGCAGTGGCTTGATCGCGAGCTGCCGTTCTACATGATGCCAAGGACGATTAGGATAGTCGAAGCCCTGCCAAAAACCGCAAATCAGAAGATCCAAAGAGCGAAAGTAAAGGAAGGGCAGGTAACCGTAATCTCAGAGATAAATCTCGAGGCGTTGGGCTTTCGGCCGACCCGACTCCCGCTAGGCTAGGATAGCGAATTTTCCCTAGTTGCGCTCGAGCTTGAACCGCACAGCGTAGATGTGCTTGCACGGTATCCTCCTGTTCTTATAGTCGGGACACTCGCAGACCCATGTTGAATCTTTCAGTTTGCGCACTTCGTAGTATCCGGTTGTTGACTGGGACTTCACCAGGTAGCTGTCCTCCTCGTCCTTCCTGAACCTGCGTATGTCGCAGCGCTTTGAAGAGAGAATCTCCCACGCCCGCATCTTGCGGGCATCCAACTTTTCGGGGAGCCCTCTCTGCTCACCCTTCCTGCTCAAATTCATCGCACTCATTTTCTATTCGACTCCTGCATTCGCACGCGCTTGTGATTCGAAGTGGAAAGAGTACACGCGTCCAGGCGGGCAATAAGCGTTACTGTAATATTACAGTAAGTCCCATAGCTTTAGGGCGAACCTTGGCAATGGGTGTGTTCGGATGTTTCCATAATTTGGAGGAGGAATTCCCACCCAAAGCATCTTTTGGAGTTCTCGACAATTGTCGAGTTTTTGATGGCGTACCCCCCTAGAGGAGGTACGGAACGGTGCTATCATTGTATTTAAAGAGGGAAACGGAGGAGAATGCCACCAATCGGAGCATAGATTAGAAGTCGCAAACGGGCAAAACTCAGATCGCGTACAAGGGAACAAGTACAACCACGTAACAGAAAGTCACATTCGTGCAAACAGACAATCAGCCTTCTGAAGTCAAGCTCATCGCAACATTTGACACTGGGAGAATCACTTCAATGCCACCGCTGAGGAAGGCCAGGAGTTCATTCACAGCTCTTTGAACCAAGCAAGCCCGCCCCGCTTGCTTCAAAGTTGACACATCTACAACACCTGGTGCTCATGACCAAGCTAACAGGATCTAGAATTCGGATAAAGGGGAGCGCAAACCTTTGTCTCACCACCCCAGTTTTCGTTACGAGAAGAAGGAACCTGAGTGCCGCCGTCAAGGGTTTAAGAGCAGAAAACAGTACCGGACAGGGGTCCCACCATATTCTTATTTATTACCGATTTTTTACAAGTGGCTTAGTGAAAACGGACACACACGGAGACAGGGGAGAGTGTAGCCAGAGTAGAAAATGGTCAGCTTAGTTGGCGTGGGGAAGGTCTTATTCGGTCTGTTTCTTCTCGTATTCCTAGCAAGCCTCGCAGAGTGGGTTGCCTTCTTTTTCATAGGTCCAGATACCCCGTTCCAACTTGCGATCGGCTGGCAGATGGTCCTGTCGATCTTCTTCTTGTTCCTGGGCGTAAGTATCTACGCGCTCATAGACATGACTAGGCGCTAGGACGCACTCGGATTTTCTTAGGCGCCCTTCCGTGTAATAGGAGCCTAGCGCATAAAACAGGCTAGTAGAGCTCACAATTAGGGCGTTATATTCCAAACAGGATCGCCGTGAGGTTCATCCGCCTATCGCTTTCCGCCCTAATGCTCTGTTCCTCTTCAGCGTCCTCTCCGCCTTCTATTCTAAGGCCAAGCTTGACGTTCATCTTTCGAAAGAACTTTTTCGCGTTGCTATGCGAAAGCTGGGTTTCGTCCGTGCGCTCCGCGTTCATGCTCGGCCTGCTAGCTATAGCCCGGGAAACCCGGTACACCTCGCTAAGGGTCACGTCTTCCTTGCATGAAAAATGGAGCAGCGCCGACTTTGCGAAAGCGCAGGAGGGTGGGAGCTTTGAAATCATTGCGTTTGGATCATCCAAAGCAAGGTAGAAGGAAAACCCGATTCCCTTGGAGATGTTTCTCACGTCCGAGATGTCGATGTTGAGAAGGCTTGGAACTATGAGGCTCTCAAAGAACCTGTAGACGACGTCCAATACCCGCAACGTTGCAAGATCAGGCGAACAGTCCGACGCCGCACCAGCGGCGGTTTCGCAAAGGACGACCGAATCAACGTACCGAAGGAAGGACTCCGCAATCTTGGCACTTGTACTCTCTGGAAGGAAGGTGAGCGTCGTGCATCTTTCCGGTTCGCTTTCGGATTCAAAAGATGAAATTGCACTGGCAAGATCTGGAAGACTCGGCGATCCGGTTATCCCCACTACGTCGTAGTTGCCTTTTTGGCCGAATCCGAAATCAAAATCTCTTACACCCGGATGGATTGCGATTGCGTCGATGCCCAGTATAGCAAAGCGCTCCTCTAGCAGAGTATCGATCTCACTGCCTTCCGCTTTCGAAGCAAAGTAAAGTAAGGCAACCCTGACTGGTCTGCTCCTCCTTCGCCCTTGTCCCGCACTATTGTTGAAAGTGGGAGCCAAAATCTCATGGGAATTGGGCAGATGGCAGTGCTCCTGCTCTACTTCACCAGAAGGGTTAGCAGAGAACATGAACTGGGACTCTCCCGAGCGAAAAATCTCACCTTATTTTTGAGTCACCGAGTATGAAACCAGTAGATGGGAGAGAAATTGATGGGTGTGTGCTTAGTTGTTTGCGGCCCAGGGGAGTATGTCTTTTCTGCGAAACACCCCTTTTCTTCGCCTGACTACTTCTTCGATTCTCCGCATTCCCTCAGCTATTCTTTCCCTCTGCCAAACTACGAGCCAGGCGTCGAACATTCCGTATGCAAGTCCGGCTCCTATGCCCAGTTCTGCCAGGCCGAGTCTGTACGCGAAGAGGATGCTCGCGATATCGACTGCCGATGCAATTATGTTGTTTTTGGTGTGGTTCTGCAATTCTTGCGTGCTGAATTATCTCATTTCTCAATTTTATTTAAGTGACGAGAATTGTGAGACAGAATTTCAGAGACCAAAAATCGGGAAAAGTTAGTAATCCAAGAATTGCGGCCCTTGAACGCTCCTTTTGTTAGATTTTGGCGAGCGCCAGAGCGATCCGGTCAATCTGCTTTTGCTTTTCTATCCAAGAAGAAATAGGGCATGATAGCAGTTGGAATTCTGATTTCATCAAACCACCACTTCTAGGTGCGGCTATGGCACGTGTGGGCGTCTGCCTGCTTTCGCAGCTTGAGTGTCATTACAAAGTTGTCTCCCAAGTCCCTGAGTACAGGCAGGTGGCCTAGGTATTGGTCAATTCTAGCGAGTTTCAACAATCCTCCTAGCCTCGGCGCGTACTCAGATGGCGGAATCAGGAGAGCGGGAAGCGCATAGTAGGAGACAAGGTCGAAGAAACGCGAAAAGTGTGACGCAAATTCCCTCGGGGTATACGTGAGCGTGTCCAACGAATACTTTGTATGTTCTCCGGCTCTGACAAGGCCGCCGAATCTCTGCGCTACTTGAGACATTTCGAGTTTGAGAGCTCTCAATGGCAACTCGGATAGGCAATACCTGTTCCACAGCGCAAATGAGACCAGCGCGCCGGGTTTCAAAATGGTTGCTAGGTTCTCGGAGAACTCTTCCGGATTGCTTTCGAGGTTCATCGCGCCAAAGTGTGAGAAAGCCCCGTCAAACCCTCCGACTGGAAAGGCATACTTGTCGCTCTTCAGGTCAGCGATCTCTGAACTGGATAGCCTTCTTGTCTTCACTCCCTTGACGCCTAACTCTGCAGCTCGTCTGTGCAGGTGTTCGAGCATCGATGATGAAATATCGACCGCGACGACGTTAATCCCGCGCTTTGAAAGCTCGAGCGTTTCAACGCCTGTACCGCACCCGATCTCGAGGACGGTTTCGCCCGAAGCAAAAATCCTCAGAAGCGAGCTCACTGTGACCCCCCTCTGCCACCTCGAGATTTCGTTGTTCAGTATTGTCTCAGTATACTTTGAGGCTTGAAAGTCAAATTCTAGCTCCCGGATCAATTCATCATTTCTCGGAAGATGAGAAAATTCTATGACTATGGGGCGGGAGTTTGCGTAATATCTTTTCATGTGAAGTGCAAAGCTGTGTGTGCGGTATTTTTGAAAGAACTTGGCGAGTACCTTGCTTGCCTCAAGCTGATCAACTAGAATATTCACTCGTGTAATCTTCCCAAAAATATTCTTGGACGCGACCAGAGGCGAGTGAGAAATATCATGTTGACCATTGACGGGAGCCTCACGATTTCTTGAAAAAAGAAGGTTCCTCAGCCAATTTGGAAGTTCAGGCTCACTCGTCATGCTGAGCACACAGATCGACGTCGGACCAAGCTCAACGAACCTGAGCTTGACGACGTGTCTCCGACCACTCTTTCTTCCATAGCCCACTTGGTAAACGTACTCGTCAATATCATGTGGCCTATCAAATTCGTCATTTCTCGAGTCGTCGGATATTTTGTGTGGTCACTCTCACGACGTAACTCTCTTCTCGAGTTTCGAGTACATTTTCCTCAGCTCGAGATAATTCAGAGATTCGTAGATGCATCGATCGGGGCCAATCCTCAGACGGAAGGCCCTCGATTTCTGCCTCTTCTTTGCAAACCTTCGATTCAGAAGGTAGGATTTCATCCTGATGTAAGTCCCCGCAGTCGCATAGAGAAAGAGATTCAGAATACGCTCTCTCGGTCGCACTCTTGCTGGAGTTACGAGATCTTGGCTATGCCGGGATTGAAATTCCTGGGTATCGCGGTCTCCGCCTCCAATTTTAGCCGCATACATTGCTGGAAAATAGGCCCGCATCCAATCACTCTTGGCGAGCAGCGAATTGTAAAAGTCAGCTCCGTGGATCACGAGTGTAGATATCGCATCGCGTGCAAAGAGGCCGTCTTGTGGTCTGGTGAATTCCCTCAGAGCATATTCTTCGTCCATGATGTAGCTAAGGCATAGCTGTGGGCTCTTGTCGTCTGAGACCTTGAGCGCTCTGGCTAAGAGAAGCGACTTGCACAAGATGGACCACATACTTCCGCGACGCGCGATGCAGAAGATGTCCAGGTCGTCCTGCCTCGAGACAGAAAAGTATGAAGTCGACCCGCTTATCGAGATGACCTGCGCTTTCCTATTGTGAATACCCCCGATTAACTCTGCGAATTTTCGAGCGTACTCTATGTTCGCATTCGCCCTTTGCTTCCTTTCGTTCTGCTCAACTGATGACGCCTGCCGCTCTGCCTGGCACTCTTCCTTCTCGTAGACCACTCCATAATCTCCGATTTCGTACTTCGAAAGAGCCGGGGCCGAGTGCCACGCTCGGGCAAGACCCTCCTCTGACAAATCAAGCGACGTAAGTTGGATTATTTCCTTCAGTGAGAGTGCAGACTCGTTTGCCTTTGCCACTTTGCAGAAAAGGGCAATCTCAGTGGCTTTTTCTCGGCTGATACTGAAGGGAGTCATCGGCCCGTCACCTTCGGCGAGGCGCCCTTGCGCCCACTCAGTTCCTTCCATATCTGCGCCAAACACCATGCTTGTTTTGCTTTCTTAGAGCATCGGCTGCAGCGAGCATTGTCGAGATGCCCTCGGACAAGATGGCAAGCGGAAGAAACAGCGCAAGCCGCGGGGATTTACGTAGTGCCCGCAACACGATGGACAGTGCAAGCCCGGGCGAAGAAAACATCAGCGCTTCGACCGTCCTGGGCGCCTCTCCAATCAATTTCCTTATCTGGAAATGACCGTAGATTATTCTTCGCCTCTGCTGGATCAGTCCAAGGAAACTTGACGGAACATCTATCCTGACCCTTGCATCCTCGCAAAAGTTGACCAAGTACCCCCTTGCTTTCGCACAACCCGCGAGATAGGCACCGTCGTTTACAAGTCCCGAGGGCAGCTCCTCCAACGAAACCCTGCGCACAACCATCATTTCGTCGCTGCTGTGGTTGCTGATCTGCATATGGTTGAGAAGAAGCGAAGATTGATTGTGAATATTCCACATAAGCGCCTCTACCTGCGACAGCGGGCTGTCCCTAACCTCAAAGTACGGACACGCCGAGATAACCCCAGCTCTCTGATTTGATTCCATTGCAGAGACTAGTCTTTGTATCGATCCTCGCCTTGGCATGGCGTCGGAATTGATGAAAACTACGTAACTGCCCAGTGAATTGCGGATTATCTTGTTGACGGCGTCTGCCTTTCCGTGCCTCTGCGATTCTTCGAGGACGAAAATGCGTGAATCATTTTGTGCTCGCTGCTTGATGCAAAGCAGGACATCCGGGTCGCAATCGCTGGCTACGAGAACTATTCTCGCGAGTCTCATGGAATCCGGTGTCCACTCGGATCTGATCCCCTCCAGAAGGGCGAGGAGATTGCGAGCCTCGCCATTGGCACATATCCCGACTGTAAAATCGACAATGTCGCTTCCCTGTTTCAAAAGGGATTGCATGAGGCTAGATCACACTCTTTCTCCGTTCTGTCAGGTCGGCTGAATCACAGACATGAAATTACTTCTAGAGACTTCAAATGCGAGTATCTCTCTTTGGTCTCGCAGATACCAAGTGTTCGGATGATTTTACTTTTTCTTTGCCTTCCAAACACGATTCTTTGAGATTGAAACAGGTGAAATTTCCCGTCCGTAATGCTTTGTTAGAGAACCTTGATTCAGCTGCATTGCCATGGCTTTTGAGCTCTTGAGGCTGAAAATCCTACACCTGCCATTCTAAGTTCCTTTGGTTTCTGCGCCCTGCATTCTTACTACTATTGCTGTCGTAGTAATAAGCGTTGTTGCGAACTCTAGTCAGACGTACAAAGTTATGGGAAGGCGTGCACCTGACACGAATTCTTGCTAAGACAACGTCTTCTCGATTTCCAACAGCCTCCGTATCCTCAGACTCAAGGGAGGTTCCTTTGCAAGAAACCGACGTGTTCCAATCGAGACCGAAAGTAGAGAGACAGGGCCACCACCTTGAAAGGCCGAGCCTTCGCGGAAAGTCAGTTGCTTCGATAATGGAGATCGAGCCATATTTTCGTAGATCTTAATGAGCGCAGAGGCAAGAGACGAAGGATTTCGAGTTGCTCTAGCAGAATACTCGTCTGCGTCAAACTCCCTTTCTCTGTATATCGCGGCTTCAAGCAGGTGCGCTATCGGGTCAAAGAAGAAAGCCATCTTCAATGCGGTGGCTAATGTCTTGAAAAGCGAGTCGCGGTTTTCAATATGTCCGAGCTCGTGGGCAAGCACGCTCTCAAGTTCTTGATCATCAAGCAAATCCACTACCTCTCTGGATACGGCGACGATTTTCCTTCCCCTCCAATCGACGGCAGCTGATGAGGGCAGGATGTGGCCAGAAACAACTCCAAGCTCAATCTTAGATCGGAGTGGATTGCTCGATGCTTTCACCGAGGCCCCAGCAAACGCTGTCGAGACCCTAGCTCCAATACTGCTCGAGTTTCCTTGCTTTGCAGGTGCTGAATGACTGAGAAAATCAAACGAAGGCAACAACGCAAGGAAGAGAATCTTAGCAGCCCTGTTCCTAAGAAACAAGACCGACATCGGGACGACTATCAAACAAAAAACTAGGGAAAACTGGGCCGCGAGATTTATCGCTTCCACCGGAGCCTTTAGGTATTCCAGAATCAATAATGTACAAAAAGCGAAACTGAAAAGAACGAAAGTCCAAAGTGACGCCGAAGTCGCCATCATCGCGACGAGTGAAAGGGTACGAATCCTCGAGTTATGGCTCAAATGAAAAACGGCGTACAATGCACCCAACATCACAGCCATGATTCCGAGTGCGATGAGGATATAGAACGTCCCATAGTAATCACGAAAGAAGTCAAAGTACATTGACACGTCTGGGGCGCTCATTTTCTCCTCTTCCCGGTTGCTAGCTATTCCCCCTCTTCTTTCTCGCCCGATCAACCTGTCGCTTTAGGTTCTGGAGCTCGTCATCGGGCAATGAGTCCAATTTTCTATAAATGGCAGAGTAAGCTGTTTCACCGAACGCGCTAGTCAGTCTATCAATCGTCGCCTCGACGATCTTTGCCTTTCTCCTTTCATCCTTCCCGAGCCTGAACTGATATTTCGTTCCTCCTGGCCCTACAAGCGCCTTGCGCTCCACGAGCTTCTTTTTGTGAAGTCTATCTAACGTGGTACTCACTGTAGTGTATGCAATATCACGGTCATTTTGAAGGACTTCGAGAACTTCACTCGCAGTCGCTGACCCTTTGTCCTTGAGGACCTCGAGAACCTGTGACTCTAGCTCTCCTATTGCTTCCATATCTTGATTTGGCTTTCTCCTCTTTCATTGTCTGATGCGTTATCTTGGAATTGCTATGCTGGGCCCATGAATTGAAATAATTTCTTCGCCCGGCCTGGTTGGTTACTTCTATCACGGTAGTAGAAAAGGTTTGTGCGAGCAAAGGCCAACCCTGTGCCCGCGCTTTCTTTGTCACTGATTGACTGCTCCCGATAGTCTGAAAGTTCCCTTTTTATGTTTGAAATTCAAGGCAACAAGACCATTTCGAATCCTCCCGGTGAAAGCGATTTACTTTGGATAAGTTCACCCGAAATATCCTGGCTCTCTCGTTGCTAGGACTGGCAATACGAGAAGTTTTTGCGCCATTTACCGGGCACCCCTTTGACTTTGAACTGTGGCTCCGGCTTGGCTATTACGTATCACGTGGAACCGATCCTTACACCGTGACCTCCCCCATTGCCGGCCTAAGCATGCCCGGAGCGGGAGATATGACCTGGATTGGCTATCCTCCAACGTGGGCTTTCTTCCAAGCGGGTCTCTACCACATTTTCACCGTAACTGGCTCGAGTAACCGTTTCGTTTACTACTTTCTATTGAAGCAACCCATGATTATTGCGGACGTAATCTGCGCTTTCCTCCTCCTTTGGATCGTAAACTCATACAGGGGCAAGACATCCGCAATTAGGGCTTTCGGCTTTTGGTTGCTTTGTCCGTTTACTGTGATAATTTCGTCAATGTGGGGGATGTTTGATCAAATCATCTTGATTATTTTGCTGACTTCCGTTTTGTTATCTCGTGAAACGAGGAGGAGCGCGCTCCTCTCATCACTGGGTTTCATCCTCAAAGTGATTCCGCTCATCTACATCCCAGTGCTCGCTTTTTCCCAGAGTTCGGCCAAAAAAGTCGTCCAATATCTGATCATCGCGGTGGGCGTCTCTGTTATACTCTGTCTCGCTCCGTATCTCGCATTCAACAGCTGGAATGTAAGGTCTCTGATTGGAGTGGGCGCGGACGTCGCACAGAAAAGGGGCACCAGTCTTAATTACTGGATCTTGCTATTTTTGTACAATGTTTTTGGAAATTCGTTCAGTCCCAGTGTGTCAGCACTGGTCAAAATCCTGAGCTATGCCTGGATACCCGCGGTGCTCTACGCAACGTATTTTTGCAGCAAAGCGGTTCGAGCCAAATCCGCAGACACTTCACAACAGCAAAGATATCTCTTCTTGTCCGTTCAGTTCATAACACTGATCTTCTTTCTGACAAAGACGGTAGTCAATGAGCAGTATGCAATTTACTTTATCGGATTTGGATTGATAGATTACTACGTTACTCCCACCAAGACCAGAAGGAGATTGTTTCATTTAATTTGGATCGTTGCTCTAGCGTTCCTCATTGCAAACAACACTCTTCTCGTTAGATTCTTCGAGCCGCTCTCCACATACTACCAGAACCTCAGCCTCAACCTAACGACAGGTCTTGCTGGGACTTTAAGGTATGACGCGATGGCGATAAGTGCGGTCCTGTTTTCGATTTTCTGCCTTTTCTATCTGGGTTCCCTGTACAGTGAAATAAGAAGCGCAACGTTCAAAGAGGAACGGAGGGCGATAGGTCTCTCGGGCACGGACTAGAGAGCCCACAATTCTCCTTTTGGACAGATTTCCGCTCATCCGATTCACACATTCTGCTTTCGAAACAAAAGGAAAGAAAGAGGCGCCTGTTTCAAGTTGCCGCGTCTGATAGAGAGGAGCGAGCTTCTGCTTCTCGGAGTGACTATAGCCTTCCAAATCATCTCGATGGTAACGTTGCTTCGAGTCTCAACAGGAGTCGCGGCCGTAAACCCTCCCTCCACCGGGCAATCAAATTCTACCGGCGCTGTAATCGTTATTCCGCATTCATTGAACGAAAGCGTCTCGGTTCCACAGTCCACGCCTCAGTTTCAGAATCCAGCAGGTAACGGGCTCGACGCATCTTTTCTGCTCGCGGCACTCTTTGTTGGTGCAAATATTGTTGTCATATCCTTGCTAGCATATTTGTATAGGAAGAAGAGGATGAAACTGTTTTCAATCATAGTTTCGGTTTTTCTGATTTTTAACGTCACAGAGTTGTACGTATCCTTCATCACGGGCCTCTACTCAGCCCTCCCCTTTATAGCCGCCGCAGTTGCTTCGCTTGCCACCATCCTCGCTGCTTTCGGTAGGCGACCGTGGCTTGTAAACGCGCTTGCGCTGGTTCTTGCCTTGGAACTCGGAAGCTCGTTTCCGGTACTTTTGCAGACACCGCTTAACTGGATTGTACCCGCGGTTTACTCATTCTTTGATATCTATGCCATCTACTTTGGGAGGCTAGGCCGGCTCGTGAGGCAGGTTGGAAAATCCCGAGATGAAGAAAATCCTGCCGGAAAGTCGAGAAGCGACAAGACGGATTCTCAGATGCAGGGGATATCCCAAGCGGATGGCGATGAGGCACAAAACAAGTGCAGAACGAAGCGCCGAGAATCCGGCGGATGGCCTGACTTTGGGCTCCTCACGGTGAACATTGATAAGATTGAGATCGGCATGGCAGACATTGCCTTCTACTCCATGGTTCCAGCGGTCGCTCTGATTATCAAGAATATGTTTGCATTCGTGGTCGTCTTGGTCGCAGTTGACGCCGGCCTCTTGGTCTCGTTTTATGCCTTCAGGAATAAGGATGTTGCTCCGGGCCTGCCGATACCTATCCTCTCAGGACTTGCTGCCCTCTTGATTGTAACGCTACTCTTTTAGGGCGCGTATCACCACTCGAATTCGAGGAGCCCGGCAAATCTGAGTGAGTCAAGAAGTCCTTCCGCATATCCAATGCTCAGCACAGCTAGTTCCTCTCGGCCCTCGTTGAGGAATCTTACCGCGTCTCGTGTATAGCATTCCACGTTTTCAAAGACGTCAGCAAACCGAGCACGACTCTTCCGGATCGTAGTGCCTTCTTCACCCGTGGGTAGCAATTCGACTGCTCGTCTAGCTCGAGAAAGAGCGGCCAACGTTTTTTGCGAATACTTTTCAACCATCTTTCGAGATAACTTTGGAATGCCATCCGAGTTATCGGTAAGCCAGTCTGGACTTCTGTGCGTAATCACGGCAAGCGCCTCCCTTTCGGTGAAATGCAATTTGCCGGGAATGACGAGAACATGTGGCGGGCTCCCAAAATCCTCAGTGGAGAGAGATTCAACGGTCGTGGCTTTCAAGCTTGGCTTTGAAGTTCCGAGTCTTGACCCCACCAGAATTCTTGTCTCCGGTCTTATCAAATTGTACTTGAGGTCATTTTCCGCGTCACAAAGCAACTTGGTAGCTTGACTTGGAGAAAGGAAGAAATCTCTGGACTGATCCCACTGTAACAATATCGCAGTATGTAGACCCAGCAACATGTTTTGAAAAATCGTGTTGTAGGCGGTATGCTGCATCGGTTCATCAGTTAGTGTTACACATCTCCCAAAACTGTATGAATGGAGCCCAAACTCGCCCGAAATCGCACACAGTATCGAACTCCCGTGAATCACCCTAGTCTCGATTCCCGCTTCGAGGGTCCTTGTCCGTAGTTCTTGGTGAGTGGTTGCCACGAGTGGGTCTCCAGAACAGACAAGAGCCACCTTGCCTGACTTTGCAAGTTCGATTATCTTCCGCCCGTCCTCTACGAATTCTCTACTGACCTTCTCAAACCTGTCGCCCAAAAGAACGGATAGTTCCACTGTGGCTGGCTCATTTATGATCGGAGAAGTGTATGTTTCGTAAAAAACACGGTTGCAGGATTTCATTTCTTGCATTGCCAATGTCGATGGAGATTGCTCAAGACCTAGGCCTATCAAGAAGAGCATTGATTTGCGTCACTTAATTGTAATTCAAAAGCGTCGCTTGTATAGACATTGATTTCAATAACAGCGAGTAAAGGAGTCAAGGCTTCCTTCTCGACGATCCACCGCATTATGCAAAAACCTATTTCAAAGCAGGAGATTCTTTTCTCATCAAGATAAGTATAGTGGAGCGTAGCAAGAAAGAGGAGGAATGAAGGAGGATTTCAATGACCATGACGGCAGGGACTTCGAATAAGGGTGCAAATCTTGAGAGTATAAGCAAAGTCGGAGTGATAGGGGCTGGCACGATGGGTCATGGCATAGCTCAGGTCTTTGCTCAGTCTGGTTTCAACGTGAAAATGAATGACGTTAGCCTGGATTTCATAAATGGCGGTATAAAGAGAATCAAAAACAACCTTGATCGCTCCGTTTCGAAAGGGAGGCTTTCAGAAGCACAAAGAGACGAAACCCTCTCAAGGGTCGCTCCATGTCCCGACCTTTCTGGTTTTTCTGATCGGGAGCTCGTGGTCGAAGCGGCCCTCGAAAAGATAGAGATCAAGAGCGACATTTTCAAAAAGCTTGGCAAGATATGCTCAGCAGATGCAATCCTAGCTACGAATACTTCTTCAATTCCGGTCACCCAGCTCGCTGGTTTGGTGTCAAATTCCAGACGTGTCGCGGGAATGCACTTCTTCAATCCCGTACCGGTAATGAAGCTAATCGAAATCGTTCGCGCAATACAGACCTCGGAAATGACAATCGAGGCGATTCGGTCCGTCGGGCTGAAACTGGGAAAGACCCCAGTTGTCGTCACTGACTCTCCTGGCTTTATCTCAAACAGAGTGCTGTGTCCGATGATAAACGAAGCTATCTTTGCCCTAGAGGAAGGAATTGCATCGAAAGAAGATATCGACACCGTGATGAAACTTGGAATGAACCATCCGATGGGCCCCCTTGAACTAGCAGACTTTGTGGGCCTGGACGTCCTACTCGATGTCATGGAGGTTCTATACAGGGAATATCAAGACCCGAAGTACAGGGCAAGTCCGTTGCTTCGCAAGATGGTAAGAGCTGGCTACCTTGGAAGAAAGACAGGAAAGGGGTTCTATGATTATTCCTAATCAAGCAGCGTTTCGAGCAATCGATTGATCTCCGATGATATGATCGCAAGATCCGAGATCTTTACGATCGGTGCCGACCGGTCCGAGCAGACCGAAATTAGATCGCCCTGGAAATAGGGCAATCCTCGAATCTGCGATGCCACTCCTATTGCAAGGCAAGGGCCGTAAATCACGCGACCGGCGGAATCGGCTTCTTGCAGAATCAAAGCGTCGAGTTTGGTTGCAAGATCATTAATCAGTTTTGGGTTTAGTCGCTCCTTTTGGTCTAGCGTTGGGTGTTCTTCGCTGCCAAGCAGTATCACTAGTTGGGAAGCAGATTCTCGGGACGTTCTCCAATTTTCTTTGAGGCGCCATTGCTTCGCTGCCCCCCTCTGAACTTTTCCTGGGAGAGGGCTTGATACGCGCACGATTTTGCCTTTTCTCATAGAGTCCTGGAAAGGCTCCACGATCGAGGAAAGCTTGACTGACCAGAGGCAGACCTTCCTTTCCGCGGGAAGAGAGTCGACATCCGCACCGCATGAGGGGATCGTCTTCCCAGCAGTGCTCTCGCCGACGTAATCAGCGCGATCCATTACAGATCCAATCTTGGATGGTGTCGAAGCGTAGACAGCTCCCAGGATGAAGTTACCGATCAAGGACGAAGGGAACATGACCATCCGTAGCGTTGGCTCGGTCTGGATTGCCTCCGATATAGCCTGAACCCAACGAGAACAATCGGCGCCGAAGTCGAATACGCGAACCTCGTCGGCGCCAAGAGAAACGCACCTCTTCGCCTTCTCCGACTCCTCATTCTCGGAGCAAAAGGCCAGAACATGATATCCCTGATAATCAGCGAGCTCCCGAGCTTTGCCTAAGAGTTTCTCCCCTTCAGACTCTGCAAGAACTGCTATCAGGATGATGTCATCTCCCTCGTAAGCTTATCGAATTGTCCTTTCAGACTGCCCCAAGAGCTCTCCTCAGGCGCTTTCGAAGTGCCACCGACTGTTCCTCAAGATTTCCGATCAATACCTCGCTACTTCTTTTTCGCTCGTCACGTTGCTCCTTCTTTGACACTCTGAACTTACCACTAATCCCTTGCGAAGTGAAAGAATGGCTTACAGCCATTCTGATACGTCGAATGTCAGGCATTTTTGGCCTTCCACAATTGTCTTTGACCAGCGTGACATTGCTAGGCCTGTGCTCCGCCAAGCTATCACCGTCCCACACCTCAAGCGAAAATCCGAGTCTCAGGGCGAGAACGCCGGCAAAACTCGCTCCTGTGAAGAAACCATCCAAGCATTCGCCAATTAGTATTTGACTCTGAGCCTCTTGTGGAAATGATGCCGACTGATCTATAGGATCGGAGCAAAGCGGAACGGGTATTGCACTCGATGCTCCCTGAACTAGGGCCTCGCGAAGGATTGGAGTGAAGCCTACTGCAACAACTTCTGCTCCGCTTAACTCCAGCGCCTTGGAAATAGCTAACTTGCTCGAGTGTGCCATGACAAAATCTGAATTCTTGAAGCATCTTTCAAAATTGGGCTCAGAATTTCTCCCAGATAGATCGACCTCAACTGAAGTCGGTAGCGCCTGCACATAGACAAGCACTCGCGGGCGGCCAGGTGATGCCATTTGAAGATCAGCACATTTTGTGTGCAAAAACCCACTCTATGTCAGCCCAAGAATGTCCCGAGCGATGATTAATCGTTGAATATCGTTTGTGCCTTCGTAGATTTCAGAGATGAACGAATCGCGATACCCCCTCTCCAGCCCCAAACCCTCGGTATATCCGTGCATTCCGAGCACTTGTAGTGCTCTTTCGAGGCTTCGACTTGCGACCTCGGAACAGTACGCTTTTGCTATCGCGGTGTGCCTAGAAATTGCCTCTCTCTCCTCTCTCGGAATCTTCACACCGTTTGCAAGCCTAGAGAAATATGAATCGACCTCTGCAAGCGATTGATAACTCGTTAGCCTCGCAGTGTGTGCATCAATCACAGTATCTGCTATCATTCGCTGAACGGCTTCATCCCTAGCCAGTTCTTCCTTCTGCTCTACCCAGTCAACCATGAATTCAAGGGCCATCTCAGCTCCTCCAACAGCGCCCGCTGAGAGTGAAGCCCTTCCACCATCAAGGGCAGTCAGCGCGACAAGGAAGCCAAGCCCGAACTTGCCAAGTACATTCTCCTTCGGTACGTGGCAATCCTCAAAGACAACCTGAGCCGTGGAGGATGCCCTGATTCCCATCTTCTTCTCAACCTTCGAGGTCGTTATTCCACCAAATTTCTTTCGCTCAACGATGAACGCGGTTATCCCACCGAATGCGCCGAGTGAGAGATCGTTTGCTGCGAAGACAACTATGGTATCTGCCCTGTCTCCGTTCGTGATGAATTGTTTTGTACCGTTGAGAATGTAGTTATCGCCATCCCTAGTCGCCGTTGTCCGTATATTTGCAGCATCACTTCCTGCGCCGGGTTCGGTCAGGCAGAAAGCGCCCAGCTTCCTGCCAGATGCCAGATCTGGCAAGTATTGAGATCTTTGATCAGTGTTTCCAAAGAGGTATATCGGAACCTCACAGAGCCCCGTGTGCGCTCCGATAATTGTTCCGTGCGCTGAACAGACCTTGCTTATCTCTTGGATTGCAACACCGTAGCCCAGCTCTCCAAGTTCCGCACCTTCGTACTTTTCTGGGATCGGAATCCCAAGGTACCCGCGCTTTGCGAACTTTGCAATGTTTTCTTCCGGAAACTGCTCCGCCTTGTCATAGTACTCCGCACTACCGGCAATTTCGCACTGCAGAAATTCGCAGAGTGCAGAGCGAAGTAGTTCATATTCCTCGGCAAGTCTATAATCGTACATTCTTTGGCGTTTTGACCGGCCGCTGTAAGGGTCAGGCCTCAAGTTTTCTTTTCGTCGGCCTCGGTATCAATCAGAGTATTACTTGAGAGTGCATTCCAGACCAAAGGAAGCATGTAAGTGCCCCTCATTACTTCCCCGCAAACCTAGGAGGCCTCTTTTCGAGAAATGCCAGTATTCCTTCTTTCAGGTCCTCACTCTGCGAGAGTACTTTGATCGCGTCCACCTCGCATTCAAGAGCTTCCTGGAGAGAAGCCTTTTGCAACCCCTTGTCAATAGCAATCTTTGCCTGTGATACTGCTAGTGGCGAGCACTTTGCTGCGAGCATTCTGATGTAATCTACAGACGCCCTAACTTCCTCGCCATCTGGTACCACTTTGTTTACCAATCCAATCCTATAGGCTTCTTGCGCACTAATTATTTGTCCAGAGAAGATGAGCTCCTTGGATTTCGCTTTCCCAACCAGTCTGCTGAGTCTTTGAGTTCCACCAAATGCAGGAATCAGCCCCAGATTTACCTCAGTATTGCCAAATCTCGCCCGGTCTGAAACAAATCTAAGATCACAGGCGAGCGCAAGTTCATTGCCTGCGCCTATTGCGACACCATTCACGGCCGCTATCACAGGCTTTGGAGAATCTTCAAGGGATGAAAACGCGCGCTGTCCCATCCCGGCAATCTTTGAGGCATCCTCTGGCTCTACATTTTGCATTATCTTGAGGTCGGCACCCGCGCAAAACGCATTTGCTCCTGATCCAGTGATTACGATCCCTCTGATCTCCGAGGACTGGTTTGCCACGGTGACCGCTTCCTGCAATTCCTCCAGCATTTTTAAATTTAGGGCGTTCACCGGAGGATTATCGAGAGTAATCAGGAGAGCACTTTCTTCCTGCTTTGTCTTTACATACTCGCCTGTCAAGAATTAAAACTGACACACTCGTTAGTTTTTCTTCGGTCTTGAAAGAAGACCCTTCCATTGATTTTAAGCATTGTCATTTGAAGTGCGGACTGTGGGAGAGATCCCGATCAGCGCATTTTCGTGCGTAGGCTTCCAGAAAAACCGGACTGAACTCGTGATGGAGATCAGCGAGAAATACTGCACTACATAATCCCTGGATTCCCCTTTTTCAAACATGGCTCTCGCGGGTTGTCGTCTTCTTCTTCTGCGCGTGCCTCGGTTTCAACTTACGATTTCAAAAATGTAAAGTGAGATTATCACTAGAATAGACCCGAGAAACGGCGGTATAGCAATTTCGCTGCAGTTATTCGTAGAATGAGGGGGCTAATGTTGCTGTGAAGTTGGTTTCTCGACTACCTTGTAAGCACTTATTGACTCCGGGCAACATTCTTCCAAATACTTCTCTGCATCGAGCGCGGCCTGGCAACCCGATCCAGCAGCAGTTATAGCTTGTCTGTATCGCGGATCCTGAACGTCGCCAGCAGCAAAGACACCTTCAATGTTTGTCTTTGTGAAATCATGCACTTTGATGTACCCCTTGGCGTCCATCTCTAGCTGCCCTTTGAAAAGTGAAGTTAGAGGTTCGTGCCCTATCGCTATGAAGAGGCCGTCCGCCTTGACGTGTGTCAGAGACCCGTCGACAACGTTCTGAATCTCAAGGGCGTCTACGTGATTATCTCCCAATACCTCCTTGACAGCTGAATTCCAGATAAAAGAGATCTTCGGGTTGGATCTTGCCTTTTCCTGCATTATCTTAGATGCGCGGAGTTTGTCGCGCCGATGTATGACGGTGACGTGGTTTGCAAATTTGGTCAGAAAAGTGGCTTCCTCCATCGCGGTATCACCGCCGCCGACTACAAAGACATCCTTGTTCCTGAAGAAGAATGCATCGCATGTGGCGCAGGCAGACACCCCCTTACCCCTGCGCATTAACTCCGACTCTAGACCGAGCCACTTTGCGGAGGCACCTGTGGCAACAATGACAGAATCAGCGGTGTACCTCTCCTCCCCGCTCTCGATTACGAATGGCCTTTTTCCAAAATCAACCCGTGTTGCATCGCTATCAATTATAGTCGCGCCAAACCGTTCTGCCTGCTTTCGGAACTTTTCCATAAGCTCGGGGCCTTGTATTCCTTCAGGAAATCCAGGGTAGTTTTCAACGTCGGAAGTAATCATCAACTGTCCTCCAGATTGAACACCAGCCAAGACAAGCGGTTCCAAGTTCGCACGTGCCGCATAAATTGCGGCGGTATACCCAGCAGGGCCTGAGCCAATTATCACCAATCTCTTGTGCATAGTCTCTTACTCATTCTCCGCTTACCAAACCACAGAGAGAGAAGTAAAGATTAGCCTTCGTGCCGTTTAAGTGTGTTGATGTCAAGAGGAAGGCGAATATTCGTAGAATCCCCTCCCGACCTTCTTACCGTATCTTCCAGCATTGAACATCTTTCTGATTATCTGGGTTGGTCTGGGCGAGAGGAACCCACCCTCCATTTCCCTTATCGACTGTTCAGTGTGATATAGCACGTCGATCCCGATCAAATCGGAAAGTTCAAACGGCCCCATGGGCATCCCAGCACCTGCTTTCATCGCTTGATCTATGTCTCTCATCGACGCTACTCCTTCTTCATATAGTGCGTATGCTTCATGAAGCATGGCTCCGAGGATTCTGTTAACTAGGAAGCCTGGAACTTCTTTCACCTTGACTGGCAACATTGGGTATCTGTGATTCCTTAGAGCCGACACAAACTCGAGCATGTCTGAAATCGTTTCTTCGCTCGTCTCAAGTCCTGGAATAACTTCGACAAGCGGAAGCGTTATCGGAGGATTGAAGAAGTGAGTACCTATGATTTTCCCCCGCCTCCTTGTAGCAGACGCGATCTCGGTTATCGAAAGCGTTGAAGTGTTTGAGGCTAGGATGACACTTTTCGGAACTAGGGCGTCAAGCTCCTTGAATACTTTCTTTTTCTCATCCATGTCCTCTACAATTGCCTCGACTACAAGGTCAACTTCCTTGAAAGGCGAGAACTCTTCCGTGGGGTGCATCCTCAACAGAATCTCGGAAATCCTTTTCTCATCATAGGACGGTTTCAGTCTTGCCCTGATCGCGCTCTTTTGAACTTCTGAGAGTTCCACGCCATCCTGTTCCGTGATCCTCTGGATTTCCCGATCAGCTTTCGTGTTGTGGAACTTTAAGAGTGCATCGAGGTCGGCCTTTACTGTTGCCATCCCCTTATCCAAGAATGCCTTCGAAATGTCCCTAATGTAGACGTCGTATCCATTTAGGGCCAGTACTTCGGCGATCTGGCTGCCCATAGCGCCAGCCCCCACTACGCCTACCTTTCTTACAAACATCAAAGCGAAAATCAAGCACTCAGCGCTAATATTCTAAATCTTTTCAAATACGACGCCGGGGAGGTAGGATTTCCTCAGTCTCACCCTTTGCCCGATTGGGAGATCGGAGGGACTCCGCACAAATGGGATCCATCCGGTGATCTTCGGCCCCTCGTCTAGCTCGACTATCACCCAAGCATACGGGACTTCGTTCATGAACTGTTCAGGAGCTACAAATTGTATAGTATAAGTGAGCACTTTGCCTTCGCCTCGAAGATCTGTCTCCTTCAGGTCGGAACTATGGCACACCGGACAAAACGCCAGTATGTCGACGTACTTTGCGCCGCATTTAGAGCACAAGTACCCCCTAATGACTCCTTCGCGTATGCCCTCCTGAAAACTCTTGATTGTCACTTGACCCTCAGTCAGCGCTCCTCTCTCTTCAACCTTGGCACTTTCAGCCAATTTCAAAAAACACCCTCCGAGCACTCTAGAAGATTTCAAGTCAGTTCGAAAATATGAACGCCGCAGCTTCCACCGGTCGCACCTACGTTGTGCGTCAGACCAATCCTCGAATCCTTCACTTGCCTTTCGCCAGCTATACCGTTGAGCTGCTCAAAAATCTCAACGACCTGGCCCACACCTGTCGCCCCAACCGGATGCCCCTTTGCCTTGAGTCCACCGGATGGATTGATTGGCAGGTCTCCGCCTATCTTTGTTACTCCCTGTTCGGTCATCTTTGCAGCATCCCCACGTGGAAAGAAGCCGAGGTCTTCCTCGGCTACTAGCTCTGCAATTGTAAAGCAATCGTGGACCTCAGCGAAATCAATATCTTTGTAAGAGAGACCAGCCCGATTGAAGGCCTCGCGGCCAGCGAGAACTGCCGCGCCGAGCGTAGTAAGATCTTTTCGTTGGTGGAGCGCGCCCGTCCCCCCAGCTCTACCTGATCCTCGGATGAGAATCTTCTCTGAAAGAGTTCTACCTTTTAGCCTGAGGTAATCTTCGCTACATAGTACTGCAGCGGCAGCTCCATCTGAGAAGGGGCAGGAGTCAAATAATTTGAGTGGGCTCGCTACAACCGGCGAGTGCAGTACATCTTCGACTGAAATCTTTTTGTGCAGATGCGCGTTTGGATTCAAGAGAGCATTTTCGTGATTTTTGACGGCTACGTTTGCGAGCTGAAGTTCGGTGGTTCCGTACTTGGTCATGTGAGCGCGTGCAAGAGCTCCGTAAAGTCCGGGAAACGACGCACCGCAAGCACCTTCGAAGATATAGTCTGATCCGAAGGAGAAGTAAGTTGTCGCCGTAATCGTATCGAGCTGGCTCACTTTTTCAACTCCCACGACCAGCATACAATCGTAAATGCCAGCTCCGATGTTAATCCAAGCTTCTCGGACAGCTGAGGCTCCGCTCGCACATGCAGACTCGATCGTTGAAGCGGGAGCATCGGGAATCCCGAGGCCCGACATTACTATCGGTCCCAAGTGACCCTGCTTCTCAGAAAGAGAGAACGCGTTTGCGACAAAACCAGCCTGAATTTCGCTCGGCGATAGCTGGGCGCTGAGAATGGCTTTCCTTGAGGCCTCAAGAGCAAGTTCTC
The DNA here is from genome assembly GCA_021325255.1 of Nitrososphaerota archaeon. Next base: position 4,654 of record JAJPHP010000017.1, on the reverse strand, counting down.
TTGCTGAAAATGGCGATTTCCCGTACTTTGTAATGCCAGCCCCGAGAACGTATACCCTGCGCATACCTGACACTAAAGTCAGTTTTCTAACTAATAAGAATTGATTGGTGTTTTCCCCACTTCGACTTACTCAATTAGAGGAAGGTGTCGATCAACGTTAAAATAAAGGACTCATCCTCCAAAGAAGTGACGCAGAAAAGAAAAGGTATTCAGAGAGAGCGCGCGCGACAGATAATATGCTCAACATAACTGCGCGACCATGGCTTAGGTTTTACCCTAAAGGGGTACCTGCTACCATCGATTACCCAGTGATACCAGTACACGCCTTGTTGGAAGAGAGCGCGCGCAAGTTCCCCAACCGACCTGCCCTTAATTTTCAAGGCAGGAAGATCACTTATGCCGAATTAAATCACCTCTCCGAGAACTTCGCCAGCGGCCTCTCCGCACTAGGAATTGGAAGGGGCTCAAGGGTTGCTCTGATATTACCCAACATTCCACAGTTCGTCTTATGTTTCTATGGGATACTGAAATCTGGTGCGACTGTTGTACCCTGCAATCCACTTTACAAGTGCAGAGAGCTCGAATTCCAACTCTTGGACTCAGAATGCGAGGCGGCAATTTTGCTAAACAATTTCATCCAGCCGAACGACTTCTTTGCCGAGTTTGAAAAATGTCGCGGGCACCTGCCGAAAATGAAGCACGTTTTCGTAACCTCGATCACGGATTTTCTTCCTCCGCACAAGAGGATGCTTGCGGGCCCGGTCAAGAAGATCAAGACCATAGCGAGACCAAACACAATAAACCTTGAGCAATTCTTGGCAAATTCTGCGAGGGCCGGTGGTCCGGGCGGCACTCCTCAGACCAATCCAAAGGAGGATGTCGCTACACTTCAGTATACGGGCGGTACGACCGGCACGCCAAAGGGTGCAATGCTTACGCATTTCAATTTGGTATCGAATGCAGTGGTATCTTCGATTTGGAGCGGGCTGACTTCTGAAAATGAACGGGTGCTGGCGGTAATTCCATTCTTCCACATCTACGGTTTGACCAACGCCATGAACTCGCCAATCCATGCGGCACAGGAGATCTTCCTTCTTCCACAGTTCAAAGTAGACGAAGTTCTCGAGATACTCCAGAAAGAAAAGATCTCCATCTTTCCGGGCGTTTCTACGATGTATGTGGCGCTCATAAATCATCCACAGATTTCAAAGTATTCGCTCGAGACTGTTAGAAGATGTCTTTCAGGGGCCGCTCCTCTGCCATCCGAAGTGCAACGCCAATTCAACAAGATCACAGGAGGGAACTTGGTTGAAGGATACGGTCTCACTGAAGCTAGTCCCGTAACTCACTGCAATCCATTTGGCGACGCAGTCGTGGTAAAGACGGGCTCTATCGGAATTCCATTACCTGACACGGATGCAAAGATAGTCGATTTGGAGACAGGGACAAGAGATCTCCCAATTGGCGAGACAGGAGAACTAGCAGTCAAAGGCCCTCAGGTAATGAGAGGCTACTGGAACAAACCTGAAGAGACAAAGCTCGTCTTCAGAGAAGAAGGATGGCTCCTGACTGGAGACATTGCAAAAATGGATGATGATGGTTACTTCTACATCGTCGACAGGAAGAAGGACATGATAGACGCTTCAGGGTTCAAAGTCTGGCCGAGAGAAGTGGAAGAAATTTTGTATGCTCATCCGGATGTCAAGGAAGCCGCGGTAGTTGGTATGAAAGACCCATACAGGATTGAAACTGTAAAGGCATACGTAGTGCTGAAAGACGGCCATAGAGACGTAGATGAAGAAGCAATCCGATCTTTCTGCAAAGAGAGAATCGCGGCCTACAAAGTGCCGAGGATTGTTGAGTTCAGAGATTCGCTGCCAAAGACACTTGTGGGCAAAGTGCTTCGAAGAAAATTGAGAGAAAGTGATGAAGAAAAAACTGGAGGTCAACCCCTCCAAAAGAACAGAGTCGCCGAAGACTAAGGACTAAGCTGCGAGACCGCGATCTCTGATTTCAGCGTTTCGTTGGACACCTCAAATATTTGAGTGAACCTCGCGTCGCGCGCGAATCGTTCAACTGGATAATCTCTCAAGAACCCGTAACCACCGTGCACTCTTACGGCATGTCTTGCAGAACTCACTGCACAGTCGGAAGCAGTGACTTTCGCGATTGCGCTCTCTCTCAGATTGTTTTCTCGCGCATTAATGTCGAGGCGGGAGACGGCAGAGTAGAGGAAGGCTCTTGCGGTCTCGATCGAAATTAGGTCGCTCGCGATGTAGTCCTTTATGGCGTAGAAACTTCCAATCTTTGTGTTGAACTGCTTGCGTTCATTCGCATACGCAATCGCGGAATCTACGGAGGCCTGCGCGATGCCGAGGGCTTGAGCAGCTATGGCGAACCTTGCTCGCACTTTCAGTTTTTCAATGAATTGGGTGCTCTCGATGGGATCCACGAGAACTGAACTAGCAGGCAATTTGAGTCTTCTGAAAGAGACCCCAGCAGTTCCGGATGCTCTCATGCCGAGCATCTTCTTTGGCTGGGTAACGGAGAAATTCGAATTTGCGTTCACATCGCTTCTTGCAAATCCAAACAGTACGTTTTTCCCCGATTTTTCTCCACTCAATCTAGCGGAGAATACGAATATTCCAGCGTCGGCAGCAGAGACCACGTACTCGGCTGAGCCGTCTACAATTATCTCAGATCCATCGAACGTGCATGTTAGTTGAGAAGACTCGTTGCTGAACGAAAAGGCTCCAAGAGCACCAGAGCAGAGCTTAGGCAGAATCGACTCTCGCATCTCGGCGTTTGAGCTCATCCTGAAGGCTTCGCAGACCACAGCATTGTGCAACGAGACACATGCGCCAAGTGAGCCGCTTGCCTTGGAGAGCTCCTCTGATACGATTATCAGCGTTAGAAAATCCGTACCGGACCCGCCAGACTCCGTAGGAACGGTAACGCCGAAAAGGCCGAGAGATGGCAGTTTGCTCAAAACAGTAGAAGAGAGGCTAGATTCTCTGTCCATCCTCGAGGCTTCGGGCACTATCTCCCTTTCCGCAAATTCCCGTACTGTATCTCTGAGTAACTGCTGCTCAGGAGTTATGGCGTACAAGAAAAAACCTGACCTTAAGATTCTAGAAAACTAATCGAACGACCTCGCATTCGGTCATTGTAATCTTCTCAGCACATCTCTTTCTCTCAGACTTCCAAGATCATTGAGACAGCCTCGCCTCCACCCAGACAGAGGGTAACGAGCCCGCGATGGAGCTTTCGTTGTTTCAAAGCGTAGATCATGGTGGCGACAAGCCTCGCTCCTGAAGCTCCGATAGGATGCCCGAGAGCGATTGCACCGCCGTTGACATTGAATTTGTCATAAGGAATGGAGAGTTCATCGCGAACCGCGATGCTGGCAGTAGAATAAGCTTCATTGTGATCCACAAGATCAATGTCTGAGACGCTGAGGTTTGCTTTTTTCAAAACGTTCTTGCATGCAGGTATTGGAGCCTCCATTACGAGCTCGGGTTTTACAGCGGCCTGAGCATATGCAGTGATACGCGCGAGAATTTCCGCCTTGCGAGAGTTTGCTTTGGCCTCAGAAGTTACAAGTACCGCCGCAGCTCCGTCGCTTAACTGCGAAGAGTTTCCTGCAGTGAGGACGCCATTCGGCTGAAATACTGGCTTCAGGGCGCGCAATCCTTCGAGAGTCGTATCTTCTCTTATGCACTCGTCCAGTTCGAGCATTCCTAGCAGGCCATTGGGAAGTCTTACCTCGATGGGCAACATCTCGGCTTTGAACATCCCCGACTTTGCCGCTGATGCAGCACGTTTGTACGATTCGAGAGCGAAACTATCGGCCTCTTCTCTAGTTATCTTGTGTCTTTGAGCGACTATCTCTCCCGTAATCCCCATGTGAAAATCGTTGTATACATCCCATAACCCGTCCAAGAGCATAGCGTCGTGTACCTTCGAGTCTCCAAACTTTAGACCCCAGCGCAGGTTCTTTTGAATGTATGGAGCGTTGCTCATACTTTCCATACCACCTGCGATAAGGCAGTCCGCGTCTCCGGCCTTGATCGCCTGTGCCGCGAACATGATGGCTTTGAGTCCCGAACCGCAAACCTTGTTCTCCGTCGTGGCTCCAACTTCTGCTGGAAGCCCGCCATAGAGAGCAGCCTGCCTTGCTGGATTTTGGCCCAATCCAGCGGAAATGACATTCCCCATAATTACTTCGTGTACATCGGAATCTTGGATTCCGGGCGCTCGATTCAGCACTTCGCGGACGACCAGCGCGCCGAGCTTGGTGGCGGAGTAATCTCTGAGCGTCTTCCCGAACTTTCCAATCGGAGTGCGGGCGGCGCTGACTATAACTGGGGAATTCTCTGGCATCAAAGTCAAATTTGTAGGAGATCACCGGTAGATTAGCAAGAAAAATGCATCAGCACATCTTGTCTTCTCGTGTGATGCAACCGCAGGCTTTTTCCGCATTCATCGAGACCGTATGCTAAAGCAACTTTGGCCGTCCTGCTTAATTAAGCATACCTAGGGCTCCACCTGCCCCGTTTACTTAACGACCGATCGGCCTAAGGCCGAGTGCCCGCTCTCCTTTCTTTGTGACCAACATTGGAAAGAGAACGAACACCGTTCGAAATCATGTACT
>JAJPHP010000016.1 GCA_021325255.1 Nitrososphaerota archaeon | reverse complement strand
GAGCGCATATCCAAATTCCTGCATCTATTCGCGTACTGGTACAATCACATAAGACCTCATGAGACATTCAAGGAGAGAGTGCCATCAGCCTTATCTTGACGGTACCCCGCTTCTGGATACCGTCCGCTTAAGGAATTCATGGCAGAATTTTCCTCCAATATACATGGTTGTTGAGCACGAGAAACATGCTTTTGGGAGCCTAACAAACCATTGCTATCGTTAAGTGGCCGCTATCCCGCTTCTAAGCATGCGGCGGTTTGCGTCACACTGAAGAATTTTAATATCATAGAAATGAAATAGATTTCACCAGCCCCTTAGTATAGACAGGTCAAGTATGCGGGCCTCTGGAGCCTGAGACAGCAGTTCGAATCTGCTAGGGGCTACCATAACAATTCCTATATAGTCTCGCATTTTAGGCTACGCAGTGATGCCAGCAGAGACTATTTGGCAATTCGTCAAGCTACCCGATTTTCCTGATGGTCACGTCGATTACCGGGCAATAATGGAGCGAATCTTGCCCGTCCTAAGGGATGCGAGACAACCCGTCGGATTCAACACCATAGTGGAGAAGACGGGATACAAGGCATCCACAGTACGGGGTGGCCTCTACGTTCTCCAGAAATATGGAGCCGTAAAGCTCGTGGGCAGGACTGGCTTCCTCAATCTTGAGGAGCTGGAGCAGTACTCCTCCGTCAAGAACTGGCTGTCCGCCCTGAAACCTTCCGAAACGCTCAGGGACCCAAAGTATCGCCTCTCAAAATTCATCCGCTATGTGCGAAGTTTCAAGTGTCCACTAGGAACCAGCCCCGACGAGTTGATTGAAAATGCAATGCAAGGAACCAAGCGACAGGAGATTCAGCACCTCCAGCTCATCAAGGACTATGTTGCCTCGCTTCCAGAGGATAACCTTCCTTCTTCTAAAGAGAAGGACTATAGGACAATCCGCAGTTTCTACTCTCACAACCAGATCAATCTGCCCAAGTCACCATTGAGGTTTGACACCGATGCGAGCGATGTCGAGCTTAGCGTGGAGATGTCTCCCGAGGAGGCTTTCGACATGCTCGATGCGATGAAGAAAGCAATAGCCTCAACCAAATCCCCGAGGGATAGGGCGATCATGATAATCAAACTCCAGGGGTTTATGGACAGCTCCACACTCTGCAAGGTGTGGAACCAGGTTGCATATTACCAGCTCGCACAGCACTTTGGCACGGAGAACTCTGCGAAATGGGATCCGGATAAGGCTCCAGTGCAGATTAACCTGATACGCCCAAAGACCTCGACATCGAAAAGTGCCATGAAGTTCTACAACTTCATTCACCGTGACGGGATCGTTGCCCTCAAGGACTGGCTCGCCGTCAGGCGCAACATGACGGGCCGGAACATTGAGATTCACACGGGAAGGAACGAGAAGAACATCCCACTTTCGGATCCGATCTTCATCACATCCAAGGGAACGCCAATCAACACGCAGTACATCTGGCAAATCTTCAACCAGGCTGGCAGAAGATCAGGGGCAATCACAGTCGCCGACAGCCCCGGTCTCCATCGTGGAGGGAAGAACAGGTACAACTTTCACAGCCACGAGGTCAGGGACCTTGGAATCACGCTAGCTCGACTCTACTCCAACCCAATAGTGGGTGAATTCTGCTCGGGGCACACCATCGACCGACTGCGCTACGACAAGTCCCCGTGGAGAGATCCAGCGCATTTCGCTGGACTGATGCAACCGTTATGGAAGTACCTGAACATCGTTTCCAGCGACCCGGAGAAGGATGCCGTGAAGGAAGAGCTTGCGAAGGTGAAACAGGACAGGGACAATTTGGGCGTTTCGATGGAGGCGAGACTGATCGTGCAAGAGAAACGGCACAAGGAGGAGATGAAGAAGCTGCGAGAGGACTTGCGTGCTGAAGTGGCTAAACAGTTTCAGCAATTCCAGGCAAGATACGCTACGCCGGTCAAAAGGGACAATGGACCGGCCCTAACGCCGTGATTCCTTGAATTCTTTGTCAATTCAGCTCTTCTTCTGCAAGCAATCGACAACCTCCTGCTTCAGGACCGTAACTTGCGGTTCTTGTAGATTTGTACGGCCCTCTTGCCAAGTTCCCCGTTCTCTATCGTGTGCAGATCTGCAAAGACGTACATCAAGGATTGGCTGTGAGCATCGCAGAAAAGCCTGCCGTTGTCCAATCTCACCAGCTTGCAGGGATCCGGTTCCAGCTGACTCGAGCAAAGTCGCCTTCACAGAAGTGAATCCTGGGAATCGTGCCGTTCTCGAGTTTGATTTGGTACATGGCAGCGAGGTCGTCCTTGGATATTTTGACTACCATTCCCTTCTTGCCGTCGGAGATGCGCTTGTCCCACTGGTCAATCTCGCTACCCTTGTTCCAAGAGGCCCGTATTGTTGTACAGGAAAAGCAACACAAGGAAGAGATTGAAAAACTGCGAGCCGAGACGCGCGCGGAATTCACAAAGCGGGTTCAGCAGGAGCTTAAGGAGGAGCTTAAGGAGGAGCTTCAGCACATGGTTGAGCGCTACTTTAAACCTGCTACAGCTTAAGGCATAACAAAAATATCTGTAATTCTCAAAGCAACAACGAAGAAGGAAAATCGCCGACGAAGCTGATCTCGGTCGAGGAGATGTCGAAGCTGGTGAATTCCATCCTCGGCGTGAGGGACAAGGCAATCGTCCTTCTGCTCGCAAAGACAGGGATGAGACGCAGGGAGCTGATAAGCGTTGATCTTTCGGACGTTGACTGGATCGAGCAGTCTATCACGCTGAAGCCCAGGCAGTTCAAGAAGAGGTCAAACCGCACCGTTTTCTTTGACGACGAAACGGCCAGGGTCCTTCGGGTGTGGCTGACGATCAGGCAGAAGCTCCACGCGGACCCAGAGAACAACAACTAGTCAAAAGGCTAGCGCGCTCGACATGGATGAGCAAGCGTCTTCGCGCAGTTTTTCTATCTGAAGAAAAATCCGATTAGAGAACCAATGAAGCTTGTAGTCACTGAGAAGCAAAGGATGGGTCAGCTCATCGCTTCCGCGTTAGGACAGTACAGAGTGAAAACGCTCGGCGGTCAAGGAAAAAGGAGTAGGATCATTTCTTATGAAGTTCTGGACTACGTCATCGTACCTCTGAGCGGCCACATCATGAACTACGTAACTCCAAAGGAACTCGAAAGATGGACGCATTCCTCCGTAGACGCCATACTCAACGATCCAAAAAGCTTAGTGAAGGTTTTCCAAAGGAAAGGATACTCTCAACCGCTTCGCAATCTTGCTCTAAACGCATCAGAAGTTATAATCGCGACTGATTCGGACGACGAAGGCGAAAACATTGGTCTCGAAGTTTTGGAAACATTAAGAGGAATTCAAAAGCCGGTTAAGAGGCTCTGGCTGAATACGACCGTTCCGTCAGATATTCGGGAATCCTTTTCACGTTTGAGGCAGTTCAACTACAATCTTGCCTTCTCCGTGGAGGCGAGGCGCAAGATCGACGCAGTGGTTGGATTCTCGGCAACTCGTGAGTTGAGTCTTTCTCTCAAGTACAAGGTTGGAAAAAGCGTTCTGTCTTTCGGCAGAGTCCAGACCACCACGCTCTTGCTCGTCGTGGATAGGGAGCGGGAGATAACAAACTTCATTCCCAAGCCCTTCTGGGAGATCACTGCAAAGGTGAAGAAAACCAACTTCATCCATCAGTCGTCGCCCTTCTTCGACAGAACGAAAGCTTGCGAGATTTTCGAGAAGGTCAGAAAATCAAAGCAGTTTTTGTGCACAAATGTCAGAGAGGAGACCACTCTCGTTCAGCCACCAAAACCTATGAACACTCAGGAGATGCTCAGGGTGGGTTCCTCCTTCCTCCACATCTCTCCTTCAAAAGTACTGGGCCTTGCCGAGGAGCTCTACCTCTCGTCCATCATAACCTATCCGAGAGTCGACAACCAGACTTATAGTCACTCGTTCAATCACAAATCAAACCTGCAAAAGCTCTTGTCTGGTAACAATTTCAAGGACTATGCTTCAAAGCTTCTCCAAAACAATCTTACGATCCCAACTCGCGGTAAGTTATCTGAGGACCACGAGCCAATAACGCCCATTGCTTCCATTACGGAGTACCAAAAGAACACTTTGGCATTTCGTCTGTACGAGCTTATTCTAAGACACTACCTATCGATATTCGGTCCTCCAGCCAAGTTCGTTGATACAACCGTTGACGGTTTGATTCAAGTGGAGCCGTTTAGAGCAGATGGCAGGAAATTGGTCGACCGCGGCTTTTACGCTGTCTACTATTATCCTCCCAAGGAAAAGGTGATGATTGATGTTTTTCAGCCGAACACAACCTACTTGGTGGAAGGAGTAGATATTCTAGAGAAAAAGACAGCGCCGCCGCCGCGCTACTCCAATTCCTCTCTTCTTGCCGAGATGGAGAGAGCGGGAATAGGAACCAAATCGACGAGACCTACTATGATCGAGACGCTTCGAGATAGGCAATACGTACGGACAAACAAGAACGTGATCTATCCTACTGAGAAGGGAATGAAATTAATTGAGCACATAGAAAAGCCCTGGGGCAACTACATCTCTCCCAAGTTCACTTCGAGAGTTGAGGAGGAGATGGAGAAGGTCGCGCGTGGCGAGAAAAATTGGGAGGAACTCGTCTCTTCAGAAAGAAGGGCATTCGCGGAAGCAGTCGCTACATTCAGGAAGAACAGAAGCTGAAAATTCAGGACAGTTTCAGATAGCTTGCGTTTTTGTTCTCTTTCCCTGCATCACTGCTCGAAGCAGCAATAGCAATCTTCGACTTTTTTCTGCGCCTGGAACTTGTTCCAACCTCAGAAGTCTCTCTGGAAATTACTTCCACCAACCTAGCCTCCTCCTTCTGACTTGATTTCCTGAGCAATCTTCCAAGCCGCTGGATAAACTCTCTTGAGCTTCCGCTGCCGCTTAGTATGACGCCCAAAGAAGCCTCAGGAACGTCTATCCCTTCATCTAAAACTTTGGAGGTGACAACAGCCCTGTAAACGCCCGAATTGAACTTTTCAAGAATCTGGTGTCTTTCCTCTTTGTTCGTCGTATGAGTTATGAAAGGAATCAAAAACCTCCTCGATATCCTGTAGACGAGGTCGTTATGCTGCGTGAATATAAGAATCCGCTCTTCAGGATTTTCGATTAGAATCTTTTCGAGCTCTTTTATTTTGGACTCGGAGTTGAATGCGATGTCCATCGACCTGTTCCTTGCCAGAAGTGCCTTTCTAGCCTCCGGATCTCTTGCGCTCCTCATTATGAACCTGCGAAATGACATTGGCGTGAACAATCTGATTCTGTTTCTCTGGATATAGTCGGTGAATATCCTGTGGTGCTTCTCATACTCCTTCATCTCTTCCTCGGTGAGATCGACGACTATCCTGTCGACGGAAAAGTTGGATAGGTAGCTTCCAGCGAGATCCTTTGGCTCCAGCCTGAAAACGACTCCCCCTATCAGTCGTGGTATCTCTTTGTGGAGCATGTCCTCCCTTTCAAGGGTGGCCGTTAGACCCATCCTGTAGGGGGCCGAAAACATCTCGGCAATCTGCCTGTAACCTTCGGAAGCTATGTGGTGCACCTCGTCTGCGATGATGAACGAGAACTTTGCTCCTATCTCTGGTGCTTTGATGAACGCAGAATCATAAGTGGAAACGGTCACAGGCAGTAGCGTACTCTCTCCGCCGCCGAGAACTCCTGCCTTGATACTCAGCTCCTTCTCTATCCTCTTTCGCCATTGCTCCATAAGATCTAGAGTCGGTACTACAACTAGGGCAGGTTGGTTTACCAGTTCAATCGCTTTTATTGCGATGACGGTCTTTCCAGCGCCTGTTGGGAGGACTATCGTCCCCCTCTTTCCAGATCTTTCCCAGGAGTTGAGAGCTTTCTTCTGGTATCCCCTCAGCTTTACAGTGGAAACGCACTCTAAATGAGGGCAGGGGATCAAGTGGCTAGCAACGTTGTCTTGAAACTCCAGGTCGCTTTCCTTGAAGTACTGGAGCATGTCCCTGTAGAAGATGGCCTGGGCCCTGAACGCACCTATCCTCTCATCCCACACTGTATTCGGGATTCTGTGGCCACCCCTCACCACTATGGTGCCCTTATCGAAGGAAATGCTAGTCGCTGCCGAAGACAAGGCTCGCTCTACTTCCTTCCTTCCTTCAGTTGTTAAGAATGTTCCTTCTGGATGACCGACCGACATGCATATCTTGTCGAAAACCCATTAGAGTGTGATGTTGCCCAGAGTATGCAGCAGTTGCGGAGCGCCACTCACAGCAGAGAATCTTGGTGCGCTGATTCCCGAGGACGATGATGGAGACAAGGCGTACTGCGAAAAGTGCAAGCTGAAAGCTGTCGATGATTATTCAGACTGGAAGGAAGTTCAAAAGCTTCGATAATCAAATGAAATCTAAGAGAGACGCGTTCTCTGATCTTTCGTTCTCATCAGCACCGACTACTATCCCATTCTCCACTATCTTCTTCATTTTGTTCTCCTTGTACAACGCGCTGTAATAGTACGCTTCGTCTACAGTATTTTCCGCTAGGAGCACCACGACTCTTCCGGGCATAGTTCTTCCAGTCCTTCCCCTTCGCTGGATCGATCTTATCTCTGAAGGAACGGCTTCGTAGAAAACCACAAGGTCGACGTCCGGAACGTGTAGTCCTTCCTCGCCTATGCTCGAACTGACCAGGACGTTGAATTCGCTGGATGTTCGGAACTTTTCAAGGACTTGCTTCTGAACCTTCTGGCTCATCCCCTTATCCTGTTCGCTTTTCTTTGATTGTCCCACGAATCTCTGGCATCTGACCTGCTTGTAATTGTCTTGGAGCTTTGAAATAATCAGGTCAATCGTATCCCTGTACTGAGTGAAAACAATGATCTTGGAATTCTGTTTCTTTGCCAGCTGCTCTGAAATTATTGATCTTAGTTTAGGAACCTTTGGATGATCTTCGAGAACTGTTGACGAAGCTAATTTTGTGGTTTCATTCACTATCCTTGACCACCTCTCGTCCTTGAACAGCGCTTTTGCTGATTTCCCCTGCTCCGGATTTTCCTTTTGCCTCGTCAGGTATTTTTGAAGCGTGTAAACACCCTGGGTCTCCAAGAGTTCTATCGCGTGAAGAATTATAACGGCTTGAGATTGAGATATCAGCGCACCGTAGGCAGCGGTCTTCGCGTTCGTGTTGTAGTCAGCCTGCTTCAGCCTCGAGAATATCATTCCTCTAGATTCCAAGAGATTCTTTTTGGTTATCCTTGGCTGACCCCGGAAGTAGGTGGGCTTGATGAAGCCTCCATTCTTCAGCTTCGCAATCTTTTCGTCGTAGAGCGTACGCAGAAGGTTTCTTGGTGTATTGAATTCGGAGGGAAGATTGACCTTGACCCAGTCCATCTTCGTTTCTTCGACGAAATCCTGGACATCGATGTCCTTCTCGTTCCTAGCCTCCACTTTTTTTACGAACAGGTTTCTGACAACCTCGTCCACTCTTTCTACGGATCCTCCGGGAGACGCGGTCAACCCCAAAATTAATGGATGGAGCGATTGATTCGAGTAGAGCCTAGCCAATTCGGTGTATGCGTAGCCTCCGACTGCTCTGTGCGCTTCGTCAAAGACGACGAGCACAAAATCCTTGAGAGAGGCGCCCCCAACTTCTAGATCGTTCAGAACCGTCTCTGGTGTTGCGAACACAAACTGCTTTTCCTGATTTTCCCAGACATCGGTCCTATCGTCTATGTCAGTTTCTCCAGTCAAGAGGACAAAGCGGCTCTCGTCCAGAAGAAGCGACTTTTCAAAAGTTTCTTTGTGCTGAAGCACGAGAGGTCTGGTAGGAGCGAGAACGAGTATCCTTCCTTTGGGATTGACTTCCTTGAGCCTGCTTTCCGACACGAGGATTGCAATCAATGTCTTTCCAAGACCCGTTGGTAGGATCACCAGCGTGTTTGTCTTGGAAGCTGTGGTAGCAATGCTCGACTGGTAGGTGCGAGGAACGATTTCTGACCTGATAGCCAAGCGGCGCCGCCTTTCATTTGTCATTCCCGATGATTTTTATGTTATCGTTTGGTGTTTGAAGGTCAGATGCTTCCGTCGAATCTGTTCAGTGGTAAAGTCCGTAAGGGAAAAGTGGTTCCAAATTACATTCCCCTTGAAGCAGCTTCGATTTCTCTTGCCAAAAGCATCATCGGAATCTTTCAGGAAAGCGTAGGAAAGAAGAGAGGCTGTCTCTTGGCTAGACTCGAAGAACTCGAGTCCTCAGAGTCGACTGATTATAAGACACTAAGAGGCCTTGCGGCGATTTTGAACAGGAGGTGCACCTTCATCGTGGATAGCAAGGTCGAACCGGTGAGCGCACGTACAACAGTCTTCGAGGAAGCTAGCAAGCGGAGGATCGCTACAACTCAACAGAAGCAGCAACTTCTTGTCGAGTTGAGCGCAAGGATGAACCTCCTCCCTGGGGAACTTGAGGAATCCATGTTCAAGGATCTTGAAGAAGAGCAGATTCTGACAGCTTTTGATCCGGTCAGCCCCCTTCTCCTCGTACAGGCTTACAACCTTGCGCTTGCTCAGACTGCCTTATTCAAAAGCGTGAGCATGGAATTCGTTGCCTCGGGCAACTGGAAGCGGATATTCAGAGACATCAAGAGGTTTGGGCTGATGTACTCCGTAGAAAAGAGGGAGGAGAAAGACCGTTACTCGGTCTTTCTTGACGGTCCGCTATCGCTTTTCAAGATGACAGAAAGGTACGGCACATCCCTTGCAAAGCTCCTGCCGACGATAGTTGCCAGCGATTCCTGGAGTTTCAACGCAGAGATAATAGACAGGCGCAAGAATAACAGAATACTTTGCTTCGAAGAAAACAAAGGAAGTGCTCCAGAGTTTGCCGGGCTTTTTGACCGCGACGAGGAGTCTCTCTTCGACAGTAGCGTCGAGGAAATATTTGCTTCGAAATTTAACTCTTTGAGCACTGGTTGGGAGTTACGAAGGGAGCCAGAGCCACTGATCGCTGGAAGGTACGTCCTCATTCCCGATTTCAGTCTCGAAAAGTACGGTTTCAAGATCTTCATGGAGATTGTCGGATTCTGGACGAAGGAGTACATCGAAAGAAAACTTTCAAAACTGGCTTCGCTTACTCCAGAAACTAGAATCATTGTGGCGTTGAATGAGAACCTGCGCTGCTCCGAGGCAAAACTTGCCGAGGTCAAGTCAAAGGCGGTGATGCTCCTGACCTATTCGAGGCAAGTTCCGGTAGATGCCGTAATCTCTTATCTCAAGACTATCGAGCAGGCCGCCGAAGAAAAGCTGCTGGATGAACTGCGTACCAGCAAGACATTCTACGATTTTACGGGCAAAGTTGTGAGCCTGGAGCAGGTTGCGCGAGATCGCAACATTCCTCTTCAAATCGTAAAAAGGGCGCTTACCGGAAGCGACCTTAAAGGCTTTAGGATGATTGGAGACTTTCTTTTGAGCGAGTTAGAAATCGAAACCATCGGAAAGAAGGTGGAAGAGGAATTCGCTAGGGGTGATAGCTTGCCCCTCAGTGTAGCATCGCGAGTCATAGAATCTCTCGGAGTTGGTGTCGGTCCAGCGGAGATCCTCTCGTCTCTTGGATACGAGATCCAGTGGAGCGGGCTGGATTATGACGCTAGCAAAGTAAAAAGGAAGGCATTCGGAGGTCTGTCTTGAAAAATGGCTGGCAAGGATGAAAAATTGTTTGTGGAAATCTCCAAAAGACTTCCCAGACAAGAGGACAAGGAGTAGCGCAGTAACAAGAGTACCTGTCAAGGGAGAGGTAAGAATACGTTCCACTCGAACCTCCAAAGCGGCTGGCAGAATACAGAGATATGCTGGGTTGGAGTCATTGTTTGGGCGACCTTAATCTTCTAAACTGATGTCGAGTTGCCGCAGGGCTTCCTTGATTTTGTTGGCGAACTCCTCCTCAGAAATTGACCCATTTTTGGCCCTAATCTCAATTTCCAATTCCTTGAACTTACTCTGGAGGAAGTTCATCATCCCCATGATTTGAGCAACCTTGCCCATCGGCACCGGGAATCTTAGATCGAGTTGGTCTCTAACATTAGCTTTCTTTTCCGGTATTGGTGTGGGGAACGGTTCACCCGTTGTTGGAAAGGGAGGAGTTCCGATTGGTTGCGTTCCGATAGTAGATTCGAGTTGTCTATCTCTTTGAGCAACACAAACCGCATCTTTGATCAAGACTTCGTTCTCGGCAAAGTTCTTGGCAGGGTTTTTATACGTCATGGACAACCCAGCCCCAGCGTGTCCAACAAACCAGAGTATACCAAGTACAAAGTGGCTCTGTGCCAATCTCGGTCCCTCATAGGAGAAGAAAACGCCGATCCCCGTCCCAAGAATTTGGAGAATGCCCTAAGACAAATCGACGATGCAGCGTCCTTAGGGCAAAGCTTGTGGTCTTTGGGGAGATTTATCTAACGGGGTATGAGACAAATACATTCTTTCCCCGCTACTCAACAAACATGGATCCGCCGGCCGAAGAAATTGCAATTCTTTGTCGGAAAGCGAAAGAGCACGACCTCTACGTTATCATGGGAATGCTCACTCGCACGACGGGCTGGACAAATGATTTGTACGATACGACTATCCTCGTTGGACCGGAGGGTCTCATAGGAGCGTACCATGCTACAACGACATCGACTGCGGTAGTAGATGCCCTTCGCGTCTTGAAAATAAGTAAGGTAGATGTGTGCGCACCATACGCTGATGAATTGACTTCAAAGATTTCCATTTTCCTGAACGGAAATGGGATTCGAGTTTGTAACGTAAAGGGCATGGGGATTCGAGACGGATCTGAATGCGACGTTCCACCGCACAGGATTATTGATTTCGCTGTGAGAACAAAGAGTGAAGACTCCGATGGGTTATTCATTTCCTGTACAAACTTTCCTGCTTCGGCCGTAATCCAGCATTTAGAGGAAACATTGGGAAAGCCCGTGATTACAGCCAATCAAGCTACAATTTGGAAAGCTGCAAGATTATGCGGATCCCGTCAAGCTGTCAAAGGATTTGGTAGGCTACTTTCGGAGACGTAAATGCGCTCTACCGAAACGTATTTTATTGCAGATGATTCGTGCGTTTCAAGAACAGTTGGCATTTGGGCTAGACGGTTTTGTCTCATCACTCTACCTTTCCGTCGAGATCGGTAGTCTTTACGCCCTGATGGCGGTAGGTTTTACGTTAACAATGGGGGTGACGAAGATCCCCAATCTGGCGCACGCGGAGTATGTGACAATCGGTGCGTACATTTGCATGTACATGACTCGATTCATGGGAAGCGGTCTAGCAGAAGCCCTAGTCGTTTCATTTTTGGCCACATCCGCAACGGCTTGGCTCTCGTATCGGTTGCTTTTCCGTCCTATGATTGCGAGAGGATCTTCATCATTCATCCTGATGATCGGGTCGTTTGCTCTAGATCTCATACTCAGATATTCTCTGTACATGGTGGCTGCTCCGAATAATTGGCTGGGTGTTCCAACCGGCGTGGGTATTTCGGTTGTAACCAAATTTGGCTTTCTCTACATAACAAACATTTTCGTATGGGCTGTACCTACCGCAATCGCACTAATGTTTCTTCTGAGATTATTTATGCAACGAACCAGAGCGGGAAAGACGATGAGGGCTATATCTGACAACAGGCAATTGGCTCAGGCCATCGGTGTCGATCCTGAACGTGTTTACAATCTGACTTTCATAATTTCCGGAGGACTGGCTGGCATTGCCGGGGGATTCTATGTTGTCTTCACTCTTGCCCATCCCGAACTCGGGTACCAAGCAATGGTTGACATTTTTGCCGCATCTTCCATAGGGGCTTATCTGAGCCTTCCCGCTACGATAGTCGGAGGCTTCATAGTCGGGCTAGCCGAGAATGCCGGAATAAATGTACTCAACCAACTATTCGGGGTGAGTTTCACCTTCAAGCCACTCATGCCCATACTGATCATCGTGCTCGTTCTGATAATCCGTCCCACAGGACTATCCGATATTTCTTTCAGCAGAATGAAGTCAGAAATCAAGATGGCTTTGGGAAGATTGAGAACATAGTAGACGTAATTTCACTACTAATTTCGGCGGGGACTTTCTATTCGCTGTACGCGGTTCTGGGAGTCACTCTAAATCTAGAATATGGCTACAGTGGGCAGCTCAATTTCGGCAAGGTGCTCTTTTATGGACTAGGCGCTTTCTCAGCCGGGATCATTGTTGCGTATTTGCTCCCTTACTTTTACGGCATTGCAAACCCTCCAGATATGTGCGGTGCCCAGGCAGTCCAATTTCGCTTTCAGGCAGGATCTAGTGACCCGCAACTTGCATTTTTGATTTTCATAATCTGTATTGTAGTTGGAGCTGGGGTGGCAGCGGGCTTCGGGCTTATCTTGGCCTTGCCAGCCATGAGAATTAGTGAAGGCTTTGTACTTGGTATTGTACTACTAGTTGCGGGCGAGGCCGTTCGCATTATCACGGCAAACTATAACGCAATAGTATGCGGCTATCAGGGCCTAAGCGGCGTACCCAATCCGTTCTCCTCATTACAGAGTTCGTTCCTAGCAAACTCTGGTGTGTCCTTTCTGATCATGGCTTTCGCCGCTGCGGTCTTTCTCTACGTCAATCGACTAAGCAATTCGCCTTACGGGAGAATGCTGCGATCGATACGCGACGATCCCGTCGCGTCAGAGGTCTACGGGAAATTCATCAATAAATCTAGAATCCGTGTGCTCATAATAGGTTCCGCGATAAGCGGAATAGCGGGAGTGCTTTACGTCTTCTACGTTGGATATATTTCGTCCACTGATTTCATTCCGGATCTGACCTTTCAGATTTGGGTAATGATGATCCTAGGAGGGACGGGGAACAACAAAGGAGTGTTGTTGGGTACGCTAGTCCTCACAGGGATAAATGAAGCCACTGCAATTCTTACCACCCAGCTTCAATTCAACCAATTCTATGTAGGCATATCATCCCAATTGAATTATCTGCGATTCATAATTGAAGGCGTCATCTTGATTCTGATACTGCTGTATCGGCCTGGTGGAATACTCCCTGAGAAGCCTATCAGGACGACGGCTTTCAAGCGCCCACGGGATGGGAAGACCGATTGATGACTGATAACATCTTATCCGCTCAGAAAGTTTACAAGAGCTTTGGCGGAGTCAGGGCGCTCAATGGAATTGATTTGGAAATAGAACGAGGTGAGATGGCCGGGATAATCGGCCCCAATGGGTCTGGCAAGAGCACGCTCTTCAATTGCATTTCCGGGGTTCTTCGGTCTGATTCTGGGACGATAATTTTCAAGGGAAACCCCATAGAAAGGAAGAGTGCGTCTGAAATATACCACATGGGCATAGCGAGAACATTTCAGAATCCTCGACTTTTTTCTACAATGACCGTGCTCGAGAATCTGTTGGTTCCGCCAAAGGGCCAGAAGGGCGAAAAAATTGTCGACGCTCCGGTTCACAGTAGGTGGGATAATCAGGAGTACGAGTTAGGCGCAAGGGCTCGTGACGTACTCAAAACGCTGTCGTTAGACCAGGTGGAGGGAAACTCGGCCCAGAATATCTCAGGAGGTCAAATGAAGTTGTTGGAAATTGGGAGGGCGCTGATGTCCGACCCAGAACTGGTGCTACTGGATGAACCCACGGCAGGAGTTCTTCCTGATTTGGCGGAAAAGATTCTGAGCAAACTTGTCGAACTCCAGAAGAAATCTAATATCACTTTCTTGATTATCGAGCACCGCCTGGACATTCTATTCAGATTCGTAAATTACTCTTACGTGATGCATCAAGGTAGATTACTGTTCGAGGGATCGCCGCAAGAAATCATGCAAAACGCCACGGTGGCCGAGGTTTATTTGGGTGGTTGACTGCGTTTGTGCACTCTACTATTGAATGATATATCCGCAGGATATGGCAAAATACAAATTGTACATGGTATATCTCTGACAATTGAAGACAACGCCATCACAGCGATATTAGGGCCGAATGGCTCGGGCAAGAGTACTCTTGTAAAAGCAGTACTCGGGCTCTCCACCGTTTTCTCTGGAAATATTAGTTTCAATGAAAATGATATCACTGGAATGAAACCCAGTCGCGTCGTCAGCCTGGGGATCGGTTATGTTCCACAAGTCGACAATGTTTTTCCGAAGATGACACTTAAAGAGAATTTGGAAATGGGAGGGCTTTTCCAATCAAACAGGCTCAGAGAAAAACTGGAAGTTGTCTATCAGATGTTCCCTCTGCTGAAGGAAAGGAAAGATGAAAAGGCCGGAAAACTTAGCGGAGGTGAAAGACAATTGCTGGCCTTGGGGAGGGCGCTCGTCACTGATCCGAAGGTGCTACTCTTGGATGAGCCATCGGCGGCTCTATCACCGAAACTAACTGACCTGATCTTTGAGAAGATAGTCGAGCTCGCTCAAAAAGGGATTGCAATTGGGCTGGTGGAACAGAACGTCAGGAAGGCGCTGTCGGTCTCAAAGAGAGCCGTAATACTGACCTCCGGCAGGAAGGTCTTCGAAGGCGAAACTCAAACTTTGCGCGATAAGGAATTAGGAAGCGTCTTTCTGGGCAGTAGCATTGCCAAGCGCAAAGATTGAACGAGTACCCACGAGGCTGGGCGATTGCGAGAATCTTGGACGCCAGCTAGAAAGTAAGAGCCAATATACCCCTGCGTACTACCGAAGATTCAAAGTCCCGATCAAAGCCTTCCGAAAATTTGAAAGGAGCATGAATTGGGTCTGGCTTTCCACCTCACACAGTAACTCGCTGTTCGGGCAACGGAACCAGAAATATTTTGCGCATTGGATTGGATTTCAAATCGTCGCGCAGTTCTATCGACGCTCGTCGGCTAACTTCTATCAGGGCTCAAAGGTATGACTAATGCGGGTAGCAATGAGACAACTCTGTCACTAGTTGCTTTCAGGATTTTTTACGGGATAACCTGGTTTAGCTTTCCTACGATATACTCTTTCATCGCTTTGGATCTAGGATTTGGGATCACGGGTCTTGCGACGGCGACTACCAGCTTTCTCTTGGGGATGGCGATTTTCCAAATACCTGGAGGCATTTTTTCGGCCAGGCACGGCGCCAGAAATGTTCTCCTCATCGGAACTTTAACGGCTGCAACAGGGACAATACTTTGCGGGTTGACCACTGATCTAGGCTCTCAGGTCTTGCTTAGATTCGTCGTTGGAGCAGGAATGGGCCTGACGTTTTCTCCAAGTGTTAGACTGATCGCAAAACATTATCGTACAGGGTCAGAAGGCATGAGTTTGGGCATATTTGGAGCGGCGCTCGGATTAGGAGGCTTTCTGGCGCTCGTATTTTGGGGGCTTTTGGCGGAATCGACCAGCTGGAGGGTTGGGCTGTTTGTCAATGGCCTCCTAGGTCTGGGCTGTATAGTCTTGATGATGAGATTCATTCCGAAGCAGGAGGACGAGGATGACGGATTGATATTGCGCTTTCGCACCCCTGCGCTCTTCGTCATCCTGCGGGATAGACGGCTCAACCTAATCAGTCTGTGTCTTCTTGGAACCACAATTGGTCCAATCCTAGTAGGAAATATCATGACATATTACTTGGAAAATGTGCTTGATATTTCCCCCTCGCTGTCCGGGTCCATTGCAAGCCTGTCACCAATCCTGTCTGTGGTCTCTTCCTTGATTTTTGGTAAGTTGTATGACAAAGTGAAAGACGTCCGCAGACTCCTCTTGATATGTGGCGCAGGGAGTTCATTGAGCCTGACGCTTAGCTCTGCTCCAAATCTATACATGCTTTCCATGTCCAGCGCGTTGGTAGGTTTCTTTCAAGGAGGCGGCTTTACCACCGCAATCGCTAGCGCGAGAGAAATATCTAGCGTTTCCTCGAGATACGATACTGTTCGCGTAGGTTGGGTGAACAGCTTCTCATTGGTCGGAAACTTCTGGATTCCGATTGTTTTTGCGTATACTGTTTCGAATTATGGTTACCCCTTTGCGTGGATCTGCAATGGATTCTTTGTGATCGTGTTTGTATTGCCGGTCATGTTTCTACCCGAATAGGTTCTGAGACTGCAGGAAGAGTTGCGACCCACCCAAATTCTGCGAAGCACGCGATAGTTGCCTTTACTCCAAATGATACCTTGCTTGAGGGTATCAATTGCTTCAAGTGTATTTCTTGACAATATCGCTAGCGTTAACTGAATTGTCGTGAATGTCCCTTGTGTATTCTTCTAAGATTCTTTTCAAAACGATCCGTGCCCCCTTTCCAACTTTTCTCCCGTCGACCTCATCGATCGGAACGATTCCAGCGCCGGTTCCAGTGAGAAATGCTTCATCCGCGACGTAAAGATCGTGCGGTGTGATATTCGTCTCGGCAACGCTAAAGCCTAGGCGGGACGCGATTTCCAAGACGACCTTGCGGGTGATCCCCTCGAGTGATGCCCCTGTAGTCGGAACGGATATCTTGTTGTCCTTGACTACGAAAACATTCATTCCGGTAGCTTCAGCAACATAACCACTCATATCAAGCAAGATTGCATCATCCATTTGGGCGGCATTTGCTTGGAGTTTTGCGAGAACGGAATCCATGTAGTTCAAAGACTTTAGTTTGGCATCGACTGAGTATGGAGACTTTTTCCTCACCGAAGAAATGAGGAGCCTGACCGCCTTTTCTCCAAAGTATTTGGGAAAGGGGTAGGACATCACGATTGTTGTCGATTTGACCGCTCTCCTAGGGTCGAGGCCAGGTTTTCCCACCCCTCTAGTGGCGACGATACGCACATGGGCATCCTCGAAGAGGGAATTCTTCAGAAGGGTCTCGCCGACGGCCCTGCCGATCTGAGCCTGACTGTATTGTATGTCGATCTGAATAGATTTCGCAGATTCGAAGAGCCTTTCGATGTGGTCATCCAATCTGTGCACAGCGCCGGCATATGACCTGATTCCTTCATAGACTCCGTCACCATACAGAAATCCATGGTCCCATACGGAGACAGCTGCTCTTTCCTTATTCAGTAATTCGCCGTCGATCCAGACGTAAAGTTCTTGGTTTTCGTTAGGTGTCATTTCTTGTAAGAAGCCACTTCCTCTAATAATCAACTATGATACAGTTGTCGCGCCCTATTGACCGTGATTAGTCCCTCGTTGATATCTTGTCGAACAAGGTTTTTGTCACGCATTCTTACGTTTTGATACCCGCCCCCTCCAGCGTCTTTCAGTGTTACCTCGTCACCTGGATTCAAATAGTATCTGCCACGTCCCGGAGCAGGTCTTCCATTGAAGAAGAATTCTCGACGAGTCCCTGCAAGGCCCCCTCTCAGACCTTGAGGGGCGAACAGGGTTCGATTACAGCTCACGGATACGCTGACCTGCTTTGCCGTAATGTTCTTGATAGTGACGACCTGACCAAATCCGCCTCTATACTTCCCGGCACCCTCGGAATTCTCTCTTAGTTTCCTCTCCTCGACTAGGAGGTCTGTCACCTGTTCCCATGCTTCCACTGGAATATTTGACACGTCGGTTGGAAAGGATAAGCAGGAGATTCCATCCTCGTTTGGCCGAGCACCTAGCCCACCGCTCGAAGAATATTGGACTGAATACCGCGACCCCAGATTATTATACCCATCAAAATACATTACCGTCCACATACCGGAATCCGCGATCACTCTATCAGGGCTTGCTTTTGCCAATGCTCTGAATATGACAGACGGCAAGTAATGACCCAGTACATGTCGCCCGGCTACAGCATGGGGAGGCTTGATGTTGACAACGGAATTGTCCGGCGCAACCACTTTGATTAGCTCGAAAATACCTTCATTGTTGGGAATTAGCGGCGCGTAAACGCATTTTATCGCATAGGAGCTCCAGGAGTATGTGTAAGAGTATGGAACGTTGATGGCGGCATCAACCGCCTTTGAACTTCCGCTGTAATCTATCAGAACTCCTTTATCGCTATCAATTGATACTTTGCATTTGATTCGTACTGCTGAGTCCAATGCCTCAGCCTGGATGGTGCTCCTGTAAGAACCTTGAACTTTAACGAGCTCCTTCTTCATCGCCGAACGGGTCATTCTGATAATCGCTTGGCAAAGCTCTTCGAAGTCTTCCCTTCCCAACTTCTCGTCATCCAGAAGTTCTAGTAGCCTCCGTTCGCCGAGATGATTTGCCGAAATAACGGCCTGGATGTCTCCCAACACCTTGTCATTCATCCTGACATTCCTTTCGATGATACTCATGATGTCCGAGTTTGGCTTGCCCGCCTCAACGAGTTTTGAGGGAGGTATGTTCAAGCCCTCTTCGTACATTTCCTTTGCAGTGTCGTTGTACCCTGAGCCTCCGACATCAGGAAGGTGATTTACAGTTCCAGTGAAACACAGTAATTCGCCTTTGAAGAAGACTGGGCGTATGACTGTCAGGTCATAAAGGTGCCCGGTTCCGAACCAAGGATCATTTGTGCCGATTACATCTCCGGCCTCCATGTCTTTTAGGTCGAATCTTGCTAGGACCTCGCGCATGGTCATTGGGAGCGTTCCAATAAAGGAGGGAACGTTCTGCGTACTCTGCACTATCGAACGCCCCTTGCTATCCAGCAGAACGCAGCAGGCATCGTGTCCTTCGCGAACTGCAGAAGAGAATGATGTTCTTACAACCGTCTTGAAGACTTCGTCCGATATCGAAATAAGCCTATCCCATAGAATACCAGTCCTTACACCAAGTCCTTTTTCGCGATTTGCCAAGATATGATTACCTTCCAGCTTGTTAGGCAGTAAGTTTGACAACTATGTTGTACATCTTATCTACCTCTCCAATCTGGCCCTCGTCCAGTATTGTGGTAGTCTCGAATTCCTCCACAATTGCAGGCCCACTGATTCTGTCGCCAGGACGTAATGAATACCTATCAATGACTGTGCAATCCTTGTATCCCTCCTCGAAGTAAGCTCTTCTGGATTTGGTTTCCCTAGCACCCACGGACTTCGCTTCTCCCGAACCCCCAAATCCAACCCTCACTTTTCTCCGAGCGGAGAATACGCTGATTCTGAAGTTTACTATTTCGGGCTCTCCAGCCGAGAGCTTTTCGCTATAGAGCTGCGCGTACTTGGACTGAAAGCGCCGGGGCAGATCATTGAACTCCTTTGCATCTGGTCTTAATTCGCCTAGATCTAGCTCAATCTCGTATCCTTGGCCCGCATAACGCATATCGAGCTTTCTTTCTATTCGATTCAGCTCTTGAATGCCGGTACGCTTGAGAATACCTCCCGTTTCGCGAATCAACCGTTCAAATGTCTCGACATACTCTTTCGAACCAAGATCTGCCAACGAGGCGATCTTTGTTTGTGTAATATCGAATGATACCTGTGATACGAGCAACCCGTATGCAGAGAGCACTCCCGCATGAATGGGAAATACGATGCTGCGGACGCCCAGACTCTTTGCTACACCGGTGGCGTGGATTGGACCGGCGCCGCCATACACGATGATCGAAGCTTTTGTGTAATCAATGCCCCTTTCAGCAGCGTGTAATCGAAAGGATGATGCTATCATTTGGTTTGCGGTTTCGTAAATCGCCAGCGCAGAATCTAGGGTAGTAGAATGGAGTCTCTTTGCGACGACGTTGTCCAAGGTATCGCTTGCTTTCCGAACGTCGAGCTTCATCCGTCCGCCAAGGAAATATTCTGGATTGAGATAACCAAGGACTAGGTCTGCATCGGTGACCGTTGGATCCTCACCGCCTAAGCCGTAGCAGGCTGGTCCTGGCGAAGCTCCAGCGCTTCTAGGCCCAATGGCAATGACTCCTCGTTCGTCGAGCTGTGCAATACTTCCACCACCAACGCCTATTTCTACCATTCCTATACTCGGAACTTTGAGAGGGATGCCGCTCCCGGGCTTGTATCGATGGACTCGGGCGACCTCGAGCTCGTCAACCTTGAAGGGCTTGCCTTCAATGATGAAACTTCCCTTCGATGTCGTGCCACCCATATCGAACGAGAGCAAATCGTCCTGTCGAATCCGTTCGCCTATGAATTGACTAATCACTACACCTGCGGCAGGCCCTGATTCCAAAAGTCTGACCGGGAAGCGTCTCGCAAGGTCCGTTGTCATCAAGGCACCAGCGCTAGTCGTCAGGAAGACCCTGCCGCGGAAACCTCGCTTCTTCAATTTGTCTTCCAGATGGGTCAAGTATCTAGCTACGATAGGACCGATGTACGCATTTGTGACTGTTGTCGACGCACGTTCATACTCTCGGATGGTGGGCAAGACTTCTGATGAAATCGAAACAAATAATCTTGGGTATTGCTTCTCAATCAGTTCCTTTGCCTTTCTCTCATGTATTGGGTTCGCGTATGCGTGGAGAAAAGAAATTGCGAGTGCTTCGACCTTTTCACGGCCTACTAGTTCTCTTACAGTGCGCAGCAGCTGCCGCGTATCAAGCGAATTGTAGATTTTTCCGTCGTGGAGAATCCTCTCCTCTACCTCCATGCAAAGTCTCCGAGGAACAAGCGGCGTATTGAAGCGGATACCCAAATCGTATATGTCGTATCTCCACTCCCTGCCCATTTGAAGCACGTCTCGATGACCGTTCGATGTGACGAAGCCTACCTTCGCGCCAGTTCGCTCAATCACTGTATTGGAGCCGATGGTTGTGCCATGGATTACTTGGGAGAGTTGCGAGTATTCGACCTTCCGTGACTCGAGCAACCTGTTCATTCCATCGATTATTCCTTCCGCGGGATTGGCTGGAGTGGTGAGGACCTTCTCGATGGCAGTCTCTCCCGTTGCTTCACTGCTCAGGACGAGATCCGTGAATGTTCCACCAACGTCGATTCCTATTGAGTACGAATCTGAAGCCGCTGAAGCCAAAATTGCTTACCTTGAGGTCTTGTCAATCAGCATTATATTCTGCCTGACGATGAAGATTAGTCCACGATTTCATCTCGGAATGGCAAGGCCTTCCGCACCCATCTCAGACATTTTTGCAGTGGGATAATACTTGGCCATCATATAATGCACCATTTCAACTAGTTTCACAAAAATGGCCAAGTTTTCATTGAAATTAGAGAAGATGTTTTTGCCGGCGGCGAACGGTCCCACTTTGATAAAAACCGGAGAGGCGACGCGCACAAATTCTGGGGCTTCGTAGTGGCGTATAAACCCGCCAGCGGCTTGCGTAGTGTCCACGTGAATATCAAGAGTGCAACTGGTGGCCTCTCGGATTGCAGAAATCATCGGTAGATCTAGATCCCGAGCCACATTTACGGAGTTGGCACCGATCGACTCTAAGAGTCTCACAGAGGCAGGGTTGCAATGACCCATGTGGGCCGAAGCTTTGAACGACATATCCTTTGGGATGTAACCGTCTTTTCGCATATGATCGAGCAACCAAAGCAGTCCTTCGTCAAATACGAGGATCCCCCTCACTCCTAGTGAAGCCGCGCGCCTCACATCTTCGACGGCCCGCACGAGCTGCTCGACGCCTCGCAACCTGTGGCTCATCATCTTACCTGACTCGGTCCTGATCGCAGCTCCGATGTCATATGTCGTCCTGGGCCCAACTGATAGAACGAGTTCAACGCGCCTCTGCTTGCTGATGTCGACCATTCTCAAGATGTCAGAGTCGGTCAGGCGGAATATTCCAATAGTTTGCTCAAATCTATGCCATTTGATGGATTTAGCTTCCAGAAGTTCAACCATTTTTTCCATCATTTCTGGAGTTTCAACTCCGGGTAATTCGATCCTATATTGCGCGCCATCCTGAAACCGTTTGTTGGAGGTTTTTAGTTGGTAACCTTCCTGCTCGGGAAGGCCGAACCGTTTCAAGTACTTCCTAGTTTCGCACCCGACCAACGGAAACGTTGAATCCGACATTAGTTTATGTTTCAGACTGTGCCATCCTTACTCTTCATAAAAACATTAAGTGGACCTATCGAGAACTTGCGTGATGGTTCGAGAACAGATGCTTCGAGAACAACAAATCATTTTTAGAAGCACAAAACGCTGGTTTCGTGGTTTTGTAAATGGCTATGCGTTCTTCAAGTCCAGAGGAGGTTAAGGAGGATAAGATTGGTGATGAGAAAGGTGGGAAGGAGGGATGGATTATCGTATTTCACAATGCTCCCGGGAATCCCGAGTTCGAAGAATGGCTCCATCAGCATCATTTCAGGCGAATCGCATCTCTGGCTGGTGTACAATCGGTCAGGAGGTTGTCGATTGTTGAGGGAGAGTCTAGTAGGAAGTTCGTAGCGTTGATACGCTCGACCGATATGGATTCCACGATAACTGCAGTCAAAGGAGATTTTGGCCAGGAGCTGATTAAGAGCGCAGGGGATCACGGTGTCGTGGACAGACAATTCTTCTTTCTGAAGACAGCATTCGCTTTGGAGAAATGAAATGATCTCTCGATTTCGAAAGCATGGAACCGCTCACCTTTCTCTAAACCTCGGTCGACAATCCATAAACCCATAAATTGCCATGCCATGATTTTTTCTGCATGTTCCTATGAAAGAGTCAGAGCCCAGGCGAAAATTACGAGAGATTATCGGACGCGCAAATTGCACCGCAGGGGTGAGTGTTTGGGATTGCCTGAGCGCACGGAT
The DNA here is from genome assembly GCA_021325255.1 of Nitrososphaerota archaeon. Next base: position 21,155 of record JAJPHP010000016.1, on the reverse strand, counting down.
TGCAGAGAACGAGGGAATCGAGTTTGCTCAGATGGGCGGTGCACTAAATTCCTATTCTCTCATAGGTAAAGCCGACATTGGATACCTCACCCAGACCGAGATGGTAGAACAGGCTTGGCGAATTGTTAACAGTGTGAGCATCCCAATAATAGTTGATTGTGACGACGGGTTCGGCGGGCCGCTGAACGTACGTAGAACGGTGAGACTATTGGAGCAGGTCGGCGCCGCCGGTCTCTACATAGAAGATCTAGTCCACACAAACAAGCGCAGCCTCCATTGGTCGGGGGGCGCCATAGAGCCAAGCGATTACATGGTCCAAAAGCTCAAGACTGCCGTCAATGCAAGGCGAGACAAAGACTTCGTGATAATAGCACGGACTGATCTGATCGAAGGCTTCGATGAGGGATTGCGCCGCGGAAAATTGTACGCTGATGCTGGCGCGGACATGGTTTTCATGATGGGACGGTTGACCAAAGAGCAGCTGACAAGGGCCGGGAAGGAAATACCAGTTCCGCTTTATCAAACCTGTTCGGCACCGCTAGCCGATGGTAGCGTCCTCTCGCTCGATGAATATGGCAGCATCGGCGTGAAGCTCGTTTCCTACTCGTCACATCTTTTTTCAATAGCTTGGAAGGCATATCAGGAGGCATGCAGGAAGCTAAAAATTACTGAAAAAAGTAAGCCTCCGGACACCTCACCAGGCTTCAAATTCATTTATGAAATAGAGTCTATACTTAGCGTTGATGAGGACCTGCAGGTTGCAGGAAAAAAAGACTCAAGGCCTTTGATTTTGGAAGCGGACAGATGAAGGCGGAAGAGGAGATATAATTCGGGTAGAATAGGGCGCAGTTAAATGGTGTACCTACCAGGCTAGCCATGAGTCATTCCGTTCACGATAGTCCGAGCAACAGAAACAGTATATCGCCGCTGCGAACTAGAGGATTTACCCTTTCGACCACAACTATCGAGTCCGAGGGCGATACTACCGTTTCCAAGATATCGTCTTGGAGTGACCGAATCTCCGCGAGTTTGCCGCCTGCTCGAATTTTCTCGCCCGCTTTTACCGAAAGATAGGCTATGCCGTTATTGTTGATCTTCAGGTAAAACGCCTTCTCCGTGACTTTTAGAGCGTGGTTGCCGCGTTCATCAAAGCCTCCAGCTTTCCCATTCATCCCCAAGTGAGCCAGCACGTTTTGAAAGCAGTCCAGGATCATATCTATTGTTGCGCGATCCACCGCGCCGCCGTTACCTATTTCAACAATTGCCGACGCCACCTTTTTCTTGAAGGCTTGCGTTATCGAGAATCCTGACTGGGCATCCTCACTTGCGGAGTCTTCTCCCCTTTCATCAGCAGCTTCTTCCTTCTCTGTAAGGTCCACTTTCCAGACATTCGTAATCGGAGTAAAGCATTGGAGCAATGCGAGTGATCTTTGGCTCAGTTCATTATCATATCTGCTGGAGCAGTAGATTCCGAATGGATAGAGTGATTCGTTCAATTCCCCAGAATGAATATCGATGTAGTAGTCTGCTTTAGTTATTATCTTGGCCAGAAGGAAGTGGGCCATCTGATAACTCGCAGAACGACTCGGATCGCCCGGGAATATCCTGTTCAGGTTGACGTTATCAATCGGGTTTACGCGTAGTGACAATGTTTCGACGCCGAACGGATTCACAAGTGGCAAAATCACTAGGTTTCCACTGAGATCTTCCGGCATTACTGTTTTCGCAAGTTTATGGGAAGCAACGATTGGTGCATATTCCGTGGAATGCATTCCTGCGGTGATGCACAGTGTGGGTCCGGCTTGACTCCCGGAGATGACCGTTATTGGTATTTGCAGTTGGTGAGCGGTAGAAGGAGGCAATCGGCTTACGTTCACGAGGGTCGATACTTTTTCTCCTCGGCCAACCGACAAACCAGCAATCATCAAGTTTTCCGTTCTCCCTAACGGTGGAGCGCATTCGGCTCTTCAAAAATGGCGGATTGCATCACCGCTCCGTGCCTGCCAACTGTGGAAAAACGGGCAGAAGGGCGGGAGCGAGTGGAGTGTGCCTTGAATTGTCGCGATCAACTCCGCTCTCATATTGTTGCGCCGCCTGGCAGATACATCCCGTCAGTACAGCGCCGCCAAGTAGCCTGGGAGCGCAGAAAAGCCGTCCGTCTGCAGAGACGGGTTGTAGTAGAATCCGTGGATGTTTGAAGTGATGACCGCAATGTAGGCGGGTATGAAATCAAACATCCACTCCACAATGTCGTTGTTCAGTTGCTGCATTGCGTTGCTCACTCTGAGGAGGTCGGTGATGTTGCCCGACGCCTGGTCAGCCAGCGCCTGGTTGTAAAGGGCATGCATTTGCGTCAGATTCCAGCCGGTGAATGTCGGATTATTCGCACCGCAGTTCTGCATTTTTTGATTAGTATTTTATCGTACCCCTGCCCCTCGCAGAAACTGCCTGATGTACAGCACAACGCGGTAACTTCGAAAGAACGATCAATATTTGATATGGCTTCTTCAAGGGTCCCAGAGATCATGGAGACCGCCTCATAAGTAGACTCCTGACTTCGAGGATGTCAAGTTATCTGGCCGTACGCTTTATGGCCAAGATGACGATTGATCCCCTGCTGCCATGAACGAAAGACAAGCTCCTTTCGAAATCATGGCAGCTAAGAGTAGGAGAGATCTTTCAGAAGAAGAAGAACAGGATTTGACCCAGAGGTAAAGCTTCTAGCTGCCCTGCTCTACCATCTGGGACTATCCTACAGGAGAACCTCACTCGCAATGGGGGCTCTTCTGCGTGTTCTCCCATGAATCAGTCAGGCTGTGGTATCGAAAGATTGGTACAATCCTTCCTGAGCCAGAGAAGATTCACAGGTCGATTGTAGCAGTGGATGAGACAAAATTAAGGGTTTCAGGCAGAAGATTTCTCTTCATATGGAGCGCGATAGACGTGAAAAGATACGAGGTCCTGGCACTGAAAGCCAGATTCGGACGTGGAGAGCTCGATGCGATCTTCTTCCTGAAAGAGGTTCTGAAGTACTGCTCGAACAGGCCGCTCATCCTCATTGATCATGGACCGTGGTATCCGGGAGTTTTAGAACACCTGGGACTGCGATACAAACAGGTGACGTTTGGCGAGCGAAACCCGGTGGAATCATGGTTCAATATCTTTCTTAAAGCAGAAAACCAAGCGATTCTACAATAAATTCCCATTCCATTCCATTCCAGCATGCATTCAATAGCAAGTTATCTTGTGACATTCGTAAGGATGCAAAACATCCTTACCGGAAATGGATAACTTGACATCCTCACTTAGACCTTTCAGTCTGTAAAAATACACATCAATATCGCTCGGTCGCATCATTCGACTCTCATATTCCACTATCTGGTTGAACGTAGGAATGAGGAAACTGACCTTATGACGCATCTCCTGATTTCACACCGTGATTGACTAGTATGTATCTATTAAGCGAAGCAATTTTAACATGGTAGAAAAAGAGGATCAGGTTTCCCATTGATAATCCGTGTGTGGCGTTGCAGAACTAGACGAGGTCAAGAGGGTCGATTTCTGGAATTTTTGAAGAACCACGCTACCCCTATTCTGAAGAAGCAGCCTGGGTGCATTTCATGGCTATATGGCCGAGAAAGAAACAATCAAAAGAATTTTCTCATTGTGACAGTGTGGAAGGATCAAAGATCGCTCAGAAAGTTTACCGGCCCTAAGTGGAAAAGCGCTAGAATAGATCCGGAAGAAAAATCGCAACTAGCTGGTATGCCAGACGTAGAGCACTACGACGCGGTTTCCTACAAGTGAAGAAAAGCTTAGTACACACTCCACTTTGACGTAAGTGGTAGCCCTGCCCTCTGGAGCAGATCTTGACCGAGTTCTTGGACCTTTTCGAAGACCTCGAGTTCGTTGACATTTTTCAAAATCCCTCTTTCCATCACTGGTTCCCCCTCGACGTAGACCGTGTCGACGCTGTTACCGTTAGCTGTGTAGACAAGAGTGTTGACCACATTGAAAAGCGGAAACCATTCAACTCTCCTCCTATCAAACATTATGATATCGGCCCTCTTTCCTTTTTCGATAGACCCAATTTCATTTTGCTGTAGTATTGACTTTGCGCCGTTTATGGTTGCCATCTCAAGGGCCATTTCCGCGGGAATCATGCTCGTATCCATTCTCGCATCCTTGTATAGGCCGGCTGCCAGGTAAATCGCCCTTGTCATGTCGACGTGATTAGATGAGTTGGTGCCGTCGCAGCCCAGCGAGACACATACCCCCTTCTGAATCATTTCGGGAATTTTCCCGACCTTTGTTGCGCCATATCCCATCCGTAGTGCGGTCGTATTACAATGTACGATTTTGACCTCTCGCTTTGCTAAGAGCTCAATCTCTTCATCACTAGTGTGGATCATGTGCACCAGTCTGAGGTTTTGATCAAGAATTCCCAAGTCCTCAAAATGGCAGATTGGCTTCTTCCCTGTTTTTTCAAGCGATGCCTCAACTTCTCGCTGAACGGTATTCTGATGCATGCTAAGTCCTAGCCCGCTTCTATCCGCTATTCCCTTTGCACCACAGATTAGCTCATCGGTGCAGCGCAATGGATAACCGCCAATCAGCATCGGCCACACCTTGACCTTGGGCGGAAGCGTCGAATTCAGAGAGACAGAGGCCCGAAGACTCTCTAAAGCTTCATTGGTCGTTTGAGACATTCTTTTTGGCTCCTTTGGGATATCCCAACACCACTTCCCGATTACACCCCTTATCCCGATGCTTTGCATTGCGCGGGCAACCTGTGCTAGTGAGTGAACGGTACCTCCATCGCAGACTGTCGTTGTCCCCGTCTGCACGCACTCGATAAAAGATATGAGGCTAGAATAGTATTCGTCCTCTTCCTTTACTTCCGAATAAATTCGCGAAGTCCAATCAAACCATTGCTTGCCGGGTATGTCGTCTGGAACAATGCCTCGAACTAATTGCTCAGCGCTCACGTGGGTATGGCTGTCCACGAAACCAGGCAACACAATTTTGTTGCTTGCGTCGACAGTCTCCTCCGCAGCGTATTTTCTCCGCAGTTCGTCTGATTTGCCTACGTCAACGATTCTGCCATCGTCTACGACGATTGTACCATCTCTGAGAATTCGTCTCTCACGATCAAGTGTAACCACAAGAGCATTTTTGATAAGCAAATCTACCAAGAAGATTGAAACGCCTCTTCCGGCCTTTTTCCATCTGGTCAGAACCGAATTGATCGGTTTCTGCCGAAATAGTTGTACTTCTCTTCCGCGAATTTCGAAGAAATTATGCCGTTAGTTAGATCCTCCTCGATTCTAGCGGTATCTCTTCGGCTCGGCGGGCCGAATCCGCCGCCTCCGCCGTCTTCGATTCTCAGGACTTGATTAGGGTTTAATATGTGATTTCTTCGAGGATGGATTATCGATCCATCAATAAAAACTGCCTTAACAGCGCCATCCTTACCGTCCAAGAATCCTCTTGCTGGGAACTGTGTTTTGCTTATTGTAACAGAAGCAACAACAGGCTGAGTTGAACGGTTCCTAATTTCGACAATTTGGCCTTGACCGCCCTGAGATTCTCCCGCCCCTCCTGAGTCGGGCCGCAATCTCTTAGATTCGAATAAAAGTCCTGTCTCGTACTCCCAAACCTCAATCGGAATGTTTGGAGCAAGTGTGGGAAACCCCCTAGTGCTCCTTCCGTCACTATTGAACGTGGCACCCAGTCCTCCATTAGTATCAAGCTCAACTGCATACTCCTCACCGCGAGGATTCTTTCCGTAAAAGTAGACGACCGAAAAGCCAGCAGAGTCGGCCATGACTTGCGATGGAATCGGCTTCGATAATGCACCAAAAACAACCGGCGGCAGGAGGTGCCCTACGAGATGGCGGGCGGCGACGGGTGCCGGCCTTTTCGCGTTTAGAATCGAGCCCTCTGGAGCCGATATGGTTACAAGATCGGAGCTCGCCTGATTGTTCGGGATAGTCGGAGAAATCGCAGATTTTACTGCATAGCAGGTCCATGCTGCAGTAAACGTTAGCGGGACATTGATAGCCTCAGCAACCTGGGGGCTCGTGCCGGCGAAGTCGACCATAATTCCACTTTCCTCAATGCTTATTCTACAATTGATGCGAACTGTGGAACTGTTGGATTCTAGGCAAATCGTGTCCTCGTAGACACCTCGTGGCATCTCCGAGATCTTCTTAAGCACCAAGGACTTGGATCTGCCTAGTATTTCCCTGCAGATTTCCTCGAATCCCGAAAAAGTGAGTGCCTCAACCAATCCTTCGATTCTCTTCGTGCACACCCTACCAGCAGAGATGGCAGCTTTGATGTCTCCAGTTACCTGATCTTGCATCCGAACGTTGCTCTGTATGAAGTCGAAGACCTGGTCGTTGATCTCCCCTTCGACCATGATTTTGGAAACTGGTATGTTCAGTCCTTCCTCATACACTTCCCTTGAAGATGCGGAGTATCCGGCTCCTCCGATGTCCGGCAGGTGGCTGACTGTGCCCGCGAATGAGACTATTTCACCCTCGGCAAATATTGGAGTAACAATCACGATGTCATTCAGCTGACCAGGCCCCATCCACGGATCGTTCGTGGCCAGCACATCGCCTGGTGAAATCTTATTCTTTGGAAATTTGCACAGCATATGTCTGGTGGTAGTTGGTACCACTCCCAAGAATCCGGGCAGGCTCTGCGAACTTTGGGCTATTGATCTCCCTTCTGCATCCATTATGACAACACAGGCGTCCCTGCTCTCCCTGACGACGACTGAAAAGGCGGTTCTGACTATCGTGTTGAAGACTTCATCAGATATCGTAATCAGCCTGTCCCAAACTATTCCAACGTCAACCGGTGAAAGACTTCCGCCTTTCAATTATTATCAATCTCCACAATGAGATTCAGCGATTCATCAACCTCTGCGTTTGTCTTTTCGGTGATAACACAGGTCGACTCGACCTCTTCCACTACTGCCGGGCCCCTCAGTATCGTCCTCGGAGTTAGAGAATAACGATTGTAGACAGGGATTTCAACGAAGCGGGGGCCGCCTAGATACGCCGATCGAAATGTCTTTACCTGATTTTTTAACCCCTCAACCTCCTGGTGATTCGGCTGCACTTGCGGCCCGGGGCCTGATACGGTCATCTTATAGTTCACCAATTCCAACGGCGCTGAAGGGAAACTAACGATGTAGAGAGCTCTGTAAAAGTGCTCAAATTTGGAACGCAATTCGCGAAATTCTTCCTTACATTGCATTAGGTCGAACAAGGGACCCAGATTTAGCTCGACCTCCCAGCCCTGTCCTGCGTACCTCACATCCAGCCGACGTGTAGATTCTATTTGGGAATCATCCACTCCGGCGTTGTTTAGGATCTTCTTTCCTTCTTCAAGCATAGAGTTGAAGGTGGAATAATACTCGTCTTCGTTTGTTTCTTCGAGCGTTGATATTTTTGTCTTCGAAAATTCAAATGTCAACGGTGCGGCCAATAATCCTAAAGCAGACATGACGCCTGATCTTAGAGGAAACACGACTCGATCGATCATTAGCTTTCTTGCAACTTCGCACGCATGCATCGGACCGCAACCGCCGGAAGAGATCATCGTGAAATTTCGGTAATCGAGCCCTCTTTCTGATGCGTGCAATCGAAATGCGGCAGCAATGTTCTCATTCACAACATTGTAAGCGGCCCAGGCGGCCTCTGCAGTCGAAATGCCAAGGCGGGAGCAAATAGCTGTTTTGAAAGCAGAAGAAGCTTTCTCCAACGAGAGTTTCATACGACCACCAAGGAAGTAATTCGGATTCAAATAGCCCAAGATGAGATTTGCGTCAGTGATGGTTGGCTCCTCTCCACCAAGGGAATAACAGGCAGGACCGGGGTCCGCCCCAACACTCTGAGGGCCGACCTGCAGGACTTCTCGTTCATCCACGTTGACAATACTTCCCCCTCCACCTCCGATCTCGATTAGATTGAGAGCCGGCGTGCGGATGGGTATTCCACTGCCACGCTTGAATCTGTGTATTCTTGCTACTTCAAACTCCTCGACTTTTTCGGCGACCCCGCCGACGACAAAGCATCCTTTGGAGGTGGTGCCACCCATATCAAAGGCCAGTACATTCTTCGAAAAAACCGAACGCCCAATATGGTTAGCCCCTATTACGCCTGCTGCTGGCCCTGATTCTAGTAGGCGTACGGGGAAAGACCTTGCTACATTCGGCCGCATTAAACCTCCACTGCAGCTCATTATGTACAGATCTCCCTGAAACCTTCTTTCCAGAAGACCATTTTCTAGCTTGTTTAGGTACTCTGCAACTAGCGGTTTTATGAAAGCATCTGCAACCGTAGTCACCGAGCGTTCGTATTCTCTTATGGCGGGGAGAACCGAAGAGGATATTGATACAGAAATAGTTGGAAAGTCGCGAGCCGCTCTTTCCAGTGTCCTTTCATTTAGGGGATTTGCATAAGAGTGCAAGAATGATACGGCAACCGACTGGACTTCGAGGTCGTCAACTAAATGTGATAGGATTCGTCGTGCCTCCCCTTCATCCAATTGCTTCAATACGCTACCCTTGAAGTCAGTCCGCTCGTCAGCTTCAACGCACAGATGCCTCGGTATGAGGGGCTCGCTAAACCTGATTTGAAGGTCATACGCGTCGTATCTATCTTCGCGGCCAATGTATAGAATATCCCTGAAACCCTTTGTTGTGATGAAGGCCGTTCTGGCCCCTTTCCTTTCAATCAGAGCGTTGGAGCCGATCGTCGTACCGTGTACTATTCGCCTAATTCTACTCGCATCTACTCCAAGCTTCGCCAAGAATTCGTCCATCCCGGAAAAGAGTCCTCGACAAGGGTCTTTGGGAGTCGAAAGCGATTTCCATGATGAAATCACACTTGTCTCGTCTTCGAAAGCTACGAAATCGGTGAAGGTTCCACCGATGTCGATGCCAAGGCTCAGCATTGTTGCCGCACTCGGTTAGTAATCATAAGAGATTTTCCATCTCTTGGCCACGGCAATGACCATGCAGCTCTTGAAAACGTTCTGACCCAAGGGAATCGTGGTAGGATAGTGCAAACTCGTGGTTAGATTGAGCTACATTTGTGAAATCGCAGAATTACTATTTCGCGGTTTTTTGTGAAAGGCATTTTTGAGATGCGTCGATAGGCATAAATATCGCTCGAGATGCCCACGCAGTCACCATGCGAAGATTCACAAGTAGAGCGAGTATTTCTTCTGCGGTAGGCGCGGTTCTACTCATAGTCGGACTGATAATAGGTGCGGGTGTTGGATATGCGGTGACCTCCTCCGGTAAAGGGAGCACGACCACAATCACACAAAATGGAGGTGGTTCCACAGTCACGGTAGGTGGATCTACAGCCACCGTTACTGCCGGTCAGTCGACAGTCACTTTGACATCAGGTGGCGGCGGGACCGGCCTTAGTGGAACAATCCCTGTGGGTGTTGCGTACGAACTGACTGGTTCGATTGCTGATTATGGGACGGATATGAAAGACGCTGTCCTTCTTGCGATTAACGACACCAACACACTTCTTGCAAGTGAGAACAGCTCGGTAAGGTTCCAACCTATTGTCCTTGACACTCAGAGTACCCCCTCCGCAGCACTGCAGGCGGCACAGACCCTAGTGCAGAGTGACCATGTCCAAGTTATCTTCGGCCCTTTAACTAGCGGCGAAATACAAGCGATGCAAAGTTATGTCGATCAGCAACACGTGGTTGAATTTGCGTGCTGCTCCACTGCCCTTCAACTCGCCATACCCAACGATTACATCTTCAGATTTCTACCAACTTCCGTGTCGCAGGGCCCGCCCATCGCAAAGGAGGCCCTCAGCCGCGGAATCAATAAAGTAGTTGCCATTACCATACAGAACGATTACGCAAACAGCATCTTGGGAAGCTTTAACACAACTTTCACAGCAGGCGGAGGCAAAATCGTCAACTTGATCCAGTACAATCCAAGTGAAACCGATCACAGTGCAGAAGTCTCGCAGTTGTCTTCTGATATAGCTGCTGCGGGCCCGCACACCGGCGTACTCTTCATCGCATACACAACCGATGGTTTGGATATCCTCCAGAAAGCGAGCGTGGACCCGACGTTAACCTCGGTGACTTGGCTTTGCGACGATAACTGTCCCACGTCGAACTTCCTTCCACCGCAAGCTCCTGCTAGCGTAGCACAATTCATGGAGAAGGTGAACATGACCTCTTCGCTGACTGCCGCGAGTGGCAACTACGTTTATCAGCAATTCGTAAGCGAATTCAAGGCTGCCTACGGGAGGGCACCACTACCGCAAGTGCAAAGTGCCTACGATTCGGCAAGAGTCGGGTTGATGTCAATACTCGTGGCCGGCAAGTATTCCGGGCCCGCAATACAAGCTGTTGTATCAACTGTCGCATCAAACATGTATGGCGCGGTGGGCCCCGACAGACTTGATGCCAATGGCGATCTGGCGTCCGAGCCATACGAGGTTGATCAGATCCAAACAAACTCTACTGGCGGCTTTACCTGGGTAAAGATAGCAACCTACGATCCGGCTACGCAACAGTTGTCACCCGTTACGTAGCAGGCTTGGAAAGAGGTTTCAACGATCAATCGCTTTGAGCGCGGGGTCGACAGGGTAAGTAGTAAGTCTCTGCGAGCCGCCTTCTGTAATGAGGTAGGTAGCTCCGATGCGCAAGGCTGCCAGGGTGGTTTTGTCGTAAACGTGGGAAACTACGGCGATCACCATCCCCTTTTGCAAGGGTATTTCCTTCTCTCTTCCCGAATATGGATCGGCGGCCGCTCCGACAAAGGGCGGCTCGGCCCCCCATAGACCCATGCTGTAAGCGAGTGGGGCAGCCCTAATTAGGCCTGCATCGGCGATAGGTCCATCTCCTGCCCGGCACACCTCCTCAGAGCGAGCACCTGGGCGCAAGGATTTCGATACGGCGTTGAATGCTTCTATGCACACCTCATTCAACTTTGAATAGATCTCTTTCCGTGGCTCACCAAGCACTAGGCTTTGATCCACGTGGCCGGCGTAGCCATCTCTCGATACCGGCACGAGCTCGCCGATGAAAATATCCCCTTCGCGAAGGACATAATCGTAAGGCTGGATGTGTCCGCCAAAGTCCGTTGGATTGGATGTCTGGGTCGTGAGAGCCATGAACCAGCGATTGCGACCCCCTTTCGAAAGAATGCTGTGCCAGTAGGTCGCGAATAATTCGTCTTCTCTTATCCCTGACCTAATCTTATCTTGTATTTCAAAGGCGGCCTGGTCGGCTATTTCGCAAGCGCTTTTCACCGATACGATTTCCTCGTCGCTCTTGGTTCTCCTCACTTCGGCCAATATGCCAGTTGCGTCAACGAAATTCGCCAGCGGCAGCCTTCTCTTCAACTCTTGGTAAAAGCCGTGATTCAGACCTTCGGGACCGACATCTCCGACCAAACCATATCCTATCACGTTTTGAGTCATGACTGTGACGGTTACATCAGCGCCGGCTATTCCTATCTTTCCTTTTTCTACACCAAGGCGCGCGAGGCACTCTGCAATAACCGAAGGAAATGTTTCGGCGGGGACAGAACGGATATCATCTATGATGCTAGAAAGTTTGACCGTCGTCGTGTGTTCGCCACCCCAGTAACGCCCTATCTTTGACGGGGTCTGACCGACTTTTTCCTGCGGAGCAAACAACACATCGCTGACGAACAAAGCGGGCTCGTCTTCGAGCGGAAATACTAGGTAAGCGCCGAAATATAGGAAGTTGACATTGGTGAGATAGAATATATTTTCGGAGTTAGGCACAACGATGCAATCAATGCCCTGCCTTTTCATTTGCTGCCTAACTTTCTTGTATCTATTTGCGTATTCCTGAGTCGAAAACCTAGGAACCATCGTCAATTATCTTCGAACCGATCCGATTATTTCTAAACAGTTGATATTTGAACGTATTCCGCCTTTGTCGCCTAGGTTCTTTTCGTTCATTGTTAAGTGCAACCTGACCTTTGAGGACAAAATAGTTATTACCAAACCTTACCAACAAACAGTCACAATGGCAATCGATCTAAACAATCTAGAAATGTTTGATTTTCACGCCCATTGCGTGGAAAAGATTTTAGTCTCCGAGCTCATTCATAATCGATCAGCATACCATCTCGACTTTCTCGGAGTGGCGAGAGAGCCAGTCAAGTCCAATCTTCTCGATTTGAGACAGAATGAGAACAGGACATCGCCGTATTACCGTGCTCTTATTCACTATATTGCAATGAGCTACGGTTGCAAAGCCGAATTGGGTGAAGTCGACAGGGTGCTGAATCGCGAGTACGAGCGCAACTTCACGGACTATATTCGGTCGGTACTGAATCGGGAGAGAGTCCAAACGGTTCAGTTGGCAGAACCGACTCCCGACCTTGGTGAATTTCCAAGGGATAGGGCAAAGTGGGCGTTTCGATGCGACCAGATAATCCAACCGGAATGGTCCCGGGAAAGGGGCGCGAAGAATATTGGACAAGCCCTTGATCTTGTAGAAGGGATGCTTGAATGGGCCGTGAAAAATGGTTGCGTGGGGGTGAAAACCTGTATCGCCTATTACAGGGGGCTGGATATAGAAAGCATTTCCGAGCAGACTGCCGATAATGCATTCAAGGAACTGGAGGGAAAACAGGCAAGGCGATACAGACCCCACTACGGCCTGTTCCACTTCCCGGAGTACGACGATCCGAAAGCCGAGGCAAATTGGAAGGCATATGTGGACTACATTGTCAAGCGCATAGTAGTAAGATGTGGGGAACTCGACCTTCCTTTTCACTGTCACACCGGAGGCGGAGTCTCGCCTAGCATGGACATCAGAAAAGTGAATCCAACACTCATGTACTCGCTCTTCTACGATGAGGACATCGCAAACACCGGAACCACCATCGTCCTCCTCCACTGTGGGGTTCCTTTCATTGCAGAAGCCGCCTCCGCGGCGAGTCAATTTCCCTACGTTTACGTTGACACGTCTTGGCCTACTCGAACTGAGACCATCAAAGACATATTTCGAATTTGCCTTCGTGAGGTGTCTCCGAGGAAGATTCTCTATGGTAGCGATAGCTCGGACATCGGCGAAAGCCTGGGCTTGGGGGCCTGGACTGCTCGAAAAATGCTCGGCGAGGTTCTCGACACATACAAGGCATCAGGGTGGACCGAGGAAGAGTGTTACGATGCTGCGAGGCAAATCTTCAGCGAGAACGGAAAGCGACTCTTGAAGATTGCCTGATTGATTTTTCCCGCGGGCGAAATCGCTTTTTCCTTGCCAATAATGCATGCTCATGTCGCCTAAGAACCCTCAGGACGAACCGACTCGCTTAACTTAGCAATGCATTTTGCTAAATGACTCGACGTTGTAACCACGCTGGTGAATTCGTTCATGAATCTAAGCGAAGCTCTTTGAATTTGAGGATCTTTGGTTGCCACACAATCACTGAGGATTACGCAATCGTAGTCGCGGAACAGTGCGTCGCGGGCGGTCGACTCTACGCAGACGTTCGTTGCCACGCCAGTAATCACGAGAGTCTCCACTTTGAGATTCTTGAGTATCATGTCAAGGTTGGTCTGGTAGAAAGAGCTCGCTCTTTGCTTGTTAATTAAGTAGTCCCCCTTCTTAGGGCGTAGCTCCCGAACGATTTCAGCTCCCCACGAGCCCTCCTGCAAGGCGCCCAGCAATCTACTTCTTGATCTCTTACCTGCATCACTGTAGTCACGTCTGTAAACCATTCGAGTGAAGAACACCGGATACCGGACAAGACGGAATTGGTCTGATATTCGCCTTATTCTCGGAACGATTTGTTGCAATGATTTGAGGCCGTACGCACTTGCAATCTTTCCGTCCTCGGAGATGAAATCATTCTGCATGTCCACTATAAGAAGCGCCGTCGGCCTCCTAATCAATTCGGATATCTCTTCGGTAATGTAAGAGGCGGTCCAACTTTCGGTCACCTGATTGTACCTTCCTTTTGTTCTGCTGATTTGAACAACGGTATAAATCCTGATCTAAATGAATTGACAGTTATTTCCATATCGTGCTGGGGTGATTGCAGGCGTCAGAAATTCGCTGCCTACTGAGCGACTTATTTTCTGGAAAGGATGAAAGAGGTGCTTTGTTGCACTATTCAATTCCGGCCGAAAGACGTTTGGCCAGGTTCCCATAACTATCAAATTGTTAACTGCTTATGACTGAAGCCAGTGTCACAAAGCATATCTCCTCTCCGAAACGAAAGAAGCGGAGGAACTGGCACAATTACAACAAAAAGCTCGTAAACGAAACAGTTGATCTATTTGTCAAGAGAGATGCGCTGGAGTCATTCAAGAAACTGGACCCTCTGAACAGTAGAAAGGTCGGTCATCCCTTTCAGTATTCAAACAGCATCATTCCTGATGATTAGCGCAGTCAAAGAGTATTTCAGACTGCCATACGGGCAGGCTGAGGGATTCGCAGATCTTCTGGGTGGGATGTGGGGCGCTTCAATTCCAAGCTACTCCCAGATCTGCAGGAGACAGAAGACGCTCAATATTCCGTTGGACATCAAAAAAAACTACGATGGTGATCAGCTGGTTGACACCATAATAGATTCTTCAGGACTCAAGGTCTCGAACAGAGGAGAGTGGATGAGGCGAAAGTGGAAGGTTAGGAGAGGGTCCGTTTAGATCCACCTGACTTGCGACAAAAAGACTCACAGGATAACGAGCGTTGCAATTACTGACGAACACGCAGCTGACTCGAAGGAGTTCAAACCGCTTATGACAAGCGCAAAGGAAAGGGTCAAGAATATCGGAAGGGTGTTTGGTGACACGGCATATGATTCTAGGGCGAACTTCAACCACATCGGATCCATTGGTGCTGAGCCTGTGATAAAGCCGAGGAAAAATTCTTCTGGAAAATCAAAAGGCTCCTACCTGAGGGGAAAGGCAGCAAAGGAGTTCATCAAAGATCCGAATGCTTGTAAAGAAGATCACGAGTTCGGTCAGAGGTGGCAGGTAGAGACATTGATATCAACGTTCAAGAGAAGCCTAGGGGAATGTGTTACGTCAATCCTTCCGGTTGGAATCATCAACGAGGTGTTGTCAAAGTGTCTGACCTACAACATCCTGACTGCACACACAGAGGCCGGACAGTCGCGTGAATAGCAAGGCGGTGGAAGTGACGTGAACGTGGAAAGCTTGCCTATCATGGGATGGAAGTGAATTGTGCAACAGAGCAGAAAGAGGGGAAAAGTTATTTGTTAGCCAAATTTGGCTCCTACTCGGTCGATCTCAATGAGCCTCTGTTTTTCAGCGGAAGAACACCAACGAAGGTTCTCGCGTGCCAGGGAACTGATGAAAAGCTCGGCAATAGACGGACTGTTTGTCACGGGAGAGGAGAATTTTCAGTATTTCGTTGGCAACAGTGGAAAACTTTCAACTCAGCCATCGGCTCTCGCGCGTCCGGCAATTCTATTCCTACCCAGAGAGGGAGAACCAATTGCAGTTGTGCATGCACTCGCTGCAGAAATACTGCGAAGACATTCTGTAATAAGAAACGTCAAGCCATACTCAGAAGTTCTAGGCATCCCCAATGCATTACTCGTTGAGGCAGTAGAAGAGAGCAGGCTGCGGGGAAAGACGCTGGGCGCGGAATTCGGACTAGAGCAAAGAATCGATATGCCGTACAATGATTTCTTCAAGTTCATCAAGAGCGTCCCAGACACTCGCTTTGTGGATGGGACAAGTATTCTCACTGAGATGCGGATGGTGAAATCAAAGGAGGAGGTTGCCCTGATGGTTCGAGCGGCGGATATCACTGGCCGAGCAAGACAGGAGTGCTTTTCTCAAATCGATAAGGGCATGACCGAGAGGGAGATAGCAAGGCTCTTTTCGGAACTCATGCTACGGGAAGGGGCGGACCGCGTATCCTTTGTCAACATCTCTGTTGGACAACCAGTTCGATCGACCGTCTTTCCGGTGGAAGTGCCGCTTGAAGAGGGCCAGGCACTAAATCTTGACGGAGGAGCATATTTTCGAACTCATACAATCGATTTTCCCCGTATTGCGACTGTCGGGAAATCCTCAGAGAGACAGATAGCGAATCATAAGATGGTTGTTTCGGTCTCCTACGAAATGGCCCGCGGAATTCGACCGGGCGTCAAGTGCTCGGACATTTGGAAGATTGGGGCCGGCGCCTTGAGCAAGTACGGCCTGCCTCCGAATCCGGCGGGCAGAATGGGGCACGGGCAGGGGATGAGGTCTACGGAGCCACCGAGCATATCTGCCACTGATGGCACAGTGCTCGAGCCCGGCATGGTTCTAAGCGCTGAACCGAGTGTGATAAATGAGTCCGGCGATTTCACATTTGAGAACACCTTTGTAGTAACGCAGGATGGATTTAGGCAGCTCACAAACGAGCCAGACGAACTTAGAGAGATTGATTTTTCCAAGTGAGTCAGCGATTCATCAATCGTATCGGATCAGAGTAACCTCCAAGGGCGGGATGAGCATGTACACTAAACTACCCGAAATAGCGGAAAGCATTGGCCACAGGTCAGCGGAACTGATTGAACTGCTCAGGGATTTGGTCAAGATTCCTAGTCCTTCGGGTTCCGAGGGAAAGGTGGCTGATTTTGTGGAGTCGAAAATGAAGGGTTATGGTTTCGACGAGGTCTATAGAGACAGGGCCGGGAACGTAATCTCGATATTAAAGGGAAGCGCGAGCACAAGACACAAAGATGGCCTTCTTTTCAACGGCCACATCGATACCGTCCCTCCCGGAAACATGCATGACCCCTTCAGCGCGAATGTCGCAGATGGCTCAATGTTTGGGGTGGAAGGTCAGGTAGTGTATGGGAGGGGATCGAGCGACATGAAGGGTGGCGTAGCCGCAATGCTGCTGGGTTGCTCCGCTCTCAAGGAGATGGAGAGACCGCCAACCCATGATGTAATACTCACAGCTTCCGTGCTCGAAGATGCGGCACCTGGTCACCTTGGTATTCGGCACATGTTCGAAGATGGCAGGTTGTCACCGCGATATGCCGTGATATGCGAGGCGACAAACTTGGACGTGTCACTCGGTAACAGGGGCGGAGCTATGCTCGAATTAGTCGTCAATGGAAGAAGCTGCCACGCAAGCGTGCCTGATAACGGCATCAACGCATTGTACTCTTTTGCAAAGCTTGTGCCTAAGATAAGAGAACTTTCAAGAGAATTTCCAGAGCACCCTGTCCTCGGGAAGCCTACACTAGCGATTACGGATCTCAAAGTAGAACCCGGCTATCAAAACGTCGTCCCGGGCAGATGCATTGCAACGATTGATACGAGGCCTACCCCCAACTTCTCTGGTGCCGACATTCTTCGTCGTGTGAAAACGGCAATCAAGGAAATGAGCTCGAGGGATGGAGAGATAGACGCAAGCGTGGATTTTGCGAAGATCAGGAAGACTTGCTATACGGGGCTGGTAGTGGAAGTGCAAGCTGTGGAGAATTCATTCTTCACTGATCCGAAAAACGAAATGGTTACCGTTACCAAGAAAGTCATATCCGAAGTTATTTGCCGCGAGCCAAGCCTCATGCATTGGCGCTTCGGCACAGATGGAGGCTACTTAGATAGTCTAGGCATCACGACTATCGGCATTGGACCCGGCGAGGAAAGGTTTGCGCACACCGAAAATGAGCACGTCAGAGTGGAGGATGTGGTGAAGGCAGCTCAGATTTATGCGGGGTTGGCGTTACAGCTTTGCTGGTAGGAATTCGACCATACTTCTTCCTATAGCTAACTTGAGATTCCTGCACCACAACATTCACATCTCGGGCGGGTCGGAGGAGAGTGCTTCGAATCCATCGTCAGTTACAAGGACAACGTCCTCGATTCTGACGCCCCACGAATCCAGGTAGACGCCGGGCTCCAGAGCAAGGACCATTCCGGCTCTTGCCTTGGTGTACGTTCGAAACCCTTCTCGGTTGCTTATATGCGGCTCTTCTATTGCAGAGAGTCCTATGCCGTGACCTGGGTATACCGTTACGTCATAGTTCTCTCTGTAACCCATACTGTTCACGAAATCACGAGCAGCTTCGTCGATATGGCAGACTTCGGTTCCGGCCCTGACCGCCATTTTCATCCTCCGAGAGGCTTCGAAAACTGTCCTGTATATCTCGACCATCTTGGGATCCGGCTTTCCGACGAAGGTGGTTCTTGTAATGTCAGAACAGTATCCATCCACAACTGCATTCATGTCAATCATAAGAGAATCTCCTCGCTCGAGTCTCTTTTCGGTCGCAAAACGCTGGTAGTGAATCCTCCCCGTATTGACCCCTGAAGCCACAATCAGGCTCTCGACGGCTTCAGCTCCTTGACGGAGCGCGTTGTAATGTCCCTCGGCAGCGAGTTCTGCTTCAGAAACGCCGGGTGAGGCCTTTTCGAACATCCGCTGAATGCACTCTTCAGTTATCTGATTGGCTCTTCTAATTCTCTCAATCTCTACCGGCAATTTGATCATTCGGGCCTCTTGCAACACTTCCTTGGCAGGGCCGATGTATGCTGAGGGTAGTCGTGCAACGATCTGATCGTAGAAGGTAGCCGGGAAGAAATCGTTATCAATCCCGATGCTCGCGCCCACTAGGTGGTAGTCTTGCATCACCTTTTCGATGGAGGAACTCAGGCCCGTAGGTCCGAGCTCGGCAATTCGAACATCGCTAAGGCCGTAATCTTGTCGGGCGCTGCTATAGTCTCCTCGCGGCACGATGAGGATCGGATCCTTATCCTGCGGGACAACTGCTACGAAAAAGACGAAGTCCGTTTTCGACATAATGAGGGGCATCCAGCGGAACCCAGTCGCGTAGCGGATATTGTCCCAGTTTCCCAGAATTAGAGCGTCTGCCTTTTTCTCCGCCATGGCCGAGTGTATTCGTTTGACCTTCGATTCGCGAAAACTGAAGTCGCTTTTCAAGTGGACGAGAGCATACCCACCATCCCGCAATTTTCCAGATATATTTGTATTTAGAAGAGATATTTAGCATCTTTACGCTGAACGGTGTTCAGCGCTCAGGGCTCACGAGTTAATTCCAAGTATAGAACAAGAAAACGACAGATTGGTTTTTGTAGCAGGACATCTGCGGGCCCGGATCCATTAATATGTACTGCAATCCGGAGTTAATTAATCATCCCTAGAGGTCGGCGCGGTAGTTTGTACACTTGACGATCAGAAGTTAGAAATCGGATTAGTGCAATCTCAAAAAATTCGGAAAGTTAGGAAGCGAAATTGTTGAAACCAAGTGGAACATTAGTAAAGCGGTTCGTCTCAAGCCGTGTGCTGGAACTTGATTATGAGATTGGCAACCTGGCAGCGTTGGGCTTAAGGGCAGGTCGTAATCTGATCTCGCTTGACGTGGCTGATCCATACCTCGATACGCCAGGCTACATCAAGGCTGAGATGCATCGTGCGCTTGGACGTAAAGATTCCGGTCACTACACAAGAATTCGGGGTCTACCTGAATTTGTGAAAAGTGTATCAGAATTCTACTCGACCAATTACAGGGTTAAGATCGACCCTATGGACCAAGTGCTCTCCACCGTTGGCAGTGGCGAGGCTCTATACATCGTATTTGCCTCAATCGTTGGAATGGAGGATGAATTTGTCATTCCCAACCCAACATTTCCTACATATGGCTCTCTGATAAAGCTACTCGGCGGTGTTGCCAGGTACGTGCCCACCACGTCTGATTACCACCTAGATGTCGATGTGATCAAAAAAGCGATTAATCGGCGGACGAAAGCCATTGTCCTTTGCACACCGAACAATCCCACGGGAGCCATCTACTCGAGGGCAGAACTTGCAGCCGTTCTTCGCATTGCGCAGGAAAAAGATCTCCTGATAATCTCTGATGAGAATTACAGCCAAGTAACATACGGCGACAGGAAGCACTTTTCAATAGCAGCTCTGCCGCGAGCTATGGAGAGGACTATTGTGATTAATGGCCTTTCCAAGGTTTACGCCATGGCCGGCTGGCGCCTGGGGTACATGATTGCTGGTCGAGAGTACATCGAACAATTCGAGAAAGTAGCTTATCTAATCAGAGGAAGTGTGAATACAGCGATCCAATTCGCGGGAGCTAGGGCACTGCATACACCTCCTTCAGCGATCGCTCGGATTGTGTCAGCTTATGATAAGAATCGTCATCTAGTGTTGGACTTTCTAAGGCGCGCAGGATTCGAGTGTCATGTGCCAGAAGGTGGCTTCGAGGTATTCCCACGTATACCGCCCCAATTCAAAGGCTCGGAAAGTTTCGCGAGCTATCTTGTCAAAGAGGCCTCAGTTCTAGTAAAGCCTGGGGTATATTTCGGACCAGACGGAGACTCTAATTTCCGAGTAGTGTACTGTAAAGAACACAGTACCTTGACAGAAGCAATGAGGAGGATTCTCACTACGTTCAGGCGGAAGGAAGAATAAAGTTCCCAGCGCTATTGAGGCTTGCACCAGATTGCCCTAGGCGCTTTAAATGACTGTCCTAAGCAGGGAGCAGATCCCTCATCGATATACTGAGCCTGTTCCATGAATTGATGGCTATGATCGCCATTGTGAGGTCAACGATATCTTTTTCGCTAAAGTATTTTCTTACTTCTTCGAACACCTTATCGGGAGCATGATCTTCGGAAATGAGGGTAACCGCCTCGGTCCACGCCAAAGCAGCCTTTTCTTGGGCCGAGTAGATTGGTACTCTCTCCCATACCTCCAGAAGCCAAATTCGCTCATCGGATTCTCCAAGGGCCTTTGCCCTTCGGGCGTGAGATTTGATGCAATATGTGCAGCCATTGATCTGTGAAGCCCTAATACGCACCAACTCAAGCAAGTTCTTTGGAAGGGCTGTGCTTTGCACGTAGCCACTTACTCGCTCCAACGCCTCGTATGCTTCAGGAGCAACTTTTTCGTAGTCTATTCTTTGTGCAGTTGATATCATCGGGTTCCCCATTCCTTTTGGGCGACAGTTGCCTTCTGTCTTTTCTCCCTCGCCTTTAAATAAATAAGGGAAGAACCGGCTTTGGCACATTAATCAAATTGAGCGGGCAGTCTCGCTATGATTGAAAGGTTGTACGTCAGCACCTTCAATCTGATCTCGTTCTTCTGACCTCTTCTCTTCTTCG
>JAJPHP010000054.1 GCA_021325255.1 Nitrososphaerota archaeon | reverse complement strand
GAGCGCATATCCAAATTCCTGCATCTATTCGCGTACTGGTACAATCACATAAGACCTCATGAGACATTCAAGGAGAGAGTGCCATCAGCCTTATCTTGACGGTACCGCGTTGCCACCACCAAGGCAATGCTTCGATTTGGCCAAAGGCGAAATGACCGGCATGAATAGTTTGTTCTGCAAGAAAAGCGTGAACAAACGCCACCTCCTCACAGGGGCGTGACTCAGGTGATGATATTTGTACTCTGTTGGCTGTTCTTTTTTTAAGGTGTAGCAGCCCTCACACATCAGTTCGAACCTATCCGTCCACGCATTCAACCTGAAATACGCAGGTGTCCTCTGCTCTATCTCACATCCGCACTTGGCGCACTTGTTTAGTCCCATGAAAGCCAAAGCAATGATACCCATGGTATATGCAAGCCTTATTCACCTTGTGGATATTTCGTCGTCAATTCTTCGAAGCATCTCGGATTCCGATAGGATTGTTCTTCCAATCTAATATACGGCGATGTGGGACTGCAGTGTTCTGATTCCAGTCGTGGTAAGAGCGGGACAGACGAAGGAAATCAAGGACCTGGAGATCGGGGCGACAACAGACGAACTGAGAATGAGAATCATCTACAACAACATGTATGTTCTAGTATGCCTCAACGAGTTCGACGCCGCCAAACTATCGGGGGAGATCATCGAGTGGATAAAGTGCAGAGAGAATCAAGTAGGGCAGTCAACCGTAGTTCTGGATGGCCAATCAGCATAGCATAGAGATGCCGTAAAACAACATTGTACACTCGTCAGAATGGAAACGAAAAACTCAAGCTCTCCCGTCGGTCAATCTCTCGCTGGATTTCCGCTATCCTGCCCTTCAGCACTCGTTCATAATCTGCTAGCCGCCTGTAGGCAGGTTTCCCTTCCTCGATTCGTTTAGTTGCACGGGCGAGGGTATTTTTCGCGAAGGCAAGGTCAACTTGCAGGGCCCACAATGGAAGCTGATCCAAAGAGGCTTCCATGCAAAATCTGTACCTTCTCATGATGATACCATGTCAATGTGAAACACGACACTATAGCCGCCACAAAATAGCATCCTCTATGAATCATGTGCGCTGCGTCGCAGGTTATCTTTGCAGTCTCCGCTTGTTCGAATATCGAGTGCCTTCGGTTGTCCAAGAGACTGTTCGAAATTGAAGCGGCTGTTCGACCTCCGCTAATTTTTTTCACCGAGTTTCGGAAACTAGGTGTACACATTTCCTCTAAATTATGCCTAGCTTAAAGTGGTTCGACACCCTTTTTATCGGCGCACTAGACTGCATCCAATCCTCGGCGGGCGACTCTGGTAGCGAATCACAGGGCGGCGAATGGTGTCAGGGGAGATCCCTGAACGACTCGGGGGAAAAATCAATCCGAAGACTTGAGCGGTTCCCCTTTGCTCATGAAACAAAGCTGCCCTCCGCCTGCCGAAGTAAAAAGCGAGGGTAGTGCTATGCCACGGTGATGCGCGAGATGTGGCTGCCAAGGGGATCCCTTCATCGCAACAACTGCCGTGGAGCAAACGACTCGGGCCTGCTGCTATCCTCGCAGGAAGAGAGTGCGCGGTCTTTTGTGGGGCTCAGTCCTACCCCTCGTAGGGAGGACTGGCTCTCAAGTAGTTGTCACCGTCGGCACTTTTCACCCGGTCCTTGTGACTCGAATGCGGATTTCAGATTGCAAATTTTGACCCGCAGTTTGCAAAAGTTATGCACTTGGCTTAACTATTCCGACGAATTTCCGAGTCTCCGATTTCTCCAATCGTTGCCAAGCGCAGATCCTAGTAACAGCAACAGCGGGAGGGACGATGATGAAGAGAGTAGACTCCGGCGCATCGGCGACCTAATTCACAGAGCAATGGAGGTCCATCAGATCCTCCTACTCGAACTCGAGCTCTTCAAGCATCGGGTCGATTCCTACCAAGAAGACTTGGACAGGGAGCAACTGAAGAAGCATATTGAAGTGTTGGCCCTGCACGTTGTGGACAGCGCGAGCGTGCTCGAGAAAATGAGAAAAGCGGTCAGCTCGTGAGTGTGTGAATTTGCGCCGCTGCTTCTTATCATGCCTTGTCCGGAAGCTGGGTGGCCATCGTCAGGATTCTGTTCATCTTGAATCGCTTGCACCGCATCGTCACCTGCACCTCGTCAACCCAAATGACCGACTCTTCTGCAGTTCCAAGTCGTGCGACTTTAGAAGTGTCTCGAGGTCCTCCATCGTCGCAATCTTGTGGAACCTTAATTGGAAGCATTGTAGGGAGAATGCCTGTTGCCATCCACATGCGGCGAAGCCACTTTAACTATAAACGCCTTTTACGGCCCCTACTCTCACGCGTTCAGGTTTTTCGGAGCAAGGGGACTGAGCGGGTGACCGACCGATAGACTATCGAGTCGCGAAGTCCTGTCCTGGAGTCAGTCCTCTGCATGTTTGCAAAGCAATTGCGCAGTAATGTTGTTACGATGCAGCAGGGTGGAGAGAGCATGCTCCCAATACTGAATCGAATGCAGGAAACTGTAAATTCCTTTGCCGCGTTCCTTCAGAGGCACAGGCAAAACTGACAGACCGAGAGATTCTTCCATCTCTGGGAAAAAGACCGAGCTTAATCAATCGACCCCCTATCATCCGCAGCAGTCGCAGATTGCGTCATCTCCTCGCGGCGAAGTCTGACCACGGCGACCCCGACCATAACCCTCAGACGTGCAATTGGCTCAAACCGTGGGTCTTCCGTCTCACAAAAGGACGGTTCAGCTACCGATTACCCTTGAAACGGTGGTGAGTAAATCATCAAGTGATACGGGCTTCCTCAAGTGAGCGTCGAAGTACCCCTTCGCTTCATTCGGAAGCGCGTACGCGGAGACCATTACGATCTTTAATGTTGGAAAACCTGCCCTGAGCGTCTTTGCTGTCTCGAGCCCGTCGAGGTTTGGCATCGTCCAATCCAAGAGAACGACGTCCGGGCGCTTCAATTCCTCCTCTGGCTTCAAGTCAGAGATAAATTCGATGAGCTCCTTCCCGTCGTCTAAAGAGTTGACGACGTTGAACCCTGCTCTCTTCAGGGCGACCGTAAAGAGCCTCTTTATCATTGGATCGTCGTCCACGATAACTATCTTTGCGTCCTTCGATCTGCCGATGTTCTCTTTCGGCCCGCTCGACGAGTCAAATGACGTACCACCCTTCCCATCAGCCTGCGATGAAAGAAAGTTCCAGTTTTCACTGTCTGCAAGCAAAAGATTATCCATTATGGTGTAAAACATAGGAGTTTGCAGATCCAAAGCTACTGCGAATTAGGCGCCGTTCGCTACGGTTTCCGATGAAACTACATCGATGGGAGCGGGATTCTTCCGCCGACTTCTTTTCTCGCGAAGTTCGACGAGCACTAAATCTCTTCTCGCAACCTCGGACTTGACAGCGTTGATCTTGCCCCTTAATACGGAGAGCGTGGAATCAACTTCTGCCAATCGCTTTGGGAACTCTTCCAGGTCTTTCGTGACCGACCCGAACTGAACTAGGAAGAAGAACAGTTCAAAGAATTTCTCTTGCTCTTCATTCATGAGTTCTAGGTCAGTCAGTGACTCTAGTTTCTTTTGATAGTTAAAATCAGCACGCAGCTCAGAGTGGGTAGTCAAAGCTCTTGTCACGTGAGCCGATGAAGCGGCCTATATATGCATAGCAAAGGGCGACCAGGTTTTTTCTGGAGCTATAAATTCATTCAAGTCAGCGGGCTCTGCTTGGTTGTTTTCGATTCTGCGTCTTTACTAACTATACGCTGCTGTTAATTTGGCAGAGCCTCCGTACTCTCTGAGATATTTGCTACATGGCGGTGTGTGGCGAATGGTGTCGGGCGGGGATAGAGATCGGAAATTCGACGATCAAGGGCAGGGAGACAAGCAAGTATGCATTAGGCTCTCTGCCGTGAGTGACCACCCGAGCGCGGAGCGGATGCTCGCCAGTCACTCGTGGAAGGTGGTGCATGTGGACATGACCAGCTCCGGCCTCTACATCAGGCGCAAGTGCGAGAGGTGCGGCATGAACAACACTTCGCTTATGACGGAAAGAGGGCTCGCAAAGACGTAGAGGCTGCCCTAATCATTCTTGAAACATATGTTTGTTGTGCAAGTATGTCCTCTCAGAACGACTCCTAGTTATTGATGGCATCATTCCAACGAAGTGGCTGTTGACCTAGTTCGTGGCGAGGCTTCGAAAATTCATATTGAATCTGTTTTTGCATTTGCCTCGTCCGAAGGTGAAGAAATGCGTATGAGCGAAGCTGCTCTAAAGCTTCAATTTTGCAGTGCAAAAAAGGAGGGTTCAGAGTCCTAAAGAAAAAAAGCGGACTCTCCCTACGCTTCGAAGGTCACTTTTTTTGGGATTAGCTACTGTACTTCTTCGGTCAAGGGTGCATCCGAAGACGTATTCCCATCTTCCGCTTTCCCGGCCTGCGGCCCCAGCGATGTCGCGGTCGCAAACCTCGGGCCCACCGTCTCAACCTTGATCTTTACCTTGTCGCCCACTCGAGCTCCCTTTACGAAGACGACGAATCCCTGAATCTTCGCGACGCCGTCGCCCCGCCTTGAAACCTCGGTTACGTCTACGTTGTATTCCTTCCCCACTTCGACGGGCTTCGGACCCTGATCCGCCGAAGAGCGCCCGTATCTGTCGTTTCCGCCGTAACTTCCTCCTCCGCCGCTGTATCTGCTTCTGTTTCCGTAACTCATTCTACTTTTACGCTACTGTAATCTGTCGCCTGCCTCCGACCGAGCATATAAGGCATTGCGTCAGGGGGCCTAAGAGAATCACCACGAATACTCTCATCGGGGAATAGGCTGATTACTCGGGCGAATGCGCATATTGAGCCAGCCTGGGATCATGGGCGTCGTAACTCTGAAGGATAATCCGGCCTTCTTCGTCTCTTGCGATCTTTCCTTTGAACGGAGTAATTTTCTGCCTCAATCTACACAATGTCTGATGCTCTTTCAGATTCGAGTGTGTTTCAAAAACTGCATTGCAGAAAGCGCAGTGTTTCAGTAACTTTTTTTTTCTCATTGCGCATCCAACATTGGTATGGAAAAGGTGGCCCCTTGTAACACTGTCGATTGTCTCCCCTGTAATTGTGACCACTCTTCCACGAACAAGAATTGAGTTTCTGTTCAGATCACTTAGCCAATGCTATGTAACGATGATGATAAATGCAAGATGCATCGCCAAGAGATTGGGTTGCGTTGTTAGTTGGACGGATCCGTGGAATCGATAGCTGAGAATTGAGCCAATACGAGTTAGAGGAACAGAAGCTGAGGAAGCTCTACGACCAAGCTCGCATTCAGGGTGATAAGAAAAAGAAAAAAGAATACAAAGAAATGATTATTGAACTCAATCGACGACGAAAACAGGAACTACGAGCAAGCCGAAGAGAATAGGCAGCAAATTATCGGATGGATGGCGCAGCGTGAGCCAAGTCGGCGTAGAACAAATTCCTAAACACAGATGTGTTCTCGGATAGTCGAATCTATGACAAAGACGATGTTCGCAAACGTCTTTGTCGTATTGTTGGCCGTGTGGTGGGTACTGCCGCCTAGATTCGTAGCAATGTCAAAGAGCGAATGAAATACCAAAAGTCCTTCGGGTCATCTCCTTTCCTCGTGGGCGACGTATTTGTTGTAATCGCGAATGGTTCTCTCCCGTTTGCCCTCCTTCTTTTTCTCCTTCTTTCTTGTGCCGTATTTGCTACTTGAGTCGGTTCGGAGTTGATGTTTGTCGTTGTTGTTACTGCTGCTTCTTCTTCTGTTGCCGCCGCCGCTTTCTTGTCGGTGTATGTTCTGCTGTTCGGACCTTGGGGTTATGGGAGTCGCCTCTTCCTCGGTGAATGGGTACGGGTTTTCACTCGCATTTCCCTTCCACTTTGCCACTCCAATTTCTCTTGAATGCGCACTGCTGGGTCGGGCGCGTGTCGAGCGGTCGAACTTATCCGGGGTCGGGGCCCTGGTCGGCTCTTCCCTCCTGGTCATCTCGGCATTCTCGGGAATTTTCTCAGCACCCTCAGTCATTTGCCCATCTGTCTCCTTTTCTCTTCTTTCGCAAGAGGTCGGACAAAAGTGACGACGAATCTTTGAAATAGAGACTTTGTCCTATCTGCTCGATCCGCATTCCATTCGCAACGTGTGCCTTGATTCTATCCTGTCGGTGCATACTGAAGTTTCACCGCAAGACAAATTTCCACTAACCAATGCGAAACAGATGATTCTTGTCCCATCTAATGGAAGACATAAGCCGAAATTTCCTCGATTGTGCTCGTGCGGAAGGAAGAATCTCCTAGAATACCATTTGTACGGAGGCATCCAATAGAGGAATTTTGGGCCATCGCTAAATTCGGTAACTTACCATAGCCATGGATTTGTGAAATGTGAGAAAGGGAAGGGAATGCTGGAGTCACAGGTGCGCTATTCCATCGGAAGAGGCGTTGCTTTTGGCCTCCTGGGCGGATTGGTCGCCTCGATTGTGCTGGGGTTGTTAGGCACATTTACGCTACACGCCGGTGGAGCACCGTTCTTCATCACAGCGTCGAAAGATTTGCTAAGGGAGGCGGGAATCGCTCCACGCCCATCGCTCCTTGATCATCCCCGGATACTCGGGTGGAGCGTCCTTGTGTTCACTGGTTTGATGATCGGGGCAATTTTCGGCGCAATCGCAAGCGGATCGTCGGCCCTTAGGGCGAGTGACACAGGAAGGGGACTAGGCCTGGGGTTCGCCGCCGGAGCTGTTACCTGGGCTGTGTTATTCGTGCCCACGGTGACTCTCATCATTAGGGCAGTACCACTGACAGTGAAATCGTTGACTGCTCCAAGCCAATTGACAATGATGCTTCTGGTCGGAGGGCTCATAGCAAACATAATCTTCGGGCTCGTCCTCGGCGGAGTCGTCGGCGCGTTGCTCCCAGCGTTTGGCAGGAAGGGACCATCCTCCAAGACAGAGAATGCTGAAACAGCAGCAACAACAACACCGGCGGGACCGAGTACACCACAGAGTCCCACGCCACCTAGCCCCGTCCCGCAACCCCGACTGCGGATGAACGCGTCAACCGCTTGAGGCATAAGTTAGAGCCTAGGAAAAATATCGAGCACGGGAGCGCAATGCCTTCGCGCCTCAGGATGCTGCCGGTTGAGCCGCCCTTACAGGTTGTCTACCAGGGGAAAATCAGTGTGAAATAGAAAATTTCACATAGTTGCCGAGCCGTGCTACAAACGTGCCTCATTAGAAAGTCTAGTGATAGGCCTCACGGGGAACCCAGAGCTATTGCCCCAATTGCCGCGGTAATCCACAAGACGAGTGTGATGAAAATCGTACCTGCGAGGGCGACGAGTGTGAACAGCCACAGGTGACTCTTGCCTTTCACCGATTCGACGGGTGCAGTCCTGAACGCCCGGACGAAAAGGTCGACCGTTCCGGAGGCTAGGGGTAGGAAGATCAGACCACCGAAGAAGTTGGCGATTGTCCCATACAGCGGCGATATCCAAAAAGTCAGGTCGGCATTCACGATATAGTTGCCGAAGGATTCGACACCCGCCAAGGCGAGGAGTTGCGCCGCGAGGACTTTGGTCTCCAGAGGTCTGGCTCTGAAGGATCCGGGCTGTCGAAACTAAGGTTGTGGCTGCTGCGTTATCTGAAAAATCGGTTACGGTCGGGGAATTGCGCTGGCACCCGCGATATTTTGCTATTTCTGCTAGGCGTCTCAGCGGCTGTTGTAGCAGATACTGTTCCGTTAGCGGAACAGAAAATTATGATCCGAACAGGGTTAGGCCAGAGGCGATTCGTTTGAATAACGACGTTAGCATGCTAAACCCAAACGATACAGGAATCGGAGTTTGGATAAAGTGGGAGAAAACAAACGATAAATCATTGCCACATCCAGTCCCTGCTAGTAGCAAATGACCCTAGAAATCGTGGGTTCACAACGAAAGAGCTGTGCTAACTCGCGGCGCTTGTCCTACATTTCCAAATTCTAGTCGGCCTTTTTCATATATGAAAAAGGAATCAACAACTGCTCGAGAATAAGCGCAACACCGTAGCAAGAAGAAGGCTACAACACTTAGAATTGAACTATTGTGGGATCGAAAGTCGTTTCCAGAGTGGCGGCAGTACGCCATCACAAGGGTTAGAATTGGACCATTTGGTAGGATTGAGCGCCTATATCTCGCCACCCACTTCTTTGGGAGAATGGGGCGGCCTGCGTTTGTTACTTCTTTTTCACGCTGCCCGCGAGAGCTGAAACTAGGTTTTTCTCTAGAGTACATTGAGCTATTGGCTTTTCTATTGCCGTCCGGCATGCTCAAGCAGCCTTGAGAATTACCAAAATTCTCCCTGGACACAAAAGACGAAGACTTCTCTTGGTCGCCGCCGTCCTTTCGTTTTCATTCATCTATTCCTTGGCCGCAAATTTTTTCCTACTCTCCGCCTCCGCCTCCGGGGGAACAACCTACTACACTGCCCAGCCCGGAGACTATCTCTACAAGATCGGGCAGAGATTCGGCGTCCCCTGGCAGAGCATAGCGCAGGCGAATAACATCGCACCGCCCTACATAATCTATGTCGGCGAGGAACTGCTGATACCCAGCGGCTCGCCCCAGCCCCACATCACCACTAATAGCTGCACACCGCCCTCCTCCATCCAGTCGGGCCCCAGGAACGTCGCGCCAGAGCTCAACTCGCTCGACCCCTCCGGCAAGTACGTGATGCTGAGGTTCGATGACGGCTATCAATCTCAGTGGGTCAACGCGCTCCCGGTGCTGCAGCGGTATGGGTTCAAGGCGGTCTTCCTCATAATCACCGGAGCACTCACCAGAGGGGGGATGAACTACAGCGTGGGCGACGGGTGGACCTACATGTCCTGGCAGGAGGTGTGGTGGCTCTACAGCAACGGATACGAGATCTCCGACCACACCACGACGCACCCGCACAGCCTCGGAGCGCTGAATTGTGCGGGCCTCCAGTACGAGGTCTATGACTCTCGCCAGACTCTCGCCCAGAACGGGATAACCTACGTTCCCTCACTTGCCCTGCCAGACGGCGAGGGATACGGCAACGCCACGGTGCTGGACTACGCCTATGCGTCAGGGTTCTCGCACGTCTACCCCGACGGGCAGGACCACAGCACCGCAATAACTAACTACGGCGGACCCAGGACGTACTGGTACGAGCTGGACGCTGCCAACTCCGAGTCGTTCTCATACTTCAAATCCGTCGTCAGCCTGGCGTCCGGATCATCCTTCGTGGTCGGGCTATACATACACCAGGTGAACGACCACGTCGCCGGCACGACCTACTACATGAATACGACGAACTTCGACCAGGACATGGCGTACCTCGCGGCCAACGGTTACACAGTGGTCCTGCCTAGCCAGCTGCCCGGTTACTAGCGGGCGGTCAATTTATGTCGAGAGCTGCTTGAGAATCATAGTCCCCCGGCGTTCCCGTTTGCGGAGGTCAGACGATTTAGAGCGCGTCGTAACCGTACTTCTCGTCGTCTATGTTGAGCACGTTTAAAGCTAGTAAACTCAAATGAGGATGTCAAGGTAGCCCGAGGCGCCTTGTAATACGCTTCCAAATCCCACTTCGCATCTTTTTACTATATGAAAACGGAGTTTACGGGGTATCTTTCGACGCTCTTTCTCTCGCGAGATCGTATGACAACTTGAACAGCCCGATTGCATGTTCTACATCGCTTTCCTCCCTGAAACGAAAGGTAATCCACCCACTATTGGGTAAAATATGGTGCGGTTCCGCTTTTTTCTCGGCCACCAGTTGATTCCTCACCGTAATTGGAAACGCGATATCAGCTTGGTAGTCTCCGTGCACGTGTCCTAACTCGCGCTTACCAAGTCTGAACTCCGTTCCTCCGAAGCGATGTGGACTGACGGCTACTCCAGTCCACTTTGAAACCTCCCTCACGATTCTCAACTGGGCATTAGCTACGACCATCGTGCTTCTCACCTTGTTCCATGCTGCCCTCCTCTCCTTCATTTTCTTCTTCAGCACAATGTTCGTTTGTAAATATCTGGCGAGAGAGATGGAGTCTCAATCGCTAGTCATTGTCGCGCCGTGCCAAGGCTTCGAATCTAAACAGACTTGTGACTGCCAGGTATTTCGGTGTTGCGTTGAGTGGGAGGACAGACTTAATGATTGCCAATTGTAACCATGATCTAGCAAACAAGCACCATAACCCTCAAGAGGAGCACGAAGGAACGGTTGGAGTCTCTCAAGGGCGAGAGGGACTGGAACACGTTTCTTGAAGAGCTATACGCAAAAGAGAGAAAGAAAGAAGGCATGAATTCTCTGGCAAAATTGAGAGAGTTACTGGACGATAAAGATCTGGACAGAATAGAAGCATCCTCAAAGAAATTCAGGAAGGAATTCAAGCTACGTTGATTTTCGATATCACCGGGCTCATTCAGGCGATACGCAAGAAAAGCGATTTCGAAGAAGGTTCAACATCCATCATCACGCTGATTGAAGTACTAAGAGGAATTGAGGACACAAATAAGAGAGAAAAAACTTCCAGCCTATTGCAGCAGGCTTTCGAGATCGTCGATGTAAATCGAGAGGTGGCTCGCGCGTACTTGAAACTCTATTTTGAACTCAAGAGAAATGGCGAGTCCTCGTCCGACGCGGATGAATTGATTGCTGCAACCGCGCTTTCGCAAGGAGAAGCACTGCTAACCTCCGACAAAGGCTTTCCAAAATTTGATCCCTTAATCAAAGTAAAGCTAGTTGCTGAATAGAGGTCTCAATGTTGTCCTGATCTTCCCCCGGAAGCATCGCTGGGATGTCATTTGCTCTGTGAATGCATGAAGGGTGATTCTGCAAAACCAGAAGTTCCGGAAAGCGGGACGTCGGCGGACGCGGTCTGAAATCAGTGCTAGGAGGGAACTATGACCCAAAACCAGGTGCCGTGACAAAGTTCTAATCGGTCGACGCCTCTCCCTTTTTCCCGCACGATCATCAGGACTGAGAATCGTGTTCCTGTGTTAAATATCTCGACTTCACCATTTACTCAATGGATGAGTGAGTGAAAGAATGGCGTTTGTTCTCGACTCCGTAGCACTCCTGAACTTAGTTCTTGCTACTGCCATCGTAGTCCTAGGCGCTTGGGTCTACTTGACTGGCAGGGAGAAGAGTCTGGCCCCATACGTCGCCGTCGGGTTCGGCCTCTTCGCAGTATCCCATGCCCTGACCCTTCTAGGTTACGGAGGTGTTGAGGCCCTAATGCTTCCGCTCAGGGCGGCCGGCTACCTGGCGGTGATCGTGGGGCTGTTCCTCCTCCTGCTGAAGGCCAAGGGGCAGCGCTCGGTTCCGCTTCTTGAGGAACCGGAAGCCGAAAGACAGTGACCGCGCCCTAATCTCGATGACAGCGTGTCCGCTCGAAGGAAGAAAGTAGGAAGGTGGGGCGGTGGAAATACCGACTCGAGAGAAAGCTCCGGCATTCCCTTTTTCACCTCGACGAAGAATGCAGAGCTGGTCAATGACCCGATCAAAGTGTACCTAACACGTAAATTAAGGTCTACACGACGATAGGATAGCAGAAGCTGCTAGGGCACTCGCGACCAAAGTCGCTTCGTCTGCTTTTTGGTTCTCGATTCTTTTATGCTGCGTTCTCTATGTTGAGAAGAGTCATTGCACCCGTCGGAGTCAGGAAGTCGACTCGCTTTAACTTCCACTTTTTCCCTCCGTTCCATATGACCAGACCGAGCGCTGAATCGCCGCGCAGGCGTTAAGAAATGCTTTGAATATCTATGAAGGAACGCTGGCAGGGGAACTGCCTTTATGCACTTTTATTGCGGTTCTCATCATCGCGAAACCGCCTTCGCTAGATTCAAGCGTTTAACTGAGATGGATAGAGGCGGTCATTTGCAACTCTATAGGAGCCGTAACTCATTGCCGAGAATACTCAAACTTTCTTTGGTTCCTCGGGGCAATTAAAATAGGGCTTCAGAGAGGACAAAGCCCAAAGTATGCCCGAAGCCAAAGAGACCCGATCCAAAAGTGCGAACCTTCAAATCGAGAAGGAGCATTTGAGTGATCTTTCTTTCCGGAGATTAAGTCAACAGCTATTGCTCTCGCATAGCAATCAACTTGATAGTCCTTCTACAGTAGTAGAGCGGTTCGGCGCGGTACAAGCCCAAGACTATGCAGGAGCAAAATGGGCACTCGGGCTACGTATGCGAAAACACACCACGGATGCGTCCATAGAACTGGCCTTTAACGAAGGAAGAATATTGCGTATTCATGTTATGCGACCAACTTGGCATTTTGTCCATCCCAAGGATATTCGTTGGTTAGTTGACCTAACCGCTCCTAGGGTGAATGTTGCTAACTCATTCATGTATCGGCAATTGGGACTCGACGAAGAGCAATTCTCGCGGAGCAACAAGATCATCGAGAAAGCTCTAATAGTCAAACACTATCTGACGCGGGCCGAACTCTCAAAGGTTCTCGAAGATGCTGGAATGAAGGCAAAGGCATTGCGTCTCGTTTATTTCATTATGCGAGCTGAGCTTGAGGGTTTGATCTGTAGCGGCCCCAGACGCGGAAAACAATTCACGTATGCATTGCTGGATGAACGCGCTCCACATTCCAGGATTTTGGACAGGAAGGAAGCGCTAGAAGAGCTGACGATGCGATATTTCACCAGCCACGGTCCTGCCACCTTGCACGATTTTGCATGGTGGTCGGGGCTTAACATGGCTGACGCCAGGGAAGGACTCGAAGAGACCGGATCTAGACTTGACCACGAAATACTTGATGGAAAGACGTACTGGTTTCGCAATTCAAGAAAACAACAAGTTATTGAAACCTCCAAGAAAGTCCTGCTGCTTCCAACATTCGATGAATTTCTTGTGGGCTACTCCTCTTACGGCAGATTGCTAAGAGGCAGAGATGAGCACAAGGAGAAGCGAGTCCTGTTCAACTCTCCGATCGTTTCCAGCGGGAAGGTCATGGGTACCTGGAAACGCGAATTCAAGAAGGATGCAGTGAAGGTGACCTTCGCACCGTTTTCAAATTTGGACAACGATGAATCAGAAGCGCTGATAGCCGCCGCTGATCATTACAGTGAATTCATGGGGATGCCTGTGATGAGCTCATTCTTTTCGGGGTAAAAGCATGATATATTCCGCCCAAGTGTAAGTACTCCTAAAAGAAGAAGAAGGCTCAACAAACTGAAGAGCATTCAATCCATGAATTTCAAGTAGGGACTTCGAGAGGGTCAAATCGGGTACGCGAAGTTGGAGCTTGCCTACAGGAAGCTCGTGAATGAGGCTAATTGCAACCATACCGATAAGGAAAACATTCTAGCAATACCTTCTTCTTCTTTCAACCTATAATGTGATTGTGTGTTGTACCTTCCAAGAGTCCGAGCTCTTAATCGGGCTCCATACCTGTGATCGAATAGATGATTTTTTAGTGCGGACCCTCATTCTGTCCAATTTATAAGACAGACATCTTCGGAACATCACAAACTTGATCATCGACTTTCACAACCACTACTATCCGAAAGCCTACATGGACGAGCTGAAAAACAGCACCGGATACGCCTCCGTAACCAGGGATTCTGCTGGCAGGCTTGTTGTAGAATATATCGGGGACTACAACATAGTCGCGGATGCGCACGTCAACCTCGAAGACAGGTTGACTGCCATGAAGAAATACGAAATAGACATGGAGGTCCTGACTCTTACAACTCCCGGAGTCGAGCGCGAGGCTCCAGAACTGGGAATCGAACTCGCAAAGTTAACCAACGACGAATACGGG
This sequence comes from Nitrososphaerota archaeon, assembly GCA_021325255.1. Next base: position 125,956 of record JAJPHP010000054.1, on the reverse strand, counting down.
AGGATCTCAGAGAAATACCCTGACAGATTCACGGCTCTTGCCACTCTACCCATGCAAGATCCGCAGGCCGCAGTGGAGGAGCTGGATCGGGCAGTCAATGAGTGCGGGCTGCGTGGCGCGATGATCTTCTCCAACGTCAACGGGCGCACACTCGACTCCAAGGAGTTCCTGCCAGTATTCGAGAAGGCATGGCACCTAGGCGTGCCGTTGTTCATCCATCCCACCTCACCGATCAACTCGTCAGGGATGGAGGAGTTCAGGCTGGTTCCAATCATGGGCTTTGGAGTCGACACCTCCCTTGCGATCCTCAGACTCGTCTTCAGCGGCGTCCTGGAGCGCCTTCCGGGCCTCAAACTCGTCTCGACGCACACAGGAGGCATCTTTCCATATTTGAGGGGAAGAATCGAGATCGGATATCATGCATATCCGGAATGTAAGGTGAACATCTCAAAGCCTCCTTCCACCTACCTGCAGAAGATATGGCTCGACACGGTTTGCTATGATGGGGACGTGCTGATGTCTTCGTACTCATACGTGGGCGCCGACAAGATTGTCCTCGGGACCGACTTTCCACACCAGATAAGTGATCTTGAAAACGCCGTCAGGCGAGTAAGAGCCCTGAAGATAGGTGAAGAGAAGAAGGAGAAGATCCTCGGCGGGAACGCGATGAAACTCTTGAAACTCTAGGACAACACGAGCTCATTTCCGCACTTGGAAGATAATCTTCCACATCCTCTCAGGCGGTCCGGGCGTTCAGCCAAAGAATTAACAGCAAAACCGAGAGAAAGACAACAGAGTCCCAATGGCGGACTTGACGAAAGATGGCAAACCTATTTTGAATCGAATCTGTTTTTGAGTCTCTACTCACACAAATCCTACCGAGAAGGGTTGTCTCCGAAGTATATTTTGAAATCGCGGAAGAAATATTTGTTCACATCGACGTGATTGTCGCTCACTTTGATTCCTTCACGCCTTAGCATCGCTATTCGCTTCTTCGCGTCTTCAGGCCTACCTGAAACCAATCCATCTGCCCTAACTACTCGATGGCAGGGGACATCGGGGTAAGGACAGGCCCGCATAGCCCATCCGACAGCCCTCGATCCTCTCGGGTTCCCTAGAAATTTCGCCACAGAAGAGTAGGTTGTCACTCTTCCTCTTGGAACTGCTCTCACAGCTTGGTACACTAGCTCATAGAAGTTCAAGCGTCGTCTTGGTTCCAACGGAGGCGTCTCTCCACTTTCATTCTTTCTCTGCGAATAAAGGCATTCGCTTTCCGCGTGACTGTGAAAGGAAGTTCTCCATTTTACGGGATGACCTACATCCTGCGATTTGTTCGAATATCCATTTCCTGAACAACCTAATCAGAGCTCGTCTATTTCATTTTGGAAAACAGATCGCCTAAAGTGCGTGTGCAACTCTTAAGTAATGACTGGAGCATCGACCTCCGATACCAGAGGGTGGAGATTGATAATGCTTCTCAGAGACAGAGTCGCAATAGTTACAGGCGCCAGCAGGGGAATAGGAAGGTCGATCGCACTTTCCTACGCTTCCGAGGGGGCCTGTGTAGTTGTTACAGCCCGTACTTCTTCAGAATTGGAGGGGTTAGTAAATCAGATAACTAATCAGGGCGGCGTCGCAATTTCAGTCCCTGGTGACGTCTCCTCTCACGCGGACGTGAAGAGAGTTGTGGATTCTGCGGTGAGAAGCTTCTCCCGCGTGGACATTCTCGTAAACAACGCCGGCGTGTCCGGTACGACCAAACCTCTTGATGGAATTGAAGAGTCGGAGTGGGACGAAGTCATGAACGTGAACGCGAAGGGATACTTTCTCTTCGCTAGGGAGGTCCTGCCGCACATGCTGAGGCAGCATTCGGGCAACATAATCAATGTGTCCTCTGGCGCCGGGGAAAGGCATCCGGGCAAGGTTGTTCGGAGCATCACGTACGGCGTATCGAAGTTTGCGGTGGAGGGCCTGAACTACTGCCTGGCGATGAGGCTAGCGGGGACCGGGATAAACGTCAACGCCATAAAGCCCGGCCCGATAAGAACAGCGTTTCACTCCTCTACACCAGAGGATCAGTTGCGACGTCTCGCGGCTGCGACTGGAGGGATACACGATCCAGAATTCGTAAATCCCCTTGCCATTTACTTGGCGGCGTTGTCGCCAAGCGAGCTCACGGGTGCATCGCTGAATGTATCAGAATGGAATGCGTCGAAATCTACTCGATGAACTGGAATCTTCCAACTAGGTACGAAAGTATCATACAGTGTTGATTAGATCCATAGTCCTAGGAGAAAGTCTTGTCGAGGCCGCCTTGGAAGTTTCCTTGAGCTGTTCCGGAGTTGACGCACCCGCTATCGCAGAGCTCACTGAACCGTGCTGAAGAATCCAAGAGATTGCAAGGACGGGGAGGCTGAGATTAGATTCTTTCGCGATCGTTTTCAGTTTCTCCAGCCTCTGGAAGTTCTCTTCGGTAGCAAGCCTGCTCAAGTACTCCTGTCCGCGGACGTTTCCCCGGGAGCCAGCCGGGGGCGGTACGCCTCTCGCATATCGCCCAGCGAGCAGGCCTGATCGCAGAGGACTGTATGCGACTATCCCAATCGACTTTGCCGAGCAAAATGGCATCGAATCGGATTCGATTTCACGTTGAAATATGTTGTACCTAACCTGATTTGCAATGAAACTCCCAAAGCCCTCCTTCTCACATACTTTTAGCGCCTCGGAAACTTGGCTTGCAGAAAAGTTAGAGCAAGCAACATGGCGAATCTTATTTTCCTTCACGAGACCGTCCAGTGTCGCCAAGGTTTCCTTCAGTGGGGTTTGCTCGTCAAATTGGTGAACGTAGTATAGGTCGATGTAGTCCGACTGGAGGCGCTTGAGGCTTCCTTCGAGCTGGAAAAGGATATTGCTCTTCGATAATAGATTGCCGCGCGCTTCCTCGAGTGGTTCCATTCCCACCTTCGTTGCAATTATGATATCATTTCGTCTGCCCTTGGCCCACTCACCTAAGATCTCTTCAGACTTACCTTTGGTGTAAATGTCAGCCGTGTCTATCATATTAATGCCAAGGTCGAAAGCTGTGTCGAGGATCTTGAAAGATACACTCCTGTCGACCTGCACGCCAAAGTTGTTTGTGCCGAGTGAAATTACTGGAACGCTTAGATCTGACTTGCCAAGTCGCACTTGCTTCAAGGTTAATCTGGCTCCATTAGATGTGCGTGGTACATCGATGGGCCCAAACGATTCGAAGCTTTGTTAGTGTTGCGGAACAAACTTGGGAAGCAATCCGCAACGCAAATTGGTTCGCTCATTTCAGAAATTAATGCTTCTACAATCTCGCCTTCACTTGGTATGATCGTTTTCCATCTTGGCAATTCGGGCTTTTCAGCGGAGCAAGTGTGCCATACTTTTCTGCAGGACTTGCTGGATGAGGACGCCGTGAGAAAGTGTCCGGCCTCGTGGCAAAGATGTGAGGATGATCGCGATCTGTTTCGCAATCCTATTGAACTTGTGAGAGTATACCGTAAAAAATTGGGTGTAGGGCGAAGGCCCTATTGAGGACTTCGCCGAGCTTAGCTTAGGTACATGTCATTTACTGTCGCACTGATGGTTCCTGCGGCGCCGAGAGGTCCGACTCCGACCCAAATCGCAACTAGCGTACTTCCGCTAGCACTACATGCTCCACCAATTAGATCATTCACAGAGTAGGGACCACTTCCTGTGTTGCAGTTCTGGAAGCTATTGAAGACAGTGTTCCCGTTGATCGTCTGCGCTCCCTGAGTCGAGCCCAAGCCGTACGTTCCACCTCCGGCGTATTGGTCTACTCCAGTGCTGATTGGGCTCCAGTTTAAGCTACTGATGAGCCAGATGTTCACGCCAAAGTTTCCTGTACCATCAATTGTAAGCCCGTTTCCAGAAGCGAGGGAACTGAGCGTGCCAATGACGTAGTAGAACCCAAGATCGTATCCGTTGTTGCTAGTTTGCGACAATGTCATTGTGAGAGAAGATCCGCTAAAGGACTCTGTGAGAGTTGCGTCTGAATATGTCGCAGAAATTGGAGAAACTGATCTGTAGAAGTGACCTGAGCCATATCCTCCCGAAGTGTATTCGGTGAAGTACATGGCAAAGGGAGTGAACAAAGTGCTGGATCCGGTTACCGTAGTCTGCAGAGTCGTCGTCGAGGTTAAAGTCTCCGTAGTCGTTGTAGACGAGAGAGTAGTCGTAGCAATTGTCGGACCAGGGACTTCTGTGCTGGTCAGCCCAATAACTGGCTGAATGCTCAGTTCGCTCGTCTCAGTTTCCAACGTTGTGACCGAGGAAGTTGCCGTATCTACGGGCTGCGTTGCGACTCCATAACTCGTCACGGTGAACGTGTTTGTAGATACCGTGCTAGTTGTGGGTGTCACGTTCAAGTTTGATGCGAACACGACTCCTAGGAGGCTAACTGCGAAAACAGACGCAAGCCCTATGAGAATAAGCCTTTTTGCTTAAAACATCTTCTATTTTTCATCTCTGTGGATTTTCGATTAGATCCGTGATCCTTAGTCTTGATACGGATCTAAGATCCTCGGTTATTCTTTATCCCGAACAAGTTTGGGATAATTACCACTCGCAGGGCCAGCACTTCGTGGTCAGTACGCTTCTGCGAGAATCCAGAACACTGCGAGCAAATCGAATAACTAATAGAAAAAGTCGAGATGCTTCGCGTCGAGTCCGAAGGGAGCCGAAGCATCACTCAAGATGCTACTTGGACACGATCCCAGCAGGAGTAGGATCAACAGAGTGATTAACTTCGCAGGACCTTCAACTTCCTCGGCGCAAGCAAAGAAGTGTGTCAGCGGTCAAGCTAGTCCTGGCACTCCAAAACGAAATGCGTAGAATGCGACCGCCCCTGACAGGCTACGGGGTGGGTTGACTTCGAGTTCCACTTTGAGTACGTTGAAGGATTGTTGGGACATAAAGTTCTGACTAAATCGCACATGTTTCATTGCTTATGTGACTCTTGGTGTGAACAATACATCGAAGAATGATGGCCAGCCCGAGCGTTTCGAAGCATTGTTAGTGTTGTAGAACACACAAGTGGCATTCAGCATCCCAAATTTCTTCGCGCCATTTCTGAGATCAGTGTGTCCACAACCTCGCCCCACATTTGGATGACTGTTTCACAGTGAGGTGTTGGGAATTTCGGTAGCTTTGAATCAAAACTGAGTAGCGAATACTTAATTTATCCCAATGAGGAGGGGAGCAGCTGCAGAAGCAATTGCAATGAAGCGTGTAATTATATCATCTTCCATAGGTCTTTCGCTTCTAGTCGTTGTTTTACTGGTTTCAGTGCCAATTCTCGTATCTGCCCAAACAAGCGATCAAATCGCCACCGTACCCGTCACCACCAATAATACTCTTTCAGCGCACTGGGTAAAGGACAAGGGCTACAGGGATGAGCTGAATTCGAGCGACATCGACTATCAGAACTTCTGGACGGACAACGCCGGCAAGATTCTCGTTTCTTCTGAACTCACGAATGATACCTTAGACGCAAACAACTCGCTGTGGTTTCTGGAGCACAATGGCCTGGGAAACTCTGGTAATTACTACCTTCCCGAGACGGTTGTGAACAGCTCTCTTGTTCTTAGCTTGAACGGCGGCGCGATGACAAACCGAATCGCAATGCTCCAGGCAACAAACAGCTCTTCGTCAAAGTTGGAGCAGCTCGGAATAGGGAGTTATTATGCAGGAGAGCAGATTCTAGCATACGTCGGATCAGATAGGCTGCTGTTCAATGGAGTGATATACCGCGCTTCAAACTCTACGGTCTTCGAGACTACAGATGGATTTGTCAAGAGATCTCTTTTTGTGACTCCTAGCGGACAACTCTATGTCTACCTCAACGCGACTCTGGCTCCGGGCGCTCCATATGCGAATGTGAGCATTCAGGTCCTGCCGCTGAATACTTCCACAAACTCAAGCGATATTCTATACCTTCAGATCTTCTCCTGGGATGGACAATTTGACAATGCTTCTCTTTATGATGGAAACGGGAATTATCAAAAGAACCTAGCGTACAACAACGGATCGCCTGCTACCCAGAACGGAACAATCATAACATACTCGAAACTGAGAAACGTTTTTGGTCAGGATTCGGTTGCCTTAAGCTTCTCCGGCAACACTGCTACCTCGCCACTTCCGGTTGACGATCTAGAGCACTGGTATCAAAACGCTGCATTTGACGGACTCAGCTGGGTAGGAGTCGCATACAGCGCTCCTCAAGATCCCGCAGGTACACTTTCAGTACCAGTATTTTCCAAGTTGTACCCTATTGAACACCTGGACTACCACCTCTTGAATGACACAGCAAGATACATCGCACTCGGCAATCCAAATGGGACGACTGTCTCCCCTCCAGTAAGCTTCGGGTTTGTCGCCTACGGCCTGGCTCTCGCCTCTTCACAAAATCAATCGCTCGAACAGATTGCGAGAGGCTACTGGAACTACTACTATTCCAGATACACATCTCATCAAGATTACTCGACTCCTTACGCTAGGTCAATCAATATTCTAGCGCTAGCTGGTTTCAAACTCTACGGTTGCAACAGTACTGTTGAGAATTTCACTAGGAACTTTGTGAACAACACTTCCGGTGGTTCCATAGAGGAGTTCGCTTGGGGAGTAGCTGCGCTTTATCAGTTGGAAAAATGCACTTCAAGTCCGGCCGATCTTGCATTATACAACTCCTTCAGCGAATCCCTTGGCACGAGCAAGTCTAACTTCGCGACACTCGACTATCAGGGCGGAAAGAAGTTCGACTTGAACGCAGCAAGTACGTTCCAGTTTGCCGAAACTGCCTCGGCATTGATGCTAGGTGGAGTTCCGTACAACGATCCTGTAGTACTTGCATCGATGGATGCCGTGTACCAATCCAGTGTCAGCGGAACTCTTCTCAACCAGCCGTTCAAGGGAGATCTGGCAAACACCGAGACCATTCCCTCAATCCTTCTTGCGACCACATTATTTCAAACCGAGATGAAGGCGGATACCGGTGGCTACTGGATCTCGGGGTTGCACGATGCTAACGTCACGTCAATAAATCATAGCAAGAATGGTTCTCTGACGATAGGAGTTTTCGGACGCAATGGCGCCATTGAGATTTCTTCGCTGAATAGCAGTTCTCCAATTGTTCTTAGTGGCATCAACGGATTTGTCACAGAGCCCGTAACTGCGAGTGCTGTACCGACCTCAACAACAACCAGTATCATAACAACGACTGCTACACAGATATCAGGTTATACCAGTACCACCACGACAATTATCAATCGCACGACTACGACCACCGTAACATCAACGATTCCAACTAGCACATCGATTTCGTGGGTAGACTGGCTGATCCTCGCTTCGTCCGTCGCGCTTTTCCTAGTTGGGTCAGCGTTCCTATTTGTTGGTCGAAAGGCTCGCCGGAGGTAGAATCACGCTCGAAGCGAGCCATTGCTTACGAACAGACCTGTGCAGATTTCAATGCAGTTCTTTCGGAAATTGCAACTTTCGAATAACCGCGCAAACTATCTTTATCAATAGGCTAAGCCGAGGGAGGGAGAGCTCTAAAATGGACTCCACCGTCACAAGGGTGTCTCCTCCCCAGGGCCCCGTCCAGGTAAAGTGGGTGACCGCGCGAGGGATTATCGCATTCGTGGTTCCTATAATTGGAATCTCGATTGCACTCGCGAGCGGGAGCCTCGTCCTGCTCGACTGGGTTCACGTCCTGAGCGGGGGGACCTGGACTGGGATAGACATCTTCATGGGGTTTGTTTTGAGCTACGTCCTGCGCTATTCGAGCCCGATGGCAAGAGCAGAAGTCGCAAGGCGGCTTACTCCAATTACCATGTTTTTCATCCCTTCGATCTCTTCGACCGCAATTACTGCGGGTTACTTTCTTGCGAGTCGCCTAGGTGTCTTCAGCCTGACTTCTCCACTCATTGACGCCGCCGGCGTGATAATTGTCGTGCTCTTGATCCAGGGCCTGGGAATATTCCTTCCAAACAGTATTCGAGTACTGCTAGAGTTTGGAAAGCCAAGCCCTGATTTGAACAGGGTGTCGAGGCTCATGATGTTGAACTTCAAACTCTCCGGAGTCCAGGCGATCCTGCAAATCGCTCTGATCTTCGTAATGGCGAGCCTCGCGATGGCCTAGGTCGCATCCTTTATCCAAGATTTGGGAAGAAGTGGTTTAAAAGCGACCCCCATTCCTTAGCCTTTGTTTTTTCTTTTCGGTAGATTGTTCTCCTGAGAAAACATTGCTAGCGTTAAATTAGCCGACAGGATTTTGGAAAACTTCTCTGTGCACCAGATCTCTAGAATCGAACGCAAAGCTGCTCTAATTGAGAACAGATGTTGAAGTGATTTGTAACGGGACATGAAATCTGACTAAATACTGCAAGTCTTGTTCTGTCGAAAGCATGACAAGGTTTCTCCTTTCAAAGAAGAAAAACAAGAGAACGAAGTCAGCAGTATCTACTGTCATGGTATCGATCCTCGCGGTAGCCGCAATAGTGGCTATCATGGGGACAACTAGCGTCTCAAGCGCAGCCTTTGATGGTGCTCCTGGAGCCGTGTACACCATCGACAACTCTGCAACTGGAAACAATGTTCTGGTCTATGCGAGGGGACCAAACGGTCACCTGAGCCCAGCAGGCACTTTCTCGACGCAGGGACTCGGGACTGGTGCCGGTCTTGGAAGCCAGGGGGCAGTGGTGTTGACTCAGGATGGCCAGTGGCTCTTGGTTGTTGATGCTGGGAGTAACCAGATCACAGTCTTCGGAGTACACGGGACCACTCTGAAGTTTGCGAGCATTACCAGCTCTCACGGGGACGATCCAATTAGTTTGACTGTCTCGCGGAATCTGGTTTACGTTCTCGATGCCGCTGGATCAGGAAATATTGCGGGATTCAGGCTGAGCGAGGCAGGCGTCCTGTCGTACATACCTGGCTCGGCTCAGCCTTTGAGTAGGGCAGCCGCTCCTTCGCCAGAACAAATTGGCTTCAACCCACGGGGAAACATACTGGTCGTAACTGAGAAAGGAACCAACACAATCGACACATACACTGTAGATCACAATGGAGTAGCCAACCCTCCCACAAGCCAAACGTCCGCTGGTTCAGGGCCGTACGGTTTTGCATTCACCAATCAGAATCAACTAATCGTATCTGAAGCGGCATCGAACTCTCTCAGCTCGTACTTGCTTTCAAGCGATGGACTTCTAAGGACGATCAGCGGAGCCATTCCCACCTTCGGCCTTGCTCCGTGCTGGGTTGTTATAGGCAACAACGGGCAATTCGCATACACCACAAATGCTCACGGAGGAACTATCTCGACGTTCGCTATTTCCCACTCGGGGGGACTCAGACTGATGAGCTCTATAGCTGCTCAAACAGCAATTCCCGCATTGGACATGGCTTTCAGCAACAACGGACACTTCTTGTACGTTCACAATGGGAACGATATCACGGGATATCAAGTCTTCTCCAACGGCGGTCTTTTGACAGTAACTTCAGTCAGAGGATTACCCGCAGCGACAACGGGGTTGGGAGCTAACTAGAAGATTTTGATAGGCTAACCTATCGAGACCTCATTTTCTTGGTGAAATGCACTCGAATTCGCTTGCGAGGTCAAGAGTACTCCTTGCAAGCGATTCACTTTTTTTTCGTTACGATACGTAGCCTAATACTACGTTCCGAGAAAAAATGCTAATCCAATCCAACAATATCTCTAGGTTCGGACTCATCTGCCTGATGCCGTAATCAAGGCTGAAAATCATCTCCTGCGCCTAGGACTAACACTCTTTTTATCAAGCAGTGTGTTTTTGGTTTGAACCTTGAAACCAAAAAAGGAGGAGGCCGGATAATTCTTTCTTGCAGCAGCGAACACTGGACAAAAATGTCGTAGAGGAGCCAGGGAAGCTATCGTGCAAGTTCTGCTTCATCACCAGGCACGAGATTGACAGTCAAATCGTGTTTGAGGACGAGGTATCCATGGTGTTTCTTGATAAGAGACCACTATTCCAGGGCCACTGTCTAGTCGTCCCGGTGAAACACTACGAAACGCTGGACGACTTGCCCTCGAACATGATAGGCCCCTTCTTCACCAATGTTCAAAAGGTCGCCATCGCAGTAAGGCAAGCTATGGGGGCCGACGGAACCTTCGTCGCCATAAACAACAGGGTGAGTCAAAGCATTCCACACTTGCACGTGCACGTCGTTCCTCGAAAGACGAAAGATGGACTGAAGGGCTTCTTCTGGCCCCGCCAGGCATATCCAAATCTTGAAACGGAACTTCGCGTGCAGGATGCGATCAAGAAAGAAATTGCGAGGGTTTTGGAAGTCGATCGTAAGGGACGGCTGCAATAGGACTGGGAAACAGCAACTCCAAGATTGACCCTTCCCCCACTTTCGAGGAGAGTTTGCAAATGAGAGCTCGACCACATTCAGAGTTATTTCTTAGAGACGTGTTGCGTTGGGTAAGCAAGTAAGGAATTGGCAGTAGCGTATAGTTATGATAAAGAGAGTCGGCAAATTACTTGCGATCTTGATTATCGGTCTCGTCGTGGGCTATGCGTTTGGCTCGTATCTTACTTCTCAAGACCAACAGCAACATACCGGTAACGTTTCAACTTCCCAAGGGAAAGGGCACTCATTCACCACGACAGCTACACTAACCGAAGTCTACGTATCCACGCTCACTAGGATAGAAGAAACTACCGTTACGACCTTCTCTCCCGATTACTATCAACTGGCGTCAGCCCTAAATAATTCAGCAAACGCGAAGCTAAATGTTACGAGCTACGATTTCTTGAATAGCGCGTTGCTCAAGGATCTCCTGATAGTGCAGCTCGAAAATATCGGAAATGGACCGATTCTCGTCTCTCCGCAGGACTGCCTGTTGAATGGCAGTTTCTTCAACGAGGTCGCGATTGTCCCCGCAACCCAAAGAGTAGTCTACGGAGAGTTCTATTATATCGCACCGGGCTGGTCATTCGATGTCTCGATAAAGCTACCCTTTACACCCTCCTTGAGAGACAACTCCACCCTTCAGATTTTCAACAACTCTTGGGCATTCATGTTTGGCACTGCGTCGGCTTGAAACGAATCAACGAATCTATCTTGCCAAGTGGACTAATTCAGTTCCTTGTCAAGCAACACTTATTGTGGCAAGAGAACCGTAGCGAGCGTGGTGAATGTGGAGAGGTCGCTGACCATGACCTCCCCTGCCGAGATAGTGTAGAGTGAGTTCCCAATGATCACGCTTCGGTCTATCTGCAGGTTGTAATTAGGCGAGTCACCATAGGTGGTTCCGTTCGAATACTGCGATACTTTTCCGAGTAGGGTAATGTCCGACGTCGAAACGTGGAACACGTACACACCCTGCCACACATAATCACCGAAAGGAGGCGGAGAGTTGGGGTCGTAGCTCTGGCTCCCACTCACGATTGCAAGCGTTAGCGGGATCACCATTACGTTACGCGTGGAATCAAAAGTAAACGCGAGGTGGTCAGTAAGCACGGGCGAGTCCGTTCCGCGATCCCCGATCGGGTACTTCGAGACCTGAGCCGAGGTTCCATTGCTAAGCACGTGGAAGAGTGAGATCTTCAGACCGAGATAGTAGGAAAAGTTCCCAGTGGACGACGGAACTGCGTCCTTCCCTACTCCAATCAGGTACCCGTTCGGCAGAGGATAAAGATAGTCCGAATATCCGCTGACCTTTAGAGCACTCACAATAACAGGATTGTTCATGTCTTTGAAAGAGATCGCAAAGAGCGGATCAACCTGCTGGAACGTTACTACATATCCCATGTCACCGACGAAACTCACCGCGTAGATGTTCTCACCAGGCGCAATGTTACGAATCGCTGAGACCTGGCTCATGTTCATATTGAGAACGTACACGTCGTCACTCCGGGTGTAGGAACTGCCGATCTCTGCTGTCCGACTAGTGGCGACTCTGAAGTAGCCGTTGTATTCGTCCAATGAAAATTGGTTCAGAACAGTTCCGGGAACCGTTCCTCCTGCTTCCACTGCGACATTGCCGTTCGAGTAAGAGACTCGGAAGATTGTGCTGTTCTGGCCTCCTTGTTGGACAACGCCTGGAGTTATGACGCCGCCGCTGAATACGTCACCCGGAATATTATCGGCGTAGAATAATTCATAGTTCGCGTAAACAACGTAGATATTTGATAGAGAAACGTAGATTGTTGAGGAGGGGCCGGTGAGAACCGAGGTCGTGCTCTCGCCTCCGGTCAGCATATTCATGCTGACGATCATAGTATAGTATCTGATTTGCGTGCCGGCGGACGAGTAGTAAACTGAGGACGGCGGCAGCGTGCTTGTCGCAGCATTGTTGGTCACCGTCGGCATTGCCCCGTTTGCATTGCCGTTGTCAAAGGTATACGAGGGCTGTTGGATTATCGTGTAGACATAATTCCCACTTAGCCGCGCCGAAACGTAGTTCCCCTCTATGGTCGTGTTTTGAATCAGCAAGGGGTTGGAGGGATTCATCGTATTGTAGAGCAGAAGATCTATGTACGTCGCATTAGTATTCTTCTGGTCAATTACGAAGAGACGGTCCTGCGCTATCTCAATTCCGAGTATGTTCGAGTTCGAAAAGGATAACGTGGAGAGAATCGAAGTCAAGTTTGAATTTGCATTTATGATACTCACGGAACTGCTCGTCGCAACGAAGAGGCGTACTCCGTCTGTCTTGACGATGTCTGGCTCGTCAACGCCCTTGACCTGGTCGTTGGTACCCGTGAAGGTCGGGCTTGATGGAGATTGTGTTGAATCAGTGGTTGCAGCTGCAGCAAAGGTCGCAGACGAAGTCGCCACTCCGTTTGCGATGGGCATCCCTAGAAACAAGCCTCCCCCATTCACTCGGCTGTATTGCTGCGCGCTTTTGGCATTTGCAGCGATGAAGCTCTGCATCTGTGAGTAGGTCTTGAAAGAGCCAAGGCCTTGGGCCAGCGCTTGCGGCATACTTGAACCGCCATTGAGCAGTGGCAGGATTGTGAGCATCCCCAGCCCTGCTGAGATACCCAAGACTACTATTAGTGAAATCGCGCCCTTCTTGTGTTGTGAGACAGCACTCCGAACCCTTTGCATGAGTCAAGTGATAAGATGGGTGTTTGATTAAAAGCCAGGCAAAAGAACGCCTGTTCTAGCAAAAAGAACACGGGATCTGGTCTGGCTTCTCATTCCTGAAACCCTCTTGACGACTCGTTCAAATGTGCAGCTTTAAAGGCGACAGTCGCAATGCTGCCTTGGTGTACGAGAAGCCAGGACCAAGGTCGTTCTCTAGGTAGAGTTAAGGGGGGCTGGCGCTCAAATTCCTTGTTTCCTCTAAGCGTCCGCTGACACCCTTCGGTCAACTTCGGTTTCGAGCCAGTCGAAGACGTGCACGACCTCTTCGCTTATGTTCATCCTCGCCGCTCTAACCCCATTCAATTGCCTGACCCACCCCAGCACCTCATTTCCCTCCGCCAGGTTCGCACCAGTGAAGCCAAATATCGATCCGTTGCTCGAATCTGAAGCTCTGAAAACCAGATTGTGTATTCTTGAGGCAATCAACCGGTTCACCTCGTCCCTCTTGCCGTCCTGGCATTGGACCATGAGCGAATAGGAAACTCCGCTAGCTTTCTTGAGGTTCACGATTGGCATAATCAGAATCGCAGACGCGCCCATCATCGCGTTGAGCCTCCGCCTCACAGTTTTCGCAGACGTCTTCAGCTCTTTTGATACTTCCGATACTTTTCTCTCCGCGTCCTTCAAGAGCAGGCTAACTATCTTCCAGTCCGTGGTGGTCATTCGAAAGTCGCTCCTTGGAACATTCATCTCCGGCACTACGAGAGGGCTGGTCTTCAGTTTCATTTCGGAGATTTGTTTGGACGAGGTCTTTTCTCCGTCGTCGAGTACGTTCACAAGTAGGTTGTTGGGATAGATGCTGACGATTGAAATCACTCCTTCTTTTCCCTTCAACTCCGAGACAACCTTCTCCTTGGATCCACCATCGTTGTCTTCAATCTCAACAAGGAGAAAGGCGATCTTTCGCCCGAGCAGGGCAGGGCTGGGGACGACCCTCCAGCCGATTAAGAACCCGCTCTCCTTGAGGTACTTTATCCTGTTCCTCACAGTTTCTTCATCGACGCCAAGTTTCTTTGCAACCTCGACGTACTTCTTTTTCTCACTCCATACGCCTGGAGAGCCCCAGAGCTCCCTTATGAGATCAGAGTATGCTTTGTCCCCCACCCACAAGCGGCTTTCCCCTCTCGCCTCACCCCGGAAATACAATACCCGTACGATAAAAATTGTCCGAAAACACGACCGTCGTTTGGGCTTTCCTTAGAAGTGACGCATGCCTTCAACCTCATGCGAATTTAACCATGAGTTCCAACACGATTGAAGAAATAAGAGAAAGTGCACCTTACAAGCGCAGATGGGTCGCCGTAGTAGCACTGGGTTTGTCGCTTTTCCTTTCCGCCTTGGATGCAACAATTGTGGCACTTGCATTGCCGCCGATCGCAAGCCACTTTCAGCTCTCGGATAGTCTCGCAGCTTCCGTTACCCTTGCTTACGCGATACCTTTGACGCTGTTCGTTCTGCCATCAGGCGCCCTAGTCAACAGGTTCCGCTCACTGCCTCTCTTCATGGTCTCGGTCCTCGGTTTCGGAGCCGGGAGCCTGATCTGCGCCTTTGCCCCAAACATTGTTGTTTTGTTGGCCGGCCGCGTGGTGCAGGGCAGTTTTGCCGCTGTAATTGGCACGCAGGGATTCGCGCTTGCGGGAGCAGTCGTCACCCAGAAAGAACGGGGGAAGGCGATGGGGATCGTCGGGACGATTGTACCTCTTGGAGGAATCGCGGGGCCGGGGATAGGAGGACTGCTTCTGGCAAGTTATGGATGGTCGTCCGTTTTCTTTGTGAATATTCCAGTAATCGCTCTAGCATTGGCGCTTGGAGTCTTCAGCTTGCGAGGTGTAGCTCCGCTGAAACAGGGTCACGTTATCAACGTCTACGCCCAAATGGCCAACCTGCTACGCAGGCCACAGTTTCTCTTTGGGATATAGTGGCTTTCTTCTTCAGCGTGTCCGCCTCCGTCGCATTGTACTACCTCCTGCCATTTGACCTGAGTGGAGTACAGCACATTCCGGCTGCCCTTTCAGGATCAATCTTTCTGATTATCCCGCTTGGAATGACTGCTATGGGAATGGCAGGAGGATACCTCACCGATCGCTACCAAGCAAAGGCGTTCATCCTACTCGGTTCTGGTCTAGTTCTTGTTGGAGCACTGGCGCTCACAATTGTAGCGACTGCAAAAACTTCGGATCTAATTATCGCGGGAATTCTCCTGCTGATAGGGATGGGCATAGGCCTCTTCTCAAGCCCAATTTCTACGGTCATAATGAGTGCAGGAGGGCGGGAAATGATGGGAGCTGCCAGTACTCTGACCAACCTCTCAACTCGATTAGGCACCGTGTTCAGCCCTTTGGCAATGGAGATTATGTGGTCCATGCTCGCAAGCTTCTCGGCTCAGATGACTCTGGACCTTCTAATGCTGGATTCACTTGCCTTCACTGCACTCCCCTTCGCGCTCCTCTTGGCCACTAGGATGAAGGATGCTGGTACACGTCAGACTAGAGCTTTGCAGAGTTGAGAGAAGACAGCTTCAAGCTTATACTCAACGCGTGCTCTTGAGTCTGGGGAAGGTTATTTTTCGACAAGTTTCTTCAGATATTGCAAAATCATCCTCCAGCCCCACTCGTCGTGCTTGTGTTCCGCCTCCGAGGCGTTCTTTGTCTGAGTTACGCATACCCTCGCATGCTCTCCGCCATCGAAGAGTGTTATCGTAACAACATGATAATTCTCTGGCAGATCAGGCAAGCCAGACAACGTGCTGTAATGGGTATCCCCCATGCTGCGCATCGGGACAATTCTCTGTATAGTCCCCCTTGGCTTGGTACTTTACCCCGTTGACAACGCCTGTCCAGGTAATTGAACTGTCCTCTTTCCTGTCTGAGGTAACGTTCGCGCCTAACATGTCCTGTTTGATGGAATCAGGATCGACGAGAGCGCTCCAAACGCGTTCGGCAGGAGCTTTGACTTCTATCTCTGCGTTTGTAAGTAGACGTTTGTTCATTTCAGATGCGTCGCCTAAAAGACAGAGTTGTACTAGTCCCTCAAAGTTCCTGCGACAAGTCTATGGCGAGTCTCCAGGTCCGTTGATGACACTTTTTCTCACCATTGTTCCTTACTTCCGACTCGTTCGAGCACCTTGGCATTCTCTTACTCTAAACTTTACAATTTTTCGCACAAGAGCAAATGGGATTGGCTTGCCGAGTGGAAACTGGATTGTACCTCTTCCTCCCTTGTACCCAGACAGCTCTTTGCTGAATGCCTCTCTGCCCGAGGAAGTAGGAAAGAAACTAATGTGGTCCTTGAACGCTGCAAAATGCACCAAGTTTTGGCCATTCAGTCTGAACGTGGGTATCTGATAGCTGATTGTTTCTTCAGCTCCGGGGGCCGATTCTTTGATTGTCTGGCGCATTTTTTCAAGAAGCTTCTGGGCTTCGGTTGGACACGTTGAAATATATTCGCCAATGGTTACCGGTTGTTTAATCCTTGGAGTCATGCTGATTTGCACACAGAGCTTTTCCTAGAAGACTCTCTTTCTTGAGGTCCTTTGCGATCCTTTAATTGATTCATCTCTCATTTCTGGCGTCTTCCAGCATCTTTTTCTTAGCCACTTCCGGATTCTGTATGTAGAGGATTATCGCGTTGGCGTGGCCGTGGCCCAGGCCGCACTCGGTCTTGAGCCATTTGAGAAGTTCGCCGTACTTGACTAGACCCTTCTCCTTTGCCACCTTTCGAAAGTCTTCGGGCGTCTTGCCCGTCTTCGCTTGAATGTTATCTATGTACGCCTTGTATGTCATGACTTTGTTTCTCACTTTGCAGGCTTCTGGTAGTTGAGCATCCATCCATTCCCGTACTTGTCTATCAGCTGTCCGTACAGGCCGCCCCAAAACGATGGAGAAATTGGATAAGTTGCTTTTCCACCAGATGAAAGCTTTGAATACAAGGTCCTTATTTCATCCTCACTGTCGCACTCTACCTGAAGAACAAACGAGTTTCCTCTCACTAGCCCTTCGGGGCCTACCATGTCTGAACCAAGAAGGGTAAGCCTTCCCTTGGTCAGGTTTGCGTGCATGATCTGCTGCTGCATCTCAGCAGGCATTTGCTTTGCCATCGCTGACTCTCCCACAGTAGTAAGTTGCAGATCTCCTCCACCAAGGCACTCCTGGTAGAACCTCATCGCCTCACGGCACTTTGCGTCGAATCTCAGATATGGGTTAATTTGTGTCATAGGGCTTGCATATCCAGGCGTCGAGAGATAAATCGGCCCCTCACTATAAGCGTCACTTTTGACAAATCCAATAGACTTATGTCGGGTTTGCCGCAGGTCTCGTTGCGCCTTGGACAGTCTTGATGCTGGCATAATTAGAGAGTTCTCTGGGCCAGAGGGACACTATCAATGGGACATTAGGCAGTCCTACTCTAGGATAGCTCGAAAGCTCGGGGTCGACGAAGAGACCATTCGGCGAAGGATTAGGCGCGCCGAGCAAGTTGGACTGATCAAGGGGGGCGAGCTGATCTTGAATCCATACCTGATTGGCCGCGAGCCGTCAGGGTTGTGTTGAAAGTTGCAGACCACGAGAGAAGAAAGCGAACGGTAATTTCGCAGATAAAACTCGTCGATGGCGTGTTATTGATTTTGGACTTGCAGGGAGATAGCATGCAGGTCTTGATTTTCTGCGAAGACGAGTCGGCAGTGTCGAGAAGGACACAACTGGTATCCTCGGTTGCAGGCTGCGATGATCCCCTGATACTCCGAAATTTGGACGCACTCGGGTTCCATAGATGTAATCTAGTGCCCAATAAGACGGATCTTATGATATTAAAGTCCCTTAGGAAGAATCCGAGAAAGAGCCTAAATCATATCGCCAGCGAAATAGGCGTTTCAGTCCGAACGGTAGAGAGGAGGATTACTAGCATGACAGATAAGAACGCCTTCTTCCACATGCTCAGACTCGACTTTCAGAAATCAGACGCACTCCTCTGTAGCCTCATCGTTTCGTACAAGGATGAGAGGAGAAAATCGAAACTCGATCCGATCATTGCATCTAGGATTGAGAAGCTGTTCTACTCTGCGACGTCGGGAAAGGCGGCTTCTGTGTTCAATTTCGCCTGCAGTAATGTCACTGAACCTGAGATTCTTCTCGAATGGGTCAACGATCAAGATGGCGTCGCCCAAACAAGGATGGGGTTCATAAGAGAATACATTTTGGTCTCCGACTGGCTCGACAACGAGATTGAGAGAATGATTGCAAGTCGCGCGTAATGGGCACGTCTTTACTGGCAATCGTCCTTGTCATTCACCCTTACGGGATGTCGTTATCCCTACCTTCCTGCAGAAATCTCCGAAGCGAGAGTCCCTTCGAAGGTCCTTGTAGAAGGGATGCAAGGTTACGTGATATGGCCAGCAGTGTTTCTCGGCCATTCTCCTCAGAGCCTCAAACGCTTCGGCAAAATTCCCTAGTGCCGTTTGTATCAGGAGTTGCGCGAAGAGCCGTACACTCTCATTCTCGTTGCTCGACAGAGTCTGTGATTCCCTCTCAGCCTCGCCTTTCTTACCTTCAAGAGCATAAAGAGCACCCTGACAAACGCGTAGGAATTTGTGTTCCGGGTCGAGATTTGTTCCGGTGTCCAACGCCTCCTGGGCACTCTCGATATCTCTCCTTGAAATGTAGTAAAGGGAGAGCCACAGGTAGACCTCTGCGGGCTTGAGATCAATGTCCCTGAGCTTGATTAAAACATCGAGCGCCTCCTCTTCTCCTCCAACTAGCTGGTAACACAAAGACAGGCTGGCAGCCGCGCGCATCGACAGGGGATCGAGCTCGTGCGTCCTAATAGACGCGTCAAGCGCCTTGTGCAACTGTCCGAGGGTAACGCGCTCGGTTGCAAGAGTTTCATACACCTGAGCAAATTTGGATTTATCTGGATCGCCTTTTCGGCTTCGACAATTGAGTCTTCAAACCTATCCGTGAGGGAATAGACGTTGGCAATCGCAGCGTGAGATTCGGCGATGTCTGGTCCTAATTGAAGAGCCTTCAAAGCAGCGTCTTCCGCCTTTGTGACCGCAAAATCAAAGTCTTCGTACCCATTGTTGCCAATCTGCCACCACCCGTAGGCGAGTGCCACGTGGGCGCGAACGAAACTCGGATCCCTCAAGACCGCTTGCTCAAGTAGTGCAATGGCCTGCTCCGCGCCATCTTTGCTTCCGCCATACAGCAGTTGCGAAGCCTTCATGTACATGCTGTAGGCATCGTGCCGTGGCTCAACCCGCTCCTCCCTAGGGAGTTAGGCAGGCTGAAGTTAGAGATACTTTACCGAGGCCACTTGATAGACATCGACATTACAGAGAACGAACTTCAGGTCACGAGTTCGCCCGGGCGAGCTCTTCCGATTAAACTCGGATTCAGAGATTCTACTTCGATTATGAATCCGGGAGAGAACAGCAAGTTCGCGCTCTAGAAATACTAGAGGTTTCGCGCGATGTACTTGATAATGTCAACGAGTCTGTTTGCGTATCCCCACTCGTTGTCGTACCAGCCGAGGATTTTCACGAAATTCCCTTTCTCAGCGAGCACCGAGGTGCCACCGCCGTCGATTATGCACGAGCTCGGATTTCCGATTATGTCGGCTGAAACTATGGGGTCCTCAGTGTATTTGAGAATTCCGTTCAGAGCACCCCTGGCGCTCTCCATGTAGGACTCGTTGATCTCTTCCGCGGTTGTCTCTCTTGCAAGCTCGGCTGTCAGGTCGATTATCGAGCCGTCGGGTACGGGAACCCTGAAAGCAGTCCCGTCCATCTTCCCCTTGAGCTCTGGAAGGACGTCGCCTATGGCAGTCGCTGCCCCCGTGGTTGTGGGGATTATCGAAACGCTTGCTGCTCTTGACCTCCTCAGGCTCTTGTGCATCAGATCGAGGACTCGCTGGTCGTTGGTGTAGGCGTGGACGGTGCTCATGAACCCTCTCTTCACGCCGTAGCGTTCGAGCAGGACCTTGAGCATGGGAGCAAGGCAGTTCGTAGTGCACGATGCCGCAGATATAATTGTGTGATTCTTGGGATCGAACCTATCCATGTTCACTCCGGGGACGAGCGTAACATCAGGTTGCTTTGCGGGGGCGGAGATGAGGACTCTCTTGGCGCCAGCTTTCAAGTGACCTTCGCTGAGCTGCCTTGAGGTGAATAGCCCCGTGCTTTCAACGACCACATCCACGCCGAGGCTCGACCAGGGAAGCTTGTCTGGCGAATTTACGTTCAGGACCGCGTACCTCCTTCCGTCTACTTCGATGTAACCTTCTCCATGAGCGACTCTTTTTTCGAGAGTCCCGTGGACTGAATCGTACTTGAAAAAGTATGCTAGGGAAGCGGGATCCACTAGGTCGTTGAAAGCGACGACATCAAAGCTCTTCCCGAACTCTTTGTCATTCAGGCACGCTCGGAAAAACTGCCTTCCCGTACGGCCGAGGCCATTCACAGCGACGCGGATGCTCATGATATGAGTAGGTATCATCCAAGCTCAAAGAAAAGAGTGTTGTGGATTAGTTTGTAAGGGAGCACACTGAGACCTTGCGTTGTCCGCGAAAGTATTCCGGGATGGATTGAAGTGCGAAGGCGATTTCGTTTGGGAGAAAAATAGTCGCACTGGCGCTCAGAATAATTCCGAGAACAGCCTTCAAGATTATCGGATTGGGGAGAAAAGATTCCGCGCAATCTGCGCTTCCGAACGGTGCGTAAAATGAAAGCGCGAGGATTTAAGTTAAGCGATCTTTTCCATAAGTTGTACAGGTATCGCTGTTACTTATCCAACGATTAAACCACAAAAGATCATGGTTGGCCTCCTACGCTGGAAAACAGAATATGCAGCGCGGGATTTGCTGTCCGATTTTCATTTGTCTTTGATCTGATTAGCTCAAAAGCTCCCTTGATATTGGACGTTCCTGGTTTATCCAATGTCTCTAAATCCTGACTATTCTGTTGTGATTTGCAAAAATGGTAGAAGCACTCATTATCAATTCCGATAATCGTGTCCCGGATTTAATATTCCCGACAGATCTAATAGATCTCAACGAGAGGTGAAAAATAAGATATGGCAAATGCGAGAGATATAACCAGATGGGTTGGGGTCGCGCTCATTGTGGTAGGAGTTGGACTCGGCATCTATGGGCTAGTCGCTACTGGATACAACCCATTCACCGCCGCGTGGTGGAGCTTTAACTTCAACGTATTCTGGGGCGGAATTGCAGCACTGGTTGTTGGCATTGCGGTCCTATTAGGTGGTCAATACTTCATGAGGAGGCCAGTTGAGGCTCCAACACTCGAAGAGAGGAAGAGGATGGAAATTCCGGCATAGGGTGCGAAGTCAATCGCTTCAAAATAATCGGCAAGAAAAGTCCAGAATATGCCCACACATAGAGTTGGCGGGGAGAGAAAAAGAGGGAAGAAGTAAGAAAAACCCGCCAACCGGATTATTGTAACTTTCACTTCAAATTTTTGATATTCTTCAAGGCACGATATGGCCTTGGTCTACTACTGCAGCGTTCCATTCTTCTTGATACTTTCTGAGTTGCATTACTGGGTCAGTGCAACTCGCCAAGCTTCACATGCATTGTCCCCCAAAAAGATGAGCAAGGTCACTGAGCGTTGAGGGTCATGCAAAAAGGGGGAAAAATAGGCGCTGCGCGATTCTCCAGACCTAGCGAACAGGTGTAGAATCCATGGGCATGTTACTAGACAATTGTCCTATTCCAATAGCTATATATGTGGCAACTGTCCTCTTTTCTGCCTCAGATGTGCATATTAGTCGAAGTGCTGTCAAACCAAGAAAGCCAAGGCGAACCAGAAGAAAGGAAATCGATAGATGCGCCTATCAAGATCAGAGAAGCCCAGACAGAGGACCTCCCGGAACTTCTCGATATCTACAATTACACGGTCCGAACTTCCACCGCAACCTTTCAACTCGAGCCTTTGACCCTCGAGGAAAGACAGCCTTGGTTTGCAAGTCACAGGGGAAGGTATCCGCTACTGGTGGCCGAAGCAGAAAGCGGGACAGTCGCGGGGTATTGTTGCATCTCTCCATTCAGACACTCCGGAGGATATGCGGGGACCGTGGAGAATTCCATCTACGTACACAAAGATTTCAGGAGAAAGGGGATAGCGTTCATGTTGATGAAAGAGATTATCGCTCGGGCAAAAGAGCTAGGTTATCACGCGATCATTGCCTGCATCGCCGGCAGCAACGAGCCCAGCATCAGGTTGCACGAGCAACTTGGATTTGAATTCTCTGGGCGATTGAAACAAGTCGGATTCAAGTTCTCAAGGTGGGAGGACGACGTCTTTTACCAGCTGATCTTGTGACGGGGTATTTGGAATATTTCCCTATCCTGTTGATTTCCTGATAATCTTGAGGAAAAGTGAATTCGTGTTTCTTAGAATCTTCCCGTGACGCTAACGTTCAAGTTTTTCGATTGCCTTCAGACGAAAAGGCATATTTCGAGTCCTTTGCCCACCATACGCCGCATGCCAACCAAATCAGTGATCAACTGGCTCCTTGAAGATGATGAGCCTTCGATCAGATACCTGACGCTCACAGAGTTGCTCGGCAAATCACAGAAAGGTCCGGAAGTAGAAACTGCGAGGAAGGAGATCCCATTAAGAGGATGGGCTTGCGAAATACTCGGAAGGCAGACGCCAGGTGGATGGTGGGTCTCGAAAGAGAGCCTCTACAGACCAAAGTACATTTCGACAAACTGGATGCTTCTGATATTGTCTGATCTTGGGCTGACAAAGGAAAATCCTAGAATCGCAAAGGCCTGTCAACTTTGGATCAAGCGCTATGCAAAAAAAGACGGCGGGTTCGGTGCGGATGGTGCCAAGAGCAGCCACCTGTGCATCGTCGGGAACACCGCGAGAGCTCTTGTAAAGTTCGGCTACGAGGATAATCCTAAGGTCAGGAAGGCGTTTGACTGGTCTGTAGAGAATCAGTCCAAGTTAGGCGGATGGTCTTGCTTTTCGAGCGGTCGGAACCTGGACTCATGGGAGCCGATGAGCGCATTTGCCTCGTATCCGAGGCAGAAGTGGACCCGAGGGATGAAGCTCGCCGTTGAGAAGGCCGCGGAATTTTATCTTCAGCGGGAGCTTCACAAGCAAGGTGACCACTACGAGCCGTGGTACCGCTTCCACTATCGTATCCACTACTACTACGAGCTGCTGGTCGGGCTCGACTTTATGACCGCGCTTGGATACGGCAGTGACAAGAGAATGAACCATGCGATAGAGGTGTTGAAGAAAAAGAGAAGGCCGAATGGGCGGTGGAATCTCGACGCCGTCCATCCCGATGTGGAGGGCTCGATTGCCGAATGGTTCAAAAAACACCCAAAGCAGTCTCCGATTTCATTTTCGCTAGAAAACCCCGGAGAGCCAAGCAAGATGATCACTCTTAGGGCGCTACAGATACTGAACCGACTCGGTGAGAAGATCGTAGACGCCGATTCAGGTTAATCACTATCCCTAACCGACACCAACCGGCACCCTGTCGTCTTCAGAAAGTTCGAGCATCTCCTCCTTCGTGAAATCGGACGCGACCTCCTTCTCTGTCCTTGATGCGTGGCAGCGCATGCACACGAAGAGGACTCTTCCGTCGGGTGCCGTCACCTTCACGTGCTCAGTCCTCAATTTGCACTTCCTGCAGGGTAGTTTCGGAAAGTCACGGCGAGGAATCCCGAACATGTATTATATCAGAATGAGACGACCATGGTCAGGTATAAGGTATTCCTTCCCTTACTTCTTTTGCAGGAATCAGTCACTGCGATAGGCAACGCAGAATGAGGGCGAATTTTTCTTTTGTTGCAAGACGTTGAAGCGAGTAGACCTTTAGGAAAAGAAGAGAGGAAACTCCGAATGGGCTGCGTGGGGTGGAGCTATGACGACTGGGTCGGCCCCTTCTACCCTGAGGGTTCGCAGCCAAAAGATTACCTGCCCTTTTACTCCAGGGTCTTCGACGCGGTGGAGATTGATTCGACGTTCTACTCCCTTCCAAATGCTTGGCTCGTTGGGCGCTGGAGAGACGTGACACCTGAGGGGTTTGCATTTACAGTAAAGTTGCCGCAGCAAATTACGCATGAGAAAAAGCTCAGAGAATGCGAAGAGGATCTCACGAAATTTTACTCGGTTCTTAAAGGTCTGCGCCCTAAACTTAAATGCGTGCTCGCCCAGATGCCTCCATCCTTCAATTACAGAGACGATTACAGGGCGCTCTCAAGTTTCATCGAGAGATGGATTGAGGAGGCAGAATTGACGAGTGGCGATCTTAAGCTTGCGATTGAACTCAGGAACGAGTCATTCTTCCGCGACGAAACATACGAGTTGCTGACAGAGAATAACATCTGCTTTGTTTGGTCTGTCAACCAGTATACGCGCGACTTTCCCGTGGAAGTCACGTCGAGCTTCCTTTATCTGCGATTCATAGGTGACAGGCGGTTGACCAAGTTTGACAGGATCCAGATAGACAGGACAGCGGAACTCAGAGAGTGCTGGGAGAGATTGAGCAAAGAAATGGGCTCGGTGGAGCAAGCCTTCGTCTTCTCAAACAATCACTTCGCAGGTTATGTGCCCGGAACAATCGAACAGTTCAGGAAAATGGCTCTCGCATGAGCCATTAAAAGTGAAGAGATCGCCCATATTTGCCGGCATAGTCTAGTTAGCTATCTTGAACTTGCCGCGGACGAGGGGCTTCATCAAAAGATCCCACGGCGTGATGACTCCCTTCTCGCAGACTAGGCAGTCCTCGCTTGCGTCCCTCATCGAGAGTGCAGCATCCTTGATACTCACTTCTTCGCTGACGGTAAGTGCCTCCATCTTTTCTAGATCGCCTAACTTTGCGTCGAGCAATTTCTCAGGCTTTTTCGTGGTTTCGCTGAGCCTTGACGTGCTGAAGATGTAGCTGATTATCCTCCTGTCAGTCACAAGGCTCATCTTCTTTTTCTCCTCCTCTTCCTCGCCAGCGACAAAGACCCTCCTGAACCTATGGTTAAACATCTCCTCAAGCACCTTTCTTATCGTCGACTCTCGCGGGAGGGAGAAGATGGGGGAGGCAACCTCTCCTGCGGTCATCCCTGTTTCTATGACCCCACTTCCATAGAGATCAAGGAGGTCGCGGAGACTGGCAAAGCCGCCGAGCCGATCCGACTCTACCCACGCAAATCCGAACTTTGTGCTCTCAAAAACGCGCAGCAGCGATTCGACAGTGTCGTCGATGCCAATCGTGCTCAACTTCATCGCGGCCTCCTCACATGGCATCTGCAAGAAATTTCCGTAATTTGTCGGATCCATTTCGAGCAACTTGGAGAGGCACGAATAGCCAAATACCGCGAGCCTCTCCTTTTCCTTTGGATGGAAGCCTATGGGTAGCGCATCGATCTGATGAAACCTCAAGAGTGACACGGCGAGAAGCATCTCGGTACCCGGCTCGAGGACGGGGTAGGTCCTCTTGAAAATATTGGGGAGCGCTTCGCCTATCTTGAGCAAGTGCAGCGGGAGCCTCTAGAAGAGTGGCGCTCTATTAGCATTTTCTTCTCTTTTTCTCACTCTTTTCTTGACATGTTCCATCATTGACGAATATTTCCTTCCCTCAGTCTGGCACAATGTATTCACGAATTAGCGAAATTCTCTTTAATTGGAGAAGGCCGTTGAGTGAAAACGTGATCCAGCTTCAATTCAGCGTCTCCCCAGAGAGCTGGATAGAGACGATCTGCCGCAGTGACCTGGCTACTGTGAAGATCCTTAGTATGAAGTCGCAGGACCACGAGCAGCTCCATCAAGTCACTCACTTTGTCGACATCACTTCTGACAAGGTGCACGCAGACGAACTGAGCAGGTTCCTGAGAAATTCCTCTGGTGTAATCGAGAGCGACGTTGCGACTGTCGGGTCAAACCGAGTCCTCGGTGCGGTTACCAGCAACAACTGCATGGTTTGCGCGTTGATAATGGATTCAAAGACGGGCTACTTTGTAGGTCCCGCAGTGACGGAGAGGGACTGCCAGATGAGTTACAAGCTGTTCATGAGCGGAGACGACATTCCGCGTTTTCTCGAGGCTCTTCACACAGAGGGGATACCATACAGGATATCCGAAATATCCAAAGTCTCGCCGGAGAGAACCCTTACGTCTAAACAGGAGCGCGTCCTAAAATCCGCTCTCGAGCTTGGGTATTACGATTATCCAAAGCGCGCGTCAACCGAAGATCTTTCAAATGCACTTGGGGTATCTCCCAGCACCGTGTCTGAGATTCTCAGGAGAGCCGAGAAGAGAATAATCAGCGGGTTTTTCGAAAAAAACTAGGAAAAAGGCTGTACGTCTCCTTGTTATACTACTCGAAAGTAGTTTTATGACGCACACGGAAAGCTGCGCTTTCTCTCTCTCGCTGTATATTACGGATATCGCGCGTTTCTGTAACTGCGCTTCCCTTTGCTCTTCAAGTCTCTGACCACGTGCACGCTTAGGATCCTATACCCTGCGTCCGCCCTTTGAACCAACCGCGCTTCCAGAAGTCTGCAAAGATCTGACTTTGACCTCGCACCAGGGCCTTCCTCGACCCAGTCGTACATCACGAACGTCTTCTTTGGATAGTCATTGTGGCACACGACGAATTCGTAGAGCATCGAAGGATAAGGCACCTCTTCTTCTTTCTTTTGAGGACACAACTCTAATGGTGTAGTCCCTGATTTGGGGGTAACCCCTTATGTATAGTGGGTATCCGTTCCCGCATAGGTTCGGGGTGAGTGCCATATGGCAGAACAGTCCTATTTGTACGTCCCAAAGGAGTTCGAGGAAAAGACATTTGCTCGTGTCAGATCAGGCTAAGGCCCTCGAGGTTGTAAAGACCCTTGCTGATGAATACTCGCGCAAGATTGTGCTTTCAATTATCACGAGATCTCTTCCCATCGAATCAATTAGTCACGAACAAAACATACCAATCAGCACCTGCTACCGAAGGATTCGTGAACTAGAAAGTTGCGGCATGGTTAGGGCCGACAGGACAATAGTCGAAGGAGACGGAAAGAAATACGTGTGTTACAAGTCCACATTCACGGGCGCTTCGATCCGCCTAGAGTCCGGCGAGGTAAAGGTTGATCTCATTTCAAACAGGAGCCACGAAGACAGACTGTATGATAATTGGAAGGCGATGAGCGGAAAAAGCGGCCAGGCAGGGGTTGAGTCTTCAAATGTCAGGATGAGCCACAACACTCTACTGCTAAACACCTGATAGTTGCAGCCATCCCGAAAGAAAAGCAGCAACAGCTAAGAATGGGAAATGTTGGAACGGCAATTGCATAATTACTTTTATCTGACCTTGCCGAGTTACTATACATCCGATTCTGTTGGATGCCTCGCACGTTACGCCCCTCACCTCTAATCGTGCAGATGACGTTCGCCAATAGAGGAAAGATAAACGAGGGATAAAATGAAGCAGATAGCGACCTACTCAGGTTGCGCCAAAAGGAAGAAAGTGGATTTGCGTTGACGAAAGAGCAGATGAATTAGAATAAGATGGAAAAAAGGCAGCAAGAGCAGCACAGCGCAGCTAGACGGGAGGAGGAAAGAGGAAGAGCGGGAGGAGGGAAGGCGGGCGACAGGGCCATCACCCTCAAAGAGTTGCTTCGCATCCTGAATACGTCGAGACTCTCGACGGTCTCTGCCGAGACCACTCTGCTTTCGGCGATGCCAAAGTTGCGCGAGAAAGGGTTTGACGACGTTGTTCTTATCGACACGTCGAAATCTCCCGCTCGGGAACGATACAGGCCGGATAGACCCGTGGTCATATCTGGATATTCCATCGTCTCAAAGTTGCTTGAGACCAGACCCGAGAATTACGGTCATCTACTCGACTCCCCATGCCTGGACTCCTCTCTTGTTGTTGGAACTGTGGGCGAAGAATCCGACTTACTCTCAATCTTCCATGTATACGAGTCCACGACCTTTGGAATCGCGATTATCCACAATAGCAAAGACAAGGAAATCGTCGGACGGCTCACGGTGAGGGATCTCTGCAGGCTCTATCAATCGGGCGTGATTTCGGCCTCGCTAGTCATCGACGATGTAGCTTCCTCGCCAATCTTTAATCTGCCCAAGAATGCTGGATTAAGGCAAACTCTGAAGGAACTGGAAACGAGAAAGTTCAGGAAGATTCAGGTCGCAGGGACGGACCGCATCGTCTCGGACAAGCAGATTCTTTCCCACATCTTCGATGAAAAAAGGCTCGACACGATTTCGAAGACGCCCGAGCGCCTGCTCGAAGGTACTTTAGAGGAAGTCCACCCGGCCTCGAGTCTGAGAATAGACGGCAAGCGCAGCGTAAAGGATGCGGCAAAGCTCCTGGGGGAGAGGGAATACGAGTGCCTTCTGACCGAGCGTGGCATCGTGACGACCTGGGACTTGATAATAAAGCCATGGCGGTTGGGCGAACTTCGAGTTTCAAACGAGAGCGCCTAGCCAAAAATAGAGCGGCACTGACACCTTCGTTTCCAGCATTGACACGGAATTCTCCTCTCCTAGCGTAAGTCTTGCCTGCTTGCTTGCTTTCTTGAATAGAAGCACTCAAGATAAGAGGACATCAAAGGGAATTATTGTTCGCCAACAACATCCCAGTGCGGTGACTAGATGGGGAAGTAGATGTCGACCTTAGGATTTGTTGGAGATTCTGAACGGCCATCATTTGATAAATTGCAGTATGCCACCAGCTAATGACTTTTCGAAGTAAATCATACCTTTTACTGTTGCGAACTCGTTGTTGTCGCCGCCGGTTGTACCTCTCTCCTCTCAACTATGAGAGTGCAGTGCGCGGCTAGAGCCGTGATGACTCCAAGCGCCGCAAGCAGTGGAGCCAGAAGTGCGCCAACAACGCCTATCGTAACCGGGATTTCAATGAGTGTGACGCCTTTTTCATCTTTCACGATTATCCTCGTTACGTTACCTTCGTGGACGAGCTCCTTCACCTTCTGAACGAGGTTATCTGAGGATATGTAGAATTGTTCGTAGGTTCCACCTGCCCTTGCCCCACAGGCCGAGCAGTACCTTGCCTCAGGATAAATGTCGCCACCGCACCTGTTACACTTTTGCAAGTGCTTCCTCTGTGCCTCCGGCTTTTTCGAGGCTGACTATTTATGGGACGACGATTACTGGACAGCTTGCGTTTTCAATCACTCGTCTTGCAACGCTGCCGAGAGATCTTATTCGCCCCACATTGTGAAGCCCCTTCAAACCAAGAACGATTAGTTCGATACCTTTTTCGTTGCTGCGTTCTAGGATGTATTCGCTGGGGTTAGCAAAGTCACTGAGAGTCCTACACGGAACGTTCTGCGCTTTAACTTTGTCAGCGTACTTTGAAGTGACGGCCGACCCGATTTCTTGAAGATAATCTGCATACGCGTCGGGGAAGTGCTCTGTTCTCTCGTATTCTTTCATCTGCTCGCTCTCGTGCGGCGCCGACTTCATGACGTGAACAAGTACTATTGAATATGACATTTTCTTTGCAAGATCCGTCGCAAAGTCCACAACCCTGTCGGAATGTTTTGACCCGTCAACAGCAACTAGAATTTCTGGCAAACTTTGATTTCACCACAAATGCGTATCCTTGATATTGCTTAGCAGATGCCACATAGTTAAAGACCGTACACGATTCTCGATCCTGAGAATGAATCTATGGTGGCATCTGTAAAACACTCGCTGTGTCTTTGGCAATTTGGCCGTCAGTGAGTGTGAGTCCTTACCTAACTACAAGGACGTTGCAGTGGGCGTGCGTGACAACCCCGCTTGAGACGCTTCCGAGCATCAATCTCCTGAATCCTCCTAGCCCTCTGGTTCCCACGACGATCAGGTCAACGCCCTCGTCGCTCGCGGCCTGGATTATGGACTCTACGGTGGACGATGTCGTTTTGAGGATCCTCCCCGTGACGTGCACTCCCTCCCGCTTTGCATGTTCAACGGCCAGATTGACAAGTTTGGTCCCCTCCTTCTCCAGAAAGTCGAAGTAGTCGGCGTAATCTATAGGGGGAGTGGTTACACCGACTGGCTCATACAAAGCAGGAATTGTCATCTTGAGAGCGTGGATTATAATCAACTCGGCTTTGAAATGTCCTGCCAGTTTTACGGCTGTCTCGACAGCTCGACCAGCATTATCAGAACCATCTGTGGCGACCATTACCTTCTTCGGAGGGAATGGAATCTCCTTCACTGTCTCGCTTGTCATGAATGCAACTAAGCAGCCTCTCTCTCTTTCGCTTTTCACAAGTTGCTAATGATTGGGCTTTAGATCTAGATAAGACTATTACACGATTATCATTTGTGAAAATGGCAACGTATGAAGGAGCAAAAAGCTGTCCGTCCTTTCTCTGGCTGTCATTGCTCTCAAATCTGATAATCGCCTGACGATGTTATTAGGCTCCTCCGACCAATCAATAGAACGGAGAGCATTGCACTAGAGAGTGTAGAGCAAGCTCTGCGGGTGATTTATAGGTTCGTTGAGTCAACAGATTCTAGTTAGGCGCGCTGGAAAAGACGACTGGAAGGGAGTCCTCAAACTATACGAGACTCTTGACGAGGAAGATCTCGAGTACAGGTTCTTCAATATCCACCACCTATCGGCGGAAGAGGCAAGGAAGATTTCAGTGTCGAGGGATCACATGACTTTTCTTGCCTTCAGCGGCGACACGACTATCGCGGAATGTACACTCCAGTCTGACGGCGAAGTTTCAATTGTCGTGTCGCCTGATTTCAGGGGACACGGTGTTGCAACACATCTCTTCGAGTATACACTACTCGCAGCAAGAGAGAGGGGGATGAAGAGGCTGCACTTCTTTACGCTGCCCAGCAATTCGAGAATGACCGGGCTTGGCAGAGCTCTTGGATTTAGACTAATTTCTCACTCCGTGGTTGAAGAAGAATGGGTCCTTGATCTATGAAGAAATAGGACCACGAGATATGGCAACACGCAATTCAAGTTTTTTTCCAACTCTAGTAGAACTCGGTTTTTCCCTTCATTGCGTTGAGTCGTATTGAGAAAACTCATAGTCATTCTCATCAATTAGAATCGTATCCTGTCCTTTTATTCCATGTGATGTCGAACTTGCGTCAAGAAGCGAAAGACATAGGAATTGATGACAACGACCGTGCTTGTTGCGGACGACCAGGCAGATATTCGCAGAATCTACGCGGAGGTCTTGACGAGCAAGGGGTTCGCTGTTGTAAGCGCGAGGGATGGCATTGAGGCAATTTCAAAGTTCAAAGAGCAACGTCCCGACATAGTCGTGCTGGATAACAACATGCCCGGCTGCACGGGCCTTGAAGCTGCTTCAGAGATTCTTGCGATTCACTCCTCTGCCAAGGTTATCATGGTCAGCGCAGACGAACAAGCGCATCAAGAAGCAAATAGACTTGGAGTCGACTTGTTCCTTACAAAACCGGTATCCGTAAAGAAGTTCATAGAATCGGTAGAGATTGAGCGCTAGCAACTAGATTCAAGTCCACGCACAGAGCTCTGTCTTTTTAGACTAGGAATTGAAAGGAACGGTCGCTTTGATCGAGTCCCGAACCTAGGTGTATCGGTCTTCCGTTTTGAGAAGGGTAACACTGTTCATCGCGTGTAGCCTTGACAACTACATAGCAAGAGCCGACGGGGCCATAGATTGGCTGTTTACCGAAGGAGATTACGGCTACAAAGAATTCTACGACTCCATAGATACTGTGTTGATGGGTCGGAAAACATACGAAACATCCAAGAAACTCGGCGAGAGTTCCTCAGGAAAGACTTGCTATGTGTTTAGTCGAAGCGAACGTGACTCTGAGGCGGGAAACGTACAGTTTGCGTCTGACCCAGTGAATCTCACAAGACGGCTTGTCTTCGAACAGGGTAAGGGGATTTTTGTTGAGGGTGGCGGCGAGATCGTCTCAGCTTTACTGAACGAGGACTTGATAGACGAGATTGTGCTTTCAATCCACTCAATTCTTCTCGGGAGTGGCGTCCCCCTGTTTGTGCATTTCAAGAAGCAAGTCGATCTAAAACTCCTGAAATCTGTAGCGCACGGAAACGGGCTGGTTCAGTCGTATTATAGAGTGCTCAAAGTTTCACGTCTATGAGAGCGCAAGCTGCTGAAGGACTTGCGTTTCATGTCCGGTCCTTGCTATTCTCGCTTCCCTCGAAATCTAGTTTCTCATCTATTCTCTTTTGCATGGCCTTGTAGCTTTTGTACTTCTTGGTCCACTTTGAAAGGACGAGCCACTGCCTCACACCCACGGCAATGAATGCGGCGGCAATGATGATTGATACGATGCCTGCTACTCTGAAGCTATAAGGCGTCCCGAGCAAAATCGGGGAAACGTGCCAGGATATCGGTATCGCCGCGACGATGGCGGCGATCATAATCAAGACAAGCTTCTTGCTCTTATCGACCTGATGGACGAGCTCATCTGTGATGCGGAGTATGCTCTGAGAAGACACGTCGCCCTGATCGTCACCAGTCTTCGCAGGGCTTTTCTTGTTTGGTTCCGTCATGTTAGAGCAATCAGCAACCTCTTTCTCTCTATTCTTTCTGCATTTCTAGATATGCGACAATATACTTTCCGACGAAATTTTCATGCTGTAGTCACTCACTGTCAAACTGTTCCTCGCCCTTGTTCTTCGCTCCTCGGAAAAAGCAACTCGTAAGGCTCAAGAATTTCTCTCGCCAACTCCTTCCCCCTTTCAGAAACTCTGTACTTGATTATCTTCTTCGCGCCCCACGGTTCTTCGATTCGTACTATCAGACCTTTCTCCACCAATTCATCGACGATTTCCCTGTGCTTCACGTTGTTGAGACCGCAGTAACTCATCAGCCTGCTCTGGTTAAGCTCCCCGTGTTCCACGAGCTTCAGGATGATGTCCTTCCTCATGTAGATACGATCCCTGTGCTCGTGGACCAATTCTTCAATTCAACCATGCACATTCCAGATAGCAATAATCCTTTTTGTTTCCCTATCAGCAGAACAAGATGGAGCAGCAGTGCAAAAGAACTTCACGTAACAAAGTTACGTAACTCAGGTGAACAACGATTATTATGAAAAATTTGACCCTGCACTCCTCATGCGAAACAAACAAAATTTCATGATAGCAGCTCGGGCCTGCGCTGCTGTTGCGCTCGCCTCAAGCTTGATCAATGAAATAGGTCTCGGGCAGTCTCTCGATATTTCGCTTAGAACCACCGGCATCATTTGGATTGCTTCAGCGATAGCCGCATTCTTTGTTGCTAGGAAGCAGGGTTCGCTCTCCGTGTCAATGATGCTGGTTGTAAAGGGAGCCTTGGATACAGTGTTTGCCCTGCAGTCAGCCATCGTCTCTGAATCTCCGGGTCCTTTAATCGGCGTTATTCTCGGAGGATCTGTGCTTGCTCTCGGGCTGGTCAAGACGAAAATAACCGCGAGCCAAATGAGAAGATTGGGCAAGGTGAACGGAGAAGAAAAATTACAACCAGCGCGATTATCGCACAGCAATACTGCTGGGCTGACAAGAGTTGCAACCATAGCGATCATAGCGATAATCATTGTAGCTGGAGCCGCCGGGGCGTTCTACTACCTCTCCGCTTCGGGCGCTTTGTCCACAAGCAGCAATACACAGCAGGTAACAAACGCTTCTCTCCACAGCGTCCAAATCTTCATAACCGGCGGAGCATCGAGTCGAGCTAATGCTCCTGGCTACAGCCCTGATTCCATCACCCTAGTGATAGGTGTGAACAACACGGTGAGCTGGATGAACGACGACAATGCTGCACACACTGTGAGTTCAACGAGCGCCCCAGCTGGCGACTCCTTTGACTCTGGGAACATGAATCATGGAGCCACGTATACTCACACTTTCTCGGTTCCGGGTACTTACAGATATGACTGTAAATGTCACAGTTGGATGACAGGGCAAATAGTTGTAGAGGCAAGCTGATATCGGGAAAGAAATTCGAGATCTCAAAGAATTCGGAGCATCGTCTAGGGCCGAACGTTGACCTAAATGATGGCGAGTTAATGATTCCTGCGTTTGTCACTAAAATGGCAAACCTTGACATGTTCTAGTTGTAATCGGACTTCGCTAGTCCTGCGCTTTTTTCCTTTATTTGCATCCCGTTTTTCCAACCTACTTGCTAGGGAGCTGTCGAGCCCTCCTTCCGGGCATTCATCCTCGGGTCTAACACTCACTCCTGCCCTTCGGATAGTATGACAGGGACAAATCCGAGGTATAGAATATAGTATAGCTGTGACCTCACATGGCAGAGTGTGTGGCTGTTAGCGAATCAATTGATCAAGATAGGAACATCTGGCTACAGCTACCCGTGGAATGAGGGCAAGCCAACTCCGTTCAGATGGTATCTGAGCCAGGGGCTCGACACCGTGGAAATAAACGGCACGTTCTACAGGTTCCCGACCCAGCCTTCCATCAACACCTGGCGTGAGGCTCCTTCAGGCTTTGACTTCTCGATCAAGGTAAACCAAACGATAACTCACAGATTCCGATTGGGCGGCGAGGGGGCCCTTGAGTACTTTGAGCGATTCACTAAGCTCTTCGATCCAATGAGGGACAGGGTGACCTTTTGGCTCTTTCAGATGCCTCCTTCCTTCAGGGCAAGCGATGAAAACCTCGCGGTAGTTGAGGAATTCTTCATGCACGCTGCGCAACGAGGCCTCGCGAACAAAGCTCAGGCTGTGGTAGAGTTCAGAGAAAAAGGATGGTGGAAATCGGACTTCAGGAAGCGAATGGAAGATGCGGGTTTAGTGTTCTGCTCGGTTGATTCTCCAGAACTTCCAAGAGACATCATAACGATGAATGGATCACTATATCTCAGGCTCCACGGGAGAAAGAGCTGGTACTCGGATATCTATGAGGAAGAGGAACTGGACAAGATATGTGAGCAGGTGCAGGATTCCCCCGCCCCGAGGAAGTACATTTACCTCAACAACGATCATGGAATGCTGCCTAACGCTTTCTACCTGAAAGAAAAACTAGGTCGAAGGAGGAAAAGGAAGAACTCTTGAGAAGAACTGAAGATGGCCGACCCAATGCCAGGGTTAGGGCAGTGGCCACATCGTCCGCATTATTCGGAGATATATATCCTTAGATACCTTTAGCCTCTTCTCGGTTATCTGACTGAGCTCGCTGTTTCTTTTGCCACTTCCACCTGATGCGTGCTTCGGGTTCCTAGTGCTGCCCGCCTTTCCTTCCAGCTTCGGAGAGGCTCTCCTTGTCCTTGCCCCTGGCTACTCCGCCTGCCTTGGCTACCCTTTCTCTTGTCTCCTCATTTGCAGCCTGTAGGCCTCTCTCCTCGTGAGGGGCAGAACCGCCGGCCGAAGCTACGCGCTCCCTCGTTTCGTCATCCGCGGCCTGTAGGCCTCTTTGTTCGTGGTGCGCTTCACCACCAGCTCTTGCTACTCTTTCTCTTGTTTCTTCACTTGCTGAAGCAAGTCCTCTTTTGCTGTCTTTGTCTTCCGGCATATGCCATTTTCTCACGCTTTTCCGAGTCCCCTTAATCCTCTCGTCAAAATATTTAGTCATTCTTCATTAGCAATCTCTCTTACTTCTCTATGATTGCATACCTCTAGGTCACTCACAATTCTCTTTGCTAGAACGCCTAAATCTGGGATGCATTGGAATTGACCTGATATGCAATTATATTTTTTATCTACTGGTTTATCCAGCCGTTTACTTTGGATAATTGAACAATAGCCGTCGGATGCATAGGCGGATTCCTCAGGGAATGGCAAGACAAATTCGGCGAAGCACCAGGAAGCTGACTGTTGCGCTATACTTCGTCGCGTTGATGGCCAAATATCCGTGATCGTACCTGTCTAATCTAAGGAGCGAAGAGGAGAAAACAAATGACAGACAGCAGAAGCGAAGCAGGAAAGAAAGGGGCGTGGAAGCTCTCCAAGAGAAGCACTAGAGGGAAGAGGCCTTAGTGATGCAGAAAGACGGCAGCGGAGCGAATCTGGTACAAAGAGCAAAGAGCACTAGAAGACAAAAAAAGCCAAAGGAACGATTCGGGAGGAGGAGGTTACGAGGAGAGATTTGAAAAAATTACTGAAACTATCTTAGCCATTTTCTCACCGTACTAGGCTCGAAATCTTGTTATCCTAAACGGTCACAAACAACTTGTCTTCTAGAATTTTTTCTCCCGGCTTTTCCAATTGCTGGTCGAAGATATTATGATTCGGATAATCTCTTTTACTCTGCTTTTCCAATCAGAGTTGAAAAATGTACATCGAGTCGATGTAAGCAGCGCAATCATTGCGCAAGTAAGTCGTATATTTCATCGACATATTCGTGAAACTTTTCCGTCGTGTGCTTGCGCGGCCTTGAAAGATCAACTTTGATCTCTCGCTTAAGCTTCATCGGACTCTTCGAGAGCACTAGAATTCTATCCGCGAGCTCCACGGCCTCCTCGACATTGTGGCTGACCATGACCCCCAGCCTTATTGGCGAGTTTTGGTTGATAATCAGAGAATAAATTTCCCGCCTCAACTTCCGTGCAGATACTGCGTCGAGAGAACTAAAAGGTTCATCGAGTAAAATTATCTCGGGCTCGAGAGCAATGGCTCTAGCTATTCCTGCTCTTTGCTTCATACCTCCGCTCAGCTCACCGGGGTACGCGTTCGCGAACTGCTTGAGTCCCACCTTTTCGAGTGCGGAAAGGGCCTTGGGCCTGCTCTCCTCCTTGGTCATCCTTTTCCTTGAAATCAGTCCAAGCTCAACATTCTCAAGTACATTCTTCCAGGGAAACAGAGCAAAGTTCTGAAAGACCATAAAGACTTCGTCAGAAGGGCCGGTCACCCTTCTCCCCTTGATCCTCACTTCGCCTGACACTGGCTGCTCTAGCCCACACATCAACCTCAGCAGCGTCGATTTGCCTGCACCAGAGGGAGCCATGAGGAGCAGGAACTCATCATAATCAACTTTGAAATTCAAGTCTTCGACTACTCTCATGACCCTGCCGCCCATAACGTATTGCTGGGAGAGACTGTTGACTTCAATAGGGCTCGGGGTTAGGATGTGCTCTTCCTCCGACCTGGGCTCTACTTGCTGTTTTTGCATTTTCTTGGAAACCATCCAAAATTACGGCCGCATCTTTGTCAGCGACTTCCCTCCAGAAGCGAGTGGCGTGTCGTCAATCTATACAATCTCCTCCAGACTGAAACGTTAAAGGCAAACACGAATGCAACCATCGTAATTACGCAGAGCGCGAGCAAAAGCATGTCGCCAGTGGCCGCAGCTAAATCAAGTAGCTTCCCGATGCCGCTCGAGACTTGCGTCACTATGACGGGTTGCCCGTTCGACAGCGTAACCGAAAAGTACTCTGCGATGATCAGCGTATTCCAGCCTCCACCGACCGCCGTGATCGACCCGGTCACGAATGAGGGTAGCAGTGCGGGGAACAGGGCGTTTCTCCAAAAGTTCCATCTCTTCATCTCAAGAAGAGATGCGAGGTCGAAGATTTGCTTTGGTATCGACCTGATTCCCTCTACGATGTTAAAAACAAGGTACCAGATCATCCCGAGAAGTATGATGAAAAATGCATTGATCTCCCCACTGTACGGGATGGTGGCAACCGCAAATGCGATGGGAGGGAGCAAAGCGGGGGCGGGGATCGCCGCGGCTATCTGCAATACTGGTACGAGGATTGAGTAGACCCTTTCGTTCAGAGCTATGAAAACTCCGAGCGGAACACTGATTGCTGCGGCGACAAAGTAGACATACCACACCCTAATCAGCGAAGAGACGAAGGCTGGAATCACCTTTGCCTCGTCTGCAGCCACGGCGCCAAAATCCGCAGGAAAGGCGGCAGGGTTTGAGGCATACAGTAAAATGAATACGGTAGCCGCGATCATGCAGAGTATCAATACCTCTATCGCGATCGTTCTAGTTTGCTTCTTTTGCTGCTGTAGTTCGCGATATTCTTGCTGCTGTTCGCCTAACACCGTTTCACTTCGGAGCATTTGAACGGAATTACCGAGCCCCATGACAAGAGAGAGTCCTCTCCAAGCTCTTTGTGTATAGACTGGAAGGAAAGTGAAGTACGGCTGAACCGACGCTCGGACTGTCATGTTCACCCAGTGGTAGAAGCGATAGATTGGACTCGTCCTCGCCTTCGAAGGCGACGTATAGCCTATCTTGTATTTCTCAGACCACTTTGAGAACTCATTGAGAAAGAGAAAGTAGGTGAGGACGAGAGCAACGACGAGCACGAAAATTGCGGAGATATACTGGTCCCACATTTGGGCTGATCCGAACTTGGCAATGTCCGCGCCAATCCCGTACTTTACAGAGTACTTCGAGTTGCCAAGAGAGAAAATCTCGCTCGCGACAAGGTAAAACAGTGCTACAGACCAAGAGATAATTGAGTTGTACGCGACCTTCGACCACGTCGCAGGGATGTAGAGGACTCGAAGCTTTTGCCACAGTCC
Organism: Nitrososphaerota archaeon; assembly: GCA_021325255.1. Next base: position 87,334 of record JAJPHP010000054.1, on the reverse strand, counting down.
CATCTTCTCAATTGTGGCAAGGCGCATGAAATCAAGAGGAATCGCCTTCACCGCCTCGTAAACCGCAAATGCAATATTCCAAGTCATGCTTGTGAAAATGAGGAAAACGACCGCAAGGTAAACACCTATGTCGGGAGGAAATAGGACAACGAATACAACAAGCACCACGGGGAAGAAGCCAAGTATAGGTATCGACTGAAGAATATCCAAAGCAGGGAGTATAACCTTCTCGGCGTTAACGTTTCTTGCAGCTGTTATTCCTATGGCCCAGCTGAATAGCATCGAAAAGATTAGAGCAAGGAATAGCCTGCTCCAAGAAACCAGTGTATCGATTCCCAATCCTGCAAAAAAACTCGATGGAAGCAAATGTTGTTCCACTTTCTGTGGGAAATCGATCTACTACAGGAAAGAGACGAGCGCGTTGACTTTTCTACCGGCCTTCAACTGGCCCTGCTCAAGGTCCAGCACAGAGAGGTTGATCTCTTGCTTCTTCTTCTTTAGGGATCCAAAGTTGGAAGAGAGTATTCCGATATTATATTGTCTCGCGAAAAGAAGTTCTATATCCCGGTAATATATTTCAAGTTTTTTCTTATGAAGACGTCTCTTTGGATAGAACAGGTGATAAATCCAAAAGACTAGAACAATTTTAGGGCGAACAACCTAACAACTCCGATTCTTCCATTACTGTCTTATGAGCTAGCCCCCTCAACATTTTTCCAACAAAACAGAATAGCCTCAGGAGTAGATATTTGCAGACACTGGAACTCAGGTATCTTCCCACTTTCGGAAACATAGCATTTGTCATTTCTTTCCCTACCAAGTCAAAGGATCGGAGGTGAGGTTTGTGAGGATGGGGAAATAACGTAGAAAAGGTTCTAGCCTACTTTTATCTCATGCAAACGTGCGAATGATTATCCTAGAGTATACACTCCATCGCCGGAAAAAGAGATAAGGAAAAAAAGCAGTCCAAAGGGAAAATCTCTCTCAGGTTTCCTGCTTTGTTTTCGACGAATGACTGTGGCCTCATGCTGGAACCACAGGAAGGGATGCTGGTTCAAGACATCGTATCCTGGGCTGAGTACGCGGAAAGGGCTGGCTACGGCTACATATTCAGGTCAGACCACATACTCTCAACCACCGGCCGAAGCGAGGCCGTAGATTCTCCTGAGTGCTGGGTGACATTGGGTGCAGTCGCGGCAAAGACCTCCAAAGTAAAATTCGGTCCAATGGTCTCCCCAATTGGATTTCGTAACCCTGCACTTCTTGCCAGGATGGCGTGTACTCTCCACTCCTACTCAGGGGGAAGGCTAGTTCTTTCGTTGGGCGCTGGCTGGAACAAGCCCGAATACGACGCCCACGGTTACGAATTCCCCAAATTCGGCAGAAGATTGCGACAGCTTGTCGAAGCAGTTGAGATAATCAGACCGCTGACCGAAGGGAAGAGAGTGGACTTTGACGGAGAGTACTTTTCGGCACACGTAGAGTGCTCCCCAAAACCGGTCGGCGGCAAGATACATCTCGTAATGGGTGGAAGAAATCCGAAGATAGTGCAAACCATTGGCAAATTTGCAGACGAGTGCAACATCTTCAGCTCTTCGGATCAGGTCATGACCAGCACCATTGAGACTCTCAGACGAGCAAACCAGAGAAAGATCCAAATTTCTCAGATGGGCTCGTTTGTAATCGCGGAATCTCAAGGCGAACTTGAGTCGCGTATTCGCAGATATTTTCGACTGAGGGGTTTTGACGGCGACGTGGCAAGTGCCAAATTGCAGTTAGAGCAGAAAGGAGTCCTCTGCGGCACAGTTGACGATTTCGTCTCTCAGGTCAACAGGAGAAGAGAGATGGGAGTTGAAAAGTTCTATTTCCAGATACTCTTCCCCGAAGATAGAGTGATGGTCGAAACACTCACCCAGACAATCAAGAGAAAATTCTGAACGAACCAACTCCCTCTCTTCACTGATTGAATTCACTGGCGCATGCACTTCCACCGGAGGAAAACAGGAGCAGATTGTATTGCGAGTTGTAGGACACTAAACACGGTGATTCTCCACTTGCTAGCAAAGAAAAAATATGAGGGAACAACTCTGTGCTTCGATGCGTCAGGATCCATTCTTTTGCTCTTGAGGTAGAGTGACCCATATGTCCTCCGATCTTCCTCCAAAGATAAGCTTCGTCATTCCTACCTATAACAGAGAGAAAAAATTGAATCGCCTTCTAGAGTCCATAGCGATCTCGGAAATCAAATCAAAGTATGAAGTAATCGTGGTGGACGACAGTGAATGCGAGACCCCGATTGACGGGCACATCCACTCATCTTTAGGCGACAGGCTCCGCCTGATTAGAAACGTGAGAAGACGCTTCATCTCGAGTGCAAAGAACATTGGATGGAAGAACGCTCAAGGGAAGTACGTATTCTTTGTCGATGATGACAATGTCCTCCCGGAGGGGACTGTGGACACACTCTCCGAAACACTAGATGCAAATACGAAGATCGGTGCACTCATGCCGGTCGTGTACTATGAAAAGAAGCGCGATCTAGTCTGGGTGTACTCCGCTCCGTTCGTCAAGGGGCGGTGGAAGTTCAACCTCATTGGGAGAAACGAGCTAGAAAAGGAGAAACCAGGAATACAGTTCCTTCCAACCGATGCACTCCCAAACGCCTCAATGGTCAGAAGAGGCATCCTCGAAGCGACAGGAGGCTTTGACGAGTCCCTGCCTGTCAACAGCTCGTGTGATCTCTGTCAGAAAATAAAGAGGCTTGGATACCAGGCTTATGCACTAGGCTCCGCCTCAATTTATCACGACGTAACGCTGCCTGGAACACCGGGATATTGGGCAGAACATGCCTCTGAGGATTACGCGAGGCGTTACTACGAAGTCAGGGATTGGTTTGACCTTATGTCGAGGCTACACCATGGCGAACCCTTTCTTCCACTGAAAGAGTTTGCACGCTCGTTCCTGTTCTTGGTTCCGGTCAGCTCAGGAATCCTGATGCACCCGACAAGAAGGAAACAGAGCCTGCGCCTGATCTACCTTTCGATGCTCAGAGGCCTCGTAGACGGCGTAAAGATCTCCGCGGGCAGACACGTTCCAGGACATTGACCAAATCTATTCCTCCGCCTAATAATTTGCATTGGGTTCCAGTCTACTTCTCATTGCAGACTCGTAAGTGATAAATGCACAATCGCAATAAGGCCGAGGATAAGCCAGTATTGAGTTTTGAAGGATCGAAGAAGATTAGGAACTGAAAGGAGTACCGAGGAGGACCCGCGAGAAGATCATGATACTGCTGGCGGTTTCACAGTTTCCTTCAGACGTTCGTCCCTTTCTTCTAAAATTGAAAAATTCTGGGACCGTGTCTACAACGAAGATGTAATCGAGTTACTTCGCAAGCTGCCCTCCAACTCGATAGACTGCGTCTACGCCGACCCAGATTACAATGTGGGTGTGAAGTACAACAATATTTCCTACAAGAAGAAATTCGACGACTATATTTCTTGGTGCGTTGAGTGGTCGAAGGAAGCTCTAAGGGTACTGAAGCCTGAGGGGAATTTCTTTGTCATTAACTACCCCAAGAATAACGCGTATCTCAGGACTAGATACCTCGACGACGCCTTCTGCGACGTAAACGAGTATGTGTGGGTTTACAACACAAACATTGGCCACAGCGGTAGGAGGTTCACGACCGCGCACAGATCAATTCTTCACTGCACGAAATCAAAACAAAACAAATTCTATCTGGAGAACGTGGCCGTTGGGTACCAAAACCCGAACGACAGGAGAATAAGAAAACTCCTCGAGGAAGGCGCTCCAGGCAGGATGCCTTACAGCTGGCTATACTATGACCTTGTGAAAAATGTCGGAGTGACAAAGACCTTTCACTCATGTCAGATACCCGAGAAACTCTCCCACACACTCATAGCGTCCTGCACACAGCCCGGGGATGCCGTCTTGATTTTGTTTGGTGGAAGCGGCTCCGAAATCATTGAGTGCAAGAAGATGCAGCGCCACTACATTGCTGCCGAGATTGACAGGAAGTACTTCAAGCTAATAGAGGATCGTCTCAAGCAAGCTGACGGGAAGGTCCCCTACCCATACCGCCTGATGAACAGAATTCAACGTAACAGGAATCTTCGCTAAGAGAGAGCAATGGGGGACTCTCTCTGCGTTTGAGGTCTTCCTCTACTTGAGTTTGGCGAGGGGAGTTGGCGTTTTCGGCTCAAGAATATCGTTGTCGTGGAAGGGTAGGAGACCACCATCTACTTCGATGAAATGCTTGTCGTACCTTGGGGTTACCTCCATGCCCGAGGTCGCCCTCCTTATGACCTCCTCCTTGCTTACCGCGATTGAAGTATCGTAGTAGCCGAAGACCTTGATTCTCGGATCAGTAAAGTCGAATATCGAACCCATGATTTTCGTGCAACCAAGACGCTTCAGTGCAGCCGTCCTGTGGTGCCCGTCATGAATCATCAATCTGCCTTTCCACTTTGGGCCAAGAGAATCCAGCCTTGAGATTGCAATTGGCCTGAGCTGGAAGCCGTCGGACCTGATCCAATCGGTGATCTCTCTTATGTGCTCTTCAATCACACCCTCGTGCGGCACCAGATCCGGGATGTCCACTCTCTTTATCTCAATTCGGAGGTCCAACGCTTTGCCTCCTTCTGTCTTTGCCTGCGTCAAGTTTGAAACTGCAATCTTCGCTTTCCGAGAAATTGCTTATTTAAGATGTTGACCACGCAATTGAGAATTGGTTGGCCAGCTGGGAGATAGCAAGCAGGTAACAATCTCTCTCCCTTTTCCAGTCTCTTGGAGAAGCAAAAAAGAACAAGGTCAAAATACAAGCCAAAACCAAATGGTTTGGAAGCCGAGAACTTGTTCAAATGAACCGAGCAACGAGAAGAAGCCCTGACATAAAGAGACAAACTTGGAGCTCGTCACTCGCTACCCACACTTTGCGTGGAGGACGGGTCGCTCACCCTAGGCTACGTCGTAGCGGGGACAAAGAAAGAGGACTTTCGCTCGACAGCGTAAGGACTGGGCTAACCTTTGATGATGTGCTGCTCGTACCAAAGTATTCGGAGGTCAGGTCAAGGAAAGATGTGCTCACTAGAACTCGCCTGACAAAAAACATCGAGATTAATGTGCCACTGATCTCTGCCAACATGGACACCGTGACCGAATCCGAAATGGCAATCACGATGGCTAGGGAAGGCGGCATCGGAATAATTCACAGGTTCATGAGCTTGGAAGAAGAGGTCGAGCAGGTAAGACGGGTAAAGCGGACGGAGAGCATTATCATTGAGTCACCTTACTCTCTTGAAGAGTCATCATCAAAAGTTCGTGACGTTCTCAACATGATGAATCAGCGGAACGTCGGAGGGATACTCATCGTCGATGGACAGGGGAAACTCAAGGGTATAGTGACCACGAGAGACCTCAGGTTCAGGATCGAGCCCGACCTGCCGGTGACCGAGGTGATGACAAAGAGAGCGGATCTCGTCGTTGCACCATGGAGGAAGACGAGTATTGAACAGGCCGAGCAGATCATGGAGCGCACGAAGATCGAAAAGCTCCCACTGGTCGATTCCAGCGACAGGCTGAAGGGACTGATAACTGCCAAGGACATCCTCAAGCGAAGGCAATCTCCAAACGCCACCAAGGACTCCAAGGGGAGGCTCAGGGTTGGCGCGGCAGTTGGAGTCAAAGGAGACTTCCTCGAAAGGGCAAAGCGACTCCACGAGGCTGAGGTTGACGCACTCGTGCTCGACATTGCGCATGGCCACAGTTCTCACGCAATTGAGGCAATAAGGAAGATCAAGAGGGAACTGCGCGAAGTCGAGCTGATAGCTGGCAACGTAGCAACCAGAGATGGTGCGAAGGACCTAGTTAAAGCAGGGGCCGACTGTGTTAAGGTCGGCGTCGGAAGTGGATCGATTTGTATTACAAGAGTCATCACAGGCTCGGGAGTGCCACAACTTACCGCTATCGCTGACTGCGCGGAGGTTACACGCGAATACGGTGTAACCCTGATCGCTGACGGCGGAATAAGGAACTCTGGAGACATTACGAAGGCACTTGTAGCAGGCGCTGACAGCGTGATGGTGGGGAGCTTGTTTGCAGGCACGGACGAGAGTCCGGGCGAGATTGTCTTCAGGGGGGATTACAGGTACAAGGTTACACGAGGAATGGCATCATCCTCCGCGAGGAGAGATCAACTCGCACAGCAGACCGCTCCACCGGTTGTCGCATCACTTCAAGAGGCAGAATTGGGCCGGGGGGAGACCACATCCGACCTTAGCGATTACGTACCAGAGGGAGTCGAGGCAATCGTCCCCTACAAGGGCTCGGCAGTCACAGTACTCCGCCAGCTTGTCGGAGGGCTACGAAGCGGACTGAGTTACTGCGGCGCCAGAAACCTCGAAGAGCTCAGGCGCAACGGAGAGTTCGTAAGGATGACAGAAGTCGGCCTCACGGAGAGCAAGCCCCACGATGTGGAACAGATCTAGTAAGGTATAGTTCTACCCCTCAGCGTACGATCAGGACGTTTGTCTTTGCAGAGTTTGCTATTCCAGAGGCGACGCTTCCAAGGAAAAGCGACTTGAGCCGACCCTGCCCTCTGTTTCCGACCACGATCATGTCGAAGGAGCCTCTCTCCGCCTCGTCGATTAGGGCACGCGACACGTCGGCAAAGTCAACTACCTTCCCCTCGGCATTTACTCCCTCAGCGCGAAGCATAGAGATGGCATTGTCCATATGGTCTCTCATTTCCCTTTCCCACTTATCCATGTCCGAAATCATGTAGCCTTCCGCGGAGATCGGCACGCTGACCACACTTACGACCCTTACTTGACCTCGAAATTTCTTCGCAAGGCTCGATGCAACCTCAAGCGCTAGTCTGCTCTCTTCGGAACCATCGTAGCCTAGAAGTATCTTCGGAATGGTATCGATCCTCGTCTTCACGATCAAGACAGAGCGCTTTGCCTCCTTAGCGATCTTCTGCGAGACGCTGCCGAGGAGGAAGCCCTTGATACCCCTGAATCCTTTGCTTCCAAGCACGATTAGGTCGTACTTACCGACTGCGGAGGTCTTGAGTATCTCGCCTGACACGTCGTCGGAATCTATCTGGATGCCGCTGCACTGAAGGCCGTGTGCCAGAACGACCTTTCGCCTGTCTGCCACGAGCGGCGCAAGTCCACCTTCTGCCGGCTTGTTTGAAGCGAACTCCGGCGTTGGCTTCGGAGTTGGCATGGGAATGCCCGTGGTTCCAAGAAGAGGATCAAATATCTGAGGAGAAACCGGGATCATCCCACGCCCCACGTGCAAGAGGTCCAGCCTCGCCGAGTAGACGTCGCCTAGCTTTAATCCGATATTTAGTGCATAGTCTGAGGTCTCCGACCCGTCAACGCCCACGAGCATCTTGTTTATTTGGAAGGGCAATTCTGCGGCTCGACTGGTTTGCCTTAAAGGGAGGGTTGGAATTGAATCTTACGGTACTCTGGCCGTCATGTTGCGTCAAAGCGCCATGCGATGCGGCTATTTTTCTCATTCTTTTTGACTGGGACTGTATCTTCTTTTCAGTTCTGGCCCACGTTGCCAAAGAGGAGCACGGGCACCTCCTTGTTCCCCGACATAACAGCGGAGACTTTATCCTCATCTATCACTGCAATTCCATTGGCCTCAGCGAGCCATTTCGAATGGTAAGCTTCGGTAGGCTTTACAATTCTCGCAAGGTACCTTTCTCCGCCATCAGTTCGGTCCCTCGTCACCCGAACGCGCAGAAAATGCTTGATACCTGGTTTTCCATGATACTCATCGAGGAGAGTCGCACTTATCGTCTGATAGAATACCCCCAACCTCGCCGCCAAAGCCTCGACCCTCTTCTTGCCTCCTTCGGTTGCGCCCAGCGAGAGCCCAGAAAGTTTACTTATCACTGGCAAGCCGAACACGAAGAAACTTACAATTGCGGACGTCGGAAAGCCGGGCAGAAGTACGAAGGGCTTGCCTTGATAGGTAGCGAGCCCGGTAGGGCTCGACGGTCGCATCGCCACACCGTGGACAAGCATGCGTACGCCCTTGATCGAATCGGCGGCTCTTCCCACGTAGTCTCTTTCCCCCACGGACGAACCAGCGGAGAGAAACAGTGCATCGCATGTACGAAGGCCGTTTAGCATCTTCGCCCTTATCTCGTCAAAATTGTCTCTTGCGATGCCTAGGTCGCACGGTTCAGCGCCGAGCTCCTGCAGTGCTGCCTTAATGAATGGTCTGTTGGAGTCGTAGATCTTTGCGCCACCCCCTTCCTTCTTCTTGTCACTCCTTCTGTTCTTCTTGCTGCTCTCTAGGCCCTTCTCCTTGACGTCCATTAGCTCATCTCCAGTCGAAAAGAACCCTACGCGTGGGCGTCGATACACTCTGACTTTCCCCCACCCGAGCATTGCAAGGAGGGCGATATGATTAGGTCGCAGGCGAGTGCCGGCCTTCAGCACGGTGTCTCCACGTGAGATGTCGGCGCCGGGGGCCAGAATGTTTTCGCCTGCGGTGGCCTCTCGCTCAATGGTCAGCAGGTTTCCGTCTCGCACCTTCGCGTACTCCTTCATCATCACGGCGCTTGTCCCGTCGGGCACGTACGAGCCGGTTGCGACCAGTGCTGCCTGACCATCCTTCAGGGAGATCGTTGGAATTGCTCCAATCCTGACTTCTCCGACAATGGAAAATTCGGAAAAGGGAGCGGCGGCGCCCGCGTGTCCGGGCAACCTTATCGCGAATCCGTCGCGTGTCGAACGCGCTTGCTTTGGTATGTCTATCTCAGATATGATGTCCTGAAACAGCACCCTGTTCCAGGCCTCATCCAGTGTGACCGTTACAGGTCTGACGGGCACAATCTGCCCTAAAAACATCTCGAGCGCCTGATCCACGCCAATGTGTTGTTCCGCCTTATCTACGCCATGATAGTGCGTGTGACCTTCTTCGTCTTCATCTGCATTGTGCCCGAAGCGGCCGCGGTTTTTCTTTTTCATCTCTCCGGCTTTCTCCTCATTCATGTGGGAAAGGTCTGCCATTTGTTCCTGCACTCGCTCTCTCCGTTTGCTCTCATTGTCCTGAATCTCAACTAAAGAGAGGTCCGCGTCGACGCCGACGGTCTATCTGAAGATCTTAGCAGCCTTGGCCAGGTCAATGAAAGGAGAATGAATGCAATCATTGCGGCTGATCCTATGGCAATCACAAAAGAATGACCGAGCGACCAGTTAGCGATGACACCATCAATTGTCAGCATAGAATAGACTGTAACGGAATCAATCGTGTTTCTCCTTCGCAAAACCAACCCACCTCTCGGGACCAAGAGAAGATAGGCCGAGATTACAAGAAAAACTATGACAAACCACCCGACAAAGTTTGTGAGAGGTATTCCAGATAAGGTCGGGATCGAGAAGAACTGGTTGCTGTCCCATGTCCAGTATTGGTATGAGGAAAACATTGGATCTATCAGCAGGTCCCAAGACATCGCCCCAAATGCAGCGAGCAAAGCAATTAAGAGGTAGTTCCTACTGCCGTGGTTTGCATCAGGCCCGGGTACGGCCGAGGTAGAAGTAGAAAAGGCTCCAGCAGAGCGCGATCCAATTCTCCCTGATACTCCCCCTTCAACCATGCTCAGGGCTATGTACGCGATAACAAACCACACTAGGGGAACGACGATTGGCACGCCGAGGACTTTTGGCCCGAGCAGATCTCCGTAAGAGTACTTTCCAAACGGAATCCCTGTGCTGGTCCCGAGTACCTCCGCAAGGAAGCCTATGGCGGCTGAAAGCACAACGAAAATCAAGGCGCGCCTCCGGCCCAACTCGAAGAAAGCCTGCGCAAGCGCGAAGAAAAGGAGGACGAAGGAAAGGTCAAAGAAAATGTCCGCGGATATCGAAAAGTGAAAGATCAAACCGAGCAGCACGTACCCAAGTATGGCAGCATACATTAGAAGTAGAATGTGGACGACGATCCGCCCTTTGGATATTGCCAAACTCGCAGTTTCTTCTCCGCCATGCAGGCCTTATAGGCTCTCTCCCCATCATGAATTCGAAGTAAGAAAAAGATTTCCAGATTTGATTTTTCGCATACCTGAAATATCTCCACAGCAACAAGTGGCATCTCACGAGGCTGGAGGCGTGGGCATTGCAGTAGAATTTTCCTTCCAAATTACCCAATAAGGCAGCATTGACTCCACTCGGCCAACGCTCTTCCGAATATGGATTCTAAACAGGTAATCCTTATCTTGTCATCGCGACGCACGTATTGACTAAGATCCAAAGGGTTTCCTTTCACTAAATTGCCATTTCCTCAATTGTCCAACCTTGTTCGAACAATGATGGGTGTGAAGACGATGAATCCGGGAGGAGCGCACAAGGGTTCCGCCTTCGGGTTCTTAACAAACTCTTCAGCCTCCATCGCAATTGTATTACATTAGTCAGAGGATTCGTTGCATTGCTCGCTATGCCTATATGCTCTTTCAAGCATACAGGCTCCATTTGAGATAAGAAAAGAATTAGTCTGCGTGTATAACCAGAGTCTTGGAATCACCTCAGAACCCGAAGAAAACAGGGTGGGCGGCCATAGTCGCAACGTTCCTCGCGTTGCTAGTAATAGTGGCGATTATCCTGATGCTTTTTCTTCCCAGCATAGTGGCTTCTTTGGGAAACATAGTTCACTTCAACGGTGGCTATTACACGTCTACATATGGTGTAAACACTTACAACAACAATAACGGGGGGTCAACTTCACCCAACAGCCCCGCGATTTACAACTCCGCCGTCACTATAACCTACCCACAGGACTATCAGACGCTGCTGAACTACACTCTCGGGTTGATTAACTCGGACAGGGCCAACGCGGGCCTATCCCCGGTAACTGCAAGCCCGATCCAGTCCGCACAGCAGCACGCCGACTCTATGCTCTTTTTCAAATATTTCAGTCACTGGGATACTCAAGGATACAAGCCATACATGCGGTACACGATACTCAACGGAACGGGATTCGTTGAAGAAAACGTGGCATACGAGTATACTTCGCTGCCGACATACCTCAACACTGGCAGTGTAAAGAACGCGCTCGCAACACTTGAGAATCAGATGGTTTACAACGACTCGGCATGCTGCAACAATGGTCACAGGGACAATATTCTCAACCAGTACCACAACAGAGTATCGATCGGAATAGCCTACGATTCTACGCACGTGTACTTCGTAGAGGACTTTGAGACATTCTACGTCCAGCTCAATGCTCCCTTGGTGTCCTCAGGGAACGAGGTGAGATTGGTCGGAACAACCCTGGAGCCTATCAACCCGAATTCAATCATGGTATTTTATGACAGTGTGCCGTCCAACCTGAGCTCTTCGTCCTTAAACACGGATTATTACGGTCCGTACAATCAGGGAAACTTTGTCGGTGGAGTCCTTCCTCACTGTGGCTCACTCGTGGGCTGCCCTCAATATGAGGGGTACATTACCGTGTATGCGGACAATTGGCAGGTCAATAGCTCAGCGGTAAATATCGCCTTCTCACTGAACAGTCTCGTAAGCAAATACGGTAGCGGCGTATACACGATTTACATGATTCAGGGGAGTCAAAACAATCCTGAGTATCTGACCAGCCTGTCAATCTTCGAGACCTCATAGCAATCTACATGCGAATTCTGCGCCTACTTTTCAGGATAGTGTGCTGATCGTACGGCTTAAACGGCCGCATTTACCCAGATATGTCCATGGCCACCACTACGATCGAAACCCCAAAGCCTGAGCAGCAAAAGACGCAGCAAGAGCTGCACATTGTGATTGTTTCTAATGATCCAACAAGAGTTTACCCGGCACTCACACTTGCCTTAGGCGCGACCGCGCTCGGCGCAAGGGCTAACATATACGCGACGATGAACGGCCTCGATGTTGTTCGGAGGGATGCGGCCGACAGGATCAAGTTCCCTGGCATGCCCCCCATTGACAAATTGGTCGGAGATGCAATTGGAGGTGGAGTATCGATCTGCGCATGCGCTCCTTCCAGAGAGATGCTAGCACAGATGGGCATAACCTCTGAAACCGTGATCTCTGGTGTGAAGTTGGAAGATGTCGTAGGTTTTCTCACCAGCGCCCTGCCCGCTGCGAAGAATGGTGGCGTTGTGCTTTTCATCTGAAGAAGAAAATTCCGTCACCACATTCGTTTCGACAGTAGGAAGTAAAAAGAAGAAAAACCAAAATGAAGTGAAAAAGTAAAGGAAATGGCAATCGAAACTCTCAGACTGATCACGGGTTCAGGCGACCTAGCAAATCTCCCGGCTTCTCTGAAACTCGATACGCGTGGATTGGTATGTCCCTATCCGGCTTTCGAGAGCTCGAAGATTGCACTCTCGGCCGGAGAGAGCGATGTCATCGAGATAATCTCGGATGATGAGTACGTGGCAACGAGCACGGTTCCTGCGGTGCTCAGCGCTCGGAGTCTCGAGTACGCCGTTGTCAAGTACGAAGACGGAACCTTTTCAATAAAGGCCAGAAGAAAGAGAAGGTAGCTGGAAACACACCTTTCGATATCTATGTGCGCACTACAGTCTGTCGATCATTATATTTTCTGCTCCTGTCCTAATCAAGAAAGGGGAAAGGCGAGAAAAAATAGAAAGACAGGAGCAGCAACTTTTCCTTTACTCGGCCTTTGATTCCGTCTCATTAAGTGAGGGTTGAGACCACATAAGAAAAATACACAAATCTCGCGGAGGCGTATACATTAGACACCGGGCTGACCGACTGATCACCTAAATTGATTGTATCGTAAAACCCTCCCTGCGGATTTCCGAACTTGGTTGTCAAAAGGTGGAGGTACAGGCCTGCCCCGGTGTAGTTCTGCACTCTCACAAGGCACAGCATGTAGTCAATCGTATCAGAGGCTCCAGAAATATCCAGCCAGGGCAGGTCCTTTACGCCGTAGGGCGTGAAAAACCCATGAGGCATTGAAGCGAGAATCGCTTTTGCTGTTTGAATATTCGTCTGGAGCCCCCACAGGACAGAGCCAAAGTAGTCATACGCCTCGTATTTGCTGTACATTGCCTCGTTGCTCAGGCCCACAAGTGCAGCGTTGAGTGAATTATTCCAAGTTTTAGCATCGGCCTGGAATCCCAGGTCTGAAGCGAGCAGGACTGCTCCCTTCATTCCCATGATCATTCTCATATTTTCCTCTTCCCACTGATAGTACTCCGGCCAGTACGGCGAGTACATCGGCGAGGTTCCATTCATGTTCTCCTGCCTTTCGTCGTCCCAGTTGTCACCATGCCTGTACAACCCATTGTAGGCAATGCCAGGCTCCGGTGCGTGCTGCAGGTAGACAATGAAGTTTGCGGAGCTCTCCACTTTTGCCCAATGTTGCCTTACCAGTCCGATGTTCCCTGTTGCCTGGACGTACGCCGAGATTGCAAGCAGTGCCATTCCCTGGTCCTCACCACGCAGGCTGGGGTCCAGCGGTGCTCCACTTGTCGAGTAGATCTGATTCCAAGCAGGAGGCGAGGAGTATCTAGTGCCTCCCGGGCCGGAAAAATTAGAGGCACTCTGCGACAAAGAAAGCAAATACACGATAGATTTCTCGGCAGCTTGTGCGTTCCCCGAGCGGATTAGGGCAAAGGCGGCGAGAGAAAGGTCCCTCGTATACACAACCGGGTTCTCGGGAGATTCCATGATCGCGCCACTTGAGAGCTGTAATGATTCTATGAACCGGATCTGAGAGTTTGCTGTCCTGTTGATTAGAGCTAGATCCGCACCACTGAAACTCAGAGTACCAGTAGTCGAAACAGAAGATGCCGTAGTCGTAGAACTGCTGTTATCGTTGCCTGCATTTGCGTTTCCAGCCAGTTGCAACTTGTTCATGCCTTCGCTAGTCTGTTCAAGACCAGTCGAGTATGCCTGTAGTGACTGCTGACCTGCAGTAATTTCTGACATGGTAGTAGTCGAGGACAAGTTCAGTGTGGCAATTGTAGTCGAATTGGGTGATAGAGAATCCTTTGTACCGTTTGAGGCATCTGGTGGCGACTGAATTCCCCCTTTTGCAGCTCCCGTAAGTGAATTTGGATAAAGAGAGGGGACAAAGACGAGCCCCAGCAAGACTAAAGCAACGATCATTTTCGTATAGTTTGAAGAGAAGATTTCTTTCGTAAGTTAGTCTAGACCATTGTTCTGTACAAAGTAGAATTAAGCGTGACTGTAGTGGCAGTTGGATGAAACGAATCAAGACGAGAATGTAGGCGACGCGATCATAGTATCCTATTACTTTTCTTATCGCTTTCCGACGATCCTTCAGTGTCTCGAAGCTTGCATTACTGCTTTGAATTATCCATCTGCCAGGGTATATTGCAATTTTCTCAAAGAAGGTACGCTATATCAGCAAGAATTTTCAACTTGCGATGTGCAACAGATAAATGGATAGGAAGAGACAAGGTAATAGCCAGTAGAATATCGACGGGGAAGAAGAATGAGTGCATGTAGCAGAGGTACCTGTATATCCTCCGCCGTCTTTTTCAAAATTGAACTAATACTGGTGTTAGCAGAAGGTTTGGTGTAAAAAAGTGGACGACCTATTTCTATCAAAAATTGAAGAACTGAAGGACAAGAAGCTAGCGATAGCTACGATTACGAAGACATTCGGTTCGACGCTCGGCAAAGCCGGGTTCAAAATGATAATTTCAGAGAGCGGTGAGATAGTTTATGGCACACTCGGCGGAGGATGCCCTGAAGGGCCGATCGTACGAATCGGACTCGACGTCATAAAGAACCAACAGCCGAGAGTGGTGAGGATCTTTCTTGAAGACGCAAAGACGGCACTGGGAAAGATCTCCATATCGGATGAGGGAGACGAGATACACGTCGAAACAAATTGCGGCGGCAACATGGAGATTATGGTCGAGCCGTACTCACCGAGACCTACCCTCGTCGTTTTTGGGGATACCTTCAACAGCCCCTTGGAGAGAAATGTCGTAAACGTTGGGAAGGAAATAGGATTCAAGACAATCGAGCACAATCCGTTGGGGGCTTGCGGTCAACCTGAGCTTGCGACGACGAGTCTTGACATCGAATCAATCAGGATTCCCGACGGGGCTTACGTTGTGTTGGTTACGAGGGGCGTTAACGATGCGCCTCTCTTGAAACATCTTTCAAAGTTCAGGCTGAATTACGTCGGAGTAGTCGCTAGCAAGAATCGCTGGGAAGCCACAAAGCAGGAACTCGGCAGGATAGGAGTCTCGAAGGAATTCACTGAGAGAGTGCATGCCCCCGCTGGTCTGGACATAAATTCAATACTGCTTGAGGAAATTGCAATCAGCATAATTGCAGAGATAATCGAGGTGCGCCGAAGGTCGGCGGACGAGGACGAGAAAAGACTTAGGGAGCGCGGCGAGAGAATTGCCCAGAGCAAGATGAAGACTGCCGAGCTCGCTTCACGATGAAACAAAAACCTAATCCGGCCGAAGTTTGCCTTCGCCAGTGAGAGATCCGGAACACCAGCTACATGGCCGCCATAGTTCTTGATATGGCGATGGTAGAGATGCCTATGCCTCTCTATCTTTTTCCCGTCTAATAGCTTGTGACTCTTAAGCGTCTTTCGAAATCAGAGGCATAGAGGGAGCTATGCATTCAGGAGGCGGGACAGAAGAGAGAGAGACTTTCACACCTGCCCTCTGTCAATTCGGACTATATTGGAATTATGAGTAATATGGCGAATGTCTCGTGAGTCGAATTCCTGTTGCTTTGGCTTTCTTTCTGTCTAGACAATTCCATCGTTTAGTGGAGAGTTTTCCTCTCAAAGTAGCTTTGGACTTCTCGACAATTGTCGAGAATTAGCTGGGGTACCCCCCTAGAGGGGGTACGTAACGGAGCTAATTTGGTATTTAAAGCGGGAAACCGAAGTAAGCCGTCCATTGTCAGAACGTTAGAATTAGGGCAAAACGTCTCGGATTTTCGGATTTTCGAGGATGTTTTGGGAATTCCGCCTTGAGATCAAATGCGAGTGGAATCTGATTGTCTGGAGCGGATTACTGTGTGTGAGCGCTCTGCCCACACCTGCCGCATGACTTTGCTATATAAAGTAGGGAAACGATATCCAAACGATCTCGATAAATGAAATTATCCTAAAAAACAAATCACCGCCCTAAGTTTACCGTCGCCGTTTTACAAGCTCACCTCACAACATTGTATACGCGAGAAGGAGCTGTACAGCTCCATTCCGGGCTCTCTTCCTTGGGTGGATAATGTTTCGGTCGTGCCGAGAGTCGCCTCGTATCACAGCGGAGGATGGAAACCCAGTCCATGAAATATAGAGAAAGAGCCCCGAAGCTGAGCGCAAGAGATTGCTCTGTTCCTCGTCTTACATAGAAATCTTACTTTATTTTTTGACTCATAGCATTTTACATCAAAGCAGGATCAAATAAGCTTCGAATAAAGAAAGGAAAAAAAGCACACTAAAGGTCATTTTACCCTTTGAGAGCGGTTCTGCTTGCTTCGATTCTGTTCATGTTGATAATGGGAATTGGGATGGTGTGGAACATCGTCCCTCTTGCTGAACTGCAGACTGTCACAATCCACACACCGACAACATCAGTCAATACAACAAATTTCTCATCGAACCATAACAATGGGAATGGGCTCGGAACAACGCATGCTTCCACCACCGAAAACCCCGTGGGAACGGAGACGAGCAACTCGGTCGACACTACCGGTAGTGGGAGTAGCGGCCACTCATCCTCCACGACAATTTCGCAAATTCAAACTTCAAGTTCGGACTGGAAGAACGAGTGGACTTCCTACGCCCAGGTCGCATGGCAGTTCTTCAAGCCCGGAGTCGGGGTCAGCCCAACCACCGGTTTGATTTATGCCTCGCCTTACTGGCACAGGTTCACCGACTGGGACCTCGGGGGATATATTCTGGCAGTGCTCTCGGCCGAGAAGCTCGGGCTCATAAGCTCGAATGGTCTATGGGGTGCGGACTATAGACTAGGACTTGTGCTGAACTTCCTTGATTCGAGGCCCCTGACTGCGAACAACGTAACTTTTCAATTCTACGACTCTGATACCGGAACCGTGTCCCCAGATGGACCTCCGAATGCCGGGAACCCGATAGATGAAGGGAGACTCCTCATCGCGCTCTACGATACCAAACTCCTTCATCCCGAGCTCGAAAGTGAAATCTTGGCTGCGGTTCATCACGTGAATTACACCTACTTTGCCTCAGACAGTCGTTTTGCTTCGGGCGATGATTACTCTCGTTACGCAGCGCTCGGCTTCAACCTCTGGGGCTTTAAGACTGCCAGTCCGCCTTCATACTCTGCTCCTCCTGCTGGGACTTTCATTACTGCAGAGGCAGTGATATCAGCAGTCCTGGAAGGAGTCAATGATACGTACATCACGGCCGCCTCCCAACAGGTTTACTTCGCTCAGTACGCCGCGTACAATCGCACAGGGGTGTTGATGGCGCTCAGCGAGGGGCAGTACCCTCCTTATCTCGACAGCGCAACTCCATACGTATACGAAGCCATTGAGGTACCCTCCGGCGCTACATATACCGTGCAGACTTGGCAGGGGCAAAACGTGACTTCCTCTCCAGAAGCTTTCACCAAAATAGGATTCGCATTCTATGCAGTTTACAAATCGAGCTACGGCGCATTCCTAGTTAGGACATTTGCCAACCTCACGGCGACCAACGGCTATCAGGAGGGTATTCTCACCGCGACAGGCAGGGCCTTCAACGCCGTATCAGACAACTCGAATATCATGATAATGGAAGCTTGCGCCTACGCAGTCAACCCGACTTTTTAGGACAAACATGACACGTCACGAGATTCACAGAGAAGAAGCCCAGCGTCGACTGAGGAACCGAAATGCAAGAATGAGGTGAGATAAGAGAAAAAAATGGCGGAATTAAAACACGAAACATCGCGCGAGCAGACTCGTTCAAAGAAGGTTTCGAAGCCCCATTTTGAAAGAGAACTCTTCGTGGTCGCGCTCTTGGTGCTTGGATCCTCATTCTCAAACATCATATCTCAGCAGGATGCAGTGCACTTTGCGCTGACCTGGTCTCTCGTCAACACCCACGCGCCCTGGCTGAACGGTACTATGTACGCAGGTCAGCCGTACGTTATCGAGAGCGGTGGGCACTTGGTATCCTCGCTTCCGCCTGGGCTCGCCTTCTTTGGGTTCGCCTTTGTCGCTCCGGCGCAGGTCATCCTTCCCATGGAACCCTCGGTTGCTGCGGCATATCTCGCCACGTACTTTGCTTGTGTGGTCGGAGCCTTGGCCTGCGTCGTCTTCTTCCGGTTGGCTAAGATGTTTGGCAGTGTAAGATCTTCGCTTCTCTTGACACTCGTGTTCACCTTCGGAACGAGCATGTGGCTCTACTCCAGGATCTACCTTCCAGAGGGACTTGCCACACTGCTCGGCATTTCTTCGGTGTACTTTGCAATGCGATCATCGCGCTCGAGCGAGGAGGACAATACGCCACCAAAGCGTACCGTCTATCTATCATTTTATCTCTCCGGAATTCTGCTCGGACTTGCAGTCTTTGTCGACAACATGGCTGCATTCCTCGTCGTCCCCATCGCGATTTACATCACTCTGCATCGGGAGTCTATCATTGATGGTATCAAAAGCCGCGCGGCTAGACTCCCCGTCTTTATTGCAGGTTTAATGGTCGGAAGCATTCCAATCTGGTACTATGACGCTATCACCACGGGCAATATCTTCTCTGCGCCTTACGGTCTTCCCATAATTGGCGGAGTCCCGCCTTCTGCATACGAAAACGGCGGACTGATTCAAGGATTGTATCAGTTGATTTTGAGCCCCCAGAGCGGCCTGTTACTCTTCACGCCATTCGTAATATTCTCCGTCGTTGGCACGCTGACCGTCATCCTTGCAAAGAAGGATGAAAAGTTGAGAGGCCCTACGTTTCTCTTTGCAGGATTATTCCTCTCAATTCTGCTCCCTTTTTCGCTTCAGAGCCAGTCAACCTACCTTCACAACACCATCGGACCAGCAGAACTTGTTCTTGCAATGCCCTTTGCCTTGCTCCCATCGTTGTACGTCTTAGATAGGTTCGGTGAAACCAACCGAGGAAAAATAGCAATTTATTCTCTTGCCGCGGTGAGCATATTGATAAACGGGATAATTGCACTCACAGATCCGGTAAGTTTAGGCTACCTGATTTCTGGCGGGTCGGGAAGCTCCGCCAGCCCATTTCTTACTACGAATCTGCCGCTGTTCCTCGGACAGAGCTACCTCACGTGGTGGTCTTTCTTCGCACAGCCTGTGTTGTATGCATGTGCAATTCTACTTTTTCCGTTGGTCGTGCTCTTGATTTATGCCGTCAGCGCCCCACAGACAAATTTAGGCAAAGCTCTAAACTTGAAAGAGATGGCAATTGAGCCAATCGTAACTCGGCAACGAACGCAAGAGCCGCGGCAACAGCAACAAGAAAAACAGGTCAAGGCTTAGGAAGAGTGGTAGAAGATGCTATGAGACTTTACGAACTCCCGTTCTCCTTGCCTCTTTTCATCAGGCGAACTGTCACGCGAATGCGTTTGTCGGAAATAATTGATATTGTGGAAAGCCTTCAAAGAAGTCAAAACTTAAGGTCTGACCGCGGCATAACCACATTTCACGAACAGACAGTATCGGCGTCCCCGTCAATGTCTCGCATCGTGGAACGCTACTGGCTCGAGTTGATTCTTGGAATTTTGCTGATCGTGTTTTCGCTGAATTGGGCGATTTCACGCTCATATTACTTCAATGGCGGTTTTACTTATCCATCGTTGATCGCCTATGGTGCGTGCTTCCTTCTCACGTGCTACTTTCTCAATCGTCAAGGTGTCGGGATCTTTGATCGAGTAATGTATTCCCTAGCCGCCATGGCAAGTGGGATTGTTCTGCTCGAGATTGTCTACCACTACGGCTACGGAATAACTTCCACACTCGTACTGCAGAATATGTCTTCCCTTGGGCTCGACTCGGGCAACGGCGCCTTTCCACTCGTTTGGTTTGTAATCATATTCCTCATCCCATTCATAGGCAGGAGGTATATGAAACTGAACTGGCCGCTATTGGGCCTCGTTGCATCTGGGGCAGTGGTGATGTTTGGATGGATTAGTATCGGATATCCGCAGTTTCCCTGGCCTCAGTGGTGGCCGGCGTACAACGTGTACTTCACAAACGTGATAGCGACGGTCAACGGAAAGGGCGTCACCAGTTCAGTTGTTTTCTATGGAGAGTTGTTCAGCGGAATGGCAAAGTCTATCTCGGTGATTCCGGCTTTCTTTTTCAACAAAAAGTAAATGATTGAGGTAATTTCGAAAAGAAATATAGACATCAAGTTATCTGACTTCGAATTTTTTCTCAGATCATTTTTTTCTTCTCGAAGCTTCGATATCATAGCAGATCAGGCTAACTCGAAATTTCTCCGACGTACTTCTCTTTTTTTAAAACAATAGGCGGGAAAAACATGATCATGAGCTTCCTCTTGCGCAAGCTCTTTACTTTTTTTCGAGATAAATATGGCCAGTAATCGCGCTTAGAGAAGTGATTTTAGTATTAGAGATCGATAGCCGAGTGTTAAACGGCGTTAATAGAGAGGGCCAATAACTATTTCGACGACAGAGATTATAGCCCCTTGTCTGATGTTCAACTCGTAATCTACGCGGTGGTCATAGTTCTCTGGCTGTCTTATCTGCCCGTTGCCATCATCCAGCTCAAAGGGTGGGTACGCAACAGAAAGATCTACTTCAACAGCAATTTGACACGCGTTCACAACGACCCCTTCATCATTTTTCAGATAATGACGCGTTCCGCAAAGTCCTCCGACGTTGTGAAGAGAGGGATCGAGTCTATCCACGCTTCCTGCAAGAAGATCTCCTACACTGATTACTCGATCTGCGTCGTGACGGAAGATCCGAGAGACACCACTTACGTCTCTGGCGCCAGGGTATTGGTTGTCCCTAAGGGGTACAAAACTCGGAACGGGGCAATAAGGAAGGCGAGGGCTCTGCAGTATGCAGTTGAGAGAAGAAGGATCGATGAGCGGGGCTCTGAAGTGAAAGCCAGGGACAGGTGGATATTTCACTTGGATGAAGAAAGTGTGGTCACCACCCAGACACTTCTCTCCTTGCTCGCCTTCATCAGAGACGGAAGGGGGCTGATTGCAGAGGGTCCAATAGCTTACCCACTAAAGATTCGCCAGTCAAACAGGCTGACTTTCCTTGCAGAGTCAGTGAGGCCCTTTCAGTGCTACGATTGTGTTTCCCACATGACTCATCCCCCGCCAATGTACATGCACGGGAGCAACCTGTTCGTGCGAGCAGATGTTGAGGACAAAGTAGGATGGGATCACGGAACCTCCGTAGCAGAGGATCAGCTCTTCGGGGTGAAAGTCCACGAAAGATATGGTAACATCTTCGGGTGGCACGGCGGTATGCTCCTAGAACAACCTCCACTCAACCTCTTAGACCATTTCAAGCAGAGGAGGAGATGGGTCATCGGCACCTTGCAGAACCTGAAGTATCTTCCAAAGAAACTGAAGGCTAGAATTTATCTTAGGGCGGCGACGTATTGGCTCGGCTTCCTTTCCGCCATGGCCTCGATTGCAATGTACGTGTACTACTTTTCTCCTTACGTTATTCTCTTCTTCAGTCGTCTGCTCGGAATAAACTACAAGTTACCGCAGCTCGCGTCGCTGCCAATCGCAACGCCCCAGAGCGTCAGTCACACTATACAAGGGGGTCATTTCATCTTGACCCTGGAATCACTCTACACCATTTCATTCTGGCAGTCTGTGATTTCTACCGTTTTTGGAGCTTGCTTGCTTCTAGCTCTGGGAATCTGGATAACTTCCTATCAAGTAGGGTTAAGGCAGAACCTGAAGTTTGCGTCGGACCTGAGCCTGCCCAGAAAGGCCTTCTTCCATCTCCAGCAACTCGTTCTTTGCCCAATAATAGGGATCGTAGAGACATTCCCAGCTTTCTACGCAGTCCTCGAATTTCACCTCTTCGGCCACAACATCAAGGACTTTGAGGTCATAACGAAATAGCGCACCAAAGACCCGTGAACCGCGATCTATGATCGCATTCAGTTGATCTGTAAGAGAAGCGGACAGCTTGGTAGTCGCATACATGAGCGATGATTGCACTAACTACAAGCTGCTACGAGGAGAATTATCCGACGCCGGACTTTGAATATTTGTGATTGAACGTAACCGCCTTATGCTGACTTCTAAATTCTCACTTCAACGACGAACTGTATTATGTAGAGAAAAATCAAAGCATAGACCCATTCGTGGTGCAGAATCTGATCTTTTCTAATTCTCGGCCACCGCTTGTCACCGAGTGAGTCCACGCAAATGCAAACCACTGCGACGGCCAACACGGAAAAGAGCCTAACGTACATGCCGCTCCATATGGGCAGGACGTATCCCGTCAAGAGCAGAACACAAAATACTACATAACCAAGTGGAACAAACAGTTTGATCCAGAAGTGATGGATTCTGCGTCCCTTGATATAAAACGGCTTTGCGTATCCACGATGGAACATGTACGTGCCGAGCCTATCTGCAAGGAGCGTTGTGAGCAAGACAACCACGAATCCGACGGCCATGCCTACGTAGAAGGCGACAGGATCGTGAAACGTTGGTGGCCATGGCGCCTTGAATTCAATCGGCATTTCTACTACTACTGATTAAAGTAAAAGGGTGTTCTGAATATTTCAGCGTAATCCTATGATTTTCTGTAGATTCAAAGGCGAAGCGCTCTACACCTCTCTCTTCTGATCGGGAAAAAAGAGATGAGAAGCAGGAAATGTCCTCTCGTCGAGATCTAGAGAAAGCCTCTGGTACATTAATCGGACAAAATTATCGAAAAGAAGCGCGCCAGAATTTTCTTCCTGTCTATTCGAATTGAAGTGAAGTTGCCCTCACTCACTTTTCTTCTCTATCGGCACGCTGACAAACGAAGAAACCATCGGCGGCGTTGTCGAAGAAGTGGTTGCAACTACGGTCGGCTGTGACAGTGAACGCCGAAGTTGGGGAGTGAGCGAGTTTTGATACTCCTCCCAGGCAATCTCGAACGCCGAAACTCTGCGCGGGTAGGAGTGGGAAAAGTGATAGGTTCGTATGTGGTTGCGAAGCAGTAAATACTCGTCCTCCTTGTCCAGCGACACATTCAGCGGCCAGCACTCGTCTGCCTTGACGCTGCGTGCGAATTTTCCTATCAGATCCTTACGTCGGGTCTGCCTAGAAAGCCAGTCATTAAAACAAGCACTTTGATTTGTCTTGGATTGTTGAGCATCCATCGAGTTACTTTCGACGCGATCCTCTGTGAGCATTTTTTCTACCTTGAGAAATCTCGAATGGTGTTGGTGAGAGAGTACACCGTTTTTCTAGTTAACCTACATCGATTCCACAAAAAAATTCCATATGTTCACTCACGAATATAGAAAAAGCGACATTTATGTGACGACGATGAGAAAGCGAGGGAAAAGAGGGTACACGTATCCGTATACGCTCTTACATCAGCCTTATACCTTGATTACCGGCTTGATTCCCCCGACTCTTTCCACCCTCTTCCACTCGACCTTTCCCCTCCTACTTCTGCCTGAAACCAAAAAGTGGAACAGCGCTAGTATTGAGATGAAATCCAGCACCTGCCTGTATCCGACTACTAGAAGCGTCGAGTAGATCCCCAGAGAATACCTGTTGTTGTCCAGGGAAAGAGCCATCATCACAACGAAGAACTGGATGAGGAAAAATAGCGCGAGCATGATCAACAGGGTGTATAGCCCTCCGTTGAGCGCGAGGAGCACAGCGGCCGTCCATGCTGCAAACGTGGCGAAGGGAACCATGAAGGACAGTATGAGTAGCGGGAAAATCAGGTTCTGAAGATAACCATACCTCGTATTCCAGAATGCGTCCTTGTGCTTTGCAACTGTCTGGTAAGTGCCCTCGATCCAGCGCATCCTCTGTCTGTAGAGCCCTCTCCATGTCGCCGGGACCTCCGTGTAGGCTATCGCCGTCGTGCTCGCGGCGATCGAGCCGTACGCTTTCTGAATCTTTACAGTCAGGTCAAAGTCCTCAGTCAATGTGTCCGGATCGTAGTAACCGGTGTTTACTATCGCCTCTTTTCTGAAAGCACCAAAGGCTCCGGGTACGACGATGACAGCTCCGAATAGGTCGAGCGCATTCCTCAGTGTGTTTACTGCTGTGACGTACTCGAGTTCCTGGCAGTGGGTCAGCACGTTGTTGCAGTTGAGCGCCTTGACATTCCCACTAACGGCGTTCACCTTCCGGTTGCTCATTATCTTCACAATCTCGTCCACCGCGTCTCGAGGGAGCATGCCATCCGCATCAACTGTCACCACAATCTCTCCCCTTGCAAACAAGAGTCCGTAGTTGAGCGCGCGGGCCTTTCCCCCGTTGGGCTTTCTCACGACCTTCACGCCGAATTGTTTGTACCACGACGCGATCACGTTTGTCTTGTCCGTCGAGCCATCGTCGACGACTATGATCTCTTTGTTTCCGTACTTCAGGTTGGTCAGAGTCTCAAGAGTCCTTGAAAGTACCTTCTCTTCATTGTATGCTGGTACTAGGATCGACACGAGTGGATTGTATGACTCGTCGGAGGTTCGCTTCCTCTCCATGTACGCATACTTGAGCCCGAGTGGAATGCTGAATGAAATGAAGAAGAATGTAATGCTAAAGCCGACGACCACTATGACGTTCAGCGCCGCCATGATGGGCGAGCCTAGAAATCCCATCACTCCGAGCGAAAGGGCGAGGGAGAGAGGGATCAATCCCACGACGAGAAGCAGTGTCGGAAAACTCCTCCTTGGATTACGCTCGGCCGGCTCGTACCTCGAAGGATTTCTGGAAGAAAGCCAGAAGATGTAAATGTCTGCTGCTAGCGCGCAGAGCACGGCCAAGTAGACGTCAAAGTTGCGCATGAAGTATACCGCTGCAGTGAGAGCCAGAACGGAAAGAACTCCGAGCGCCACCGAAGATGCCTTCAGCATCCGTTGAGGTCTTCTCAACAACTAGCGCGAAACATCTCCTCGCAGCGGCACATGGCTGGCAAGTCCTCTCCCTCCTTTTTAGCCTCTTCACTTCCACGGTTGACAAGTGACAGAGAAATTGATGGATCTGTCGATGAAAGAAGGCGAAACTTCATTGATTACGCACATCCTGTTACCGGAGCGCAAAGACGCGAAGCACGCAGGGAAGAGAAGAAGCTAGAAAATTGCACTGCACTGTCCTATGGTCATTGGCCGCGTCCTGGGATAATAGTATCGTACGATGAATTGATATAGAGACAATTACAAGTTGCTCTCAAGCCCTCGTGGAAAAGGCAAAGTGTACAATTGCATGGTAATTGCTTGTATGGGTATTGCTCAAATAGAATCGTTATAGACAATTGACTTATTCGGAAACACTAGAAATT
This sequence comes from Nitrososphaerota archaeon, assembly GCA_021325255.1. Next base: position 61,863 of record JAJPHP010000054.1, on the reverse strand, counting down.
TTGTCGGTAATTAGATGGGCAACGTTACTAAATGGACCACGAGGGCATCGCTTGGGATTTTAGTACTTGCACTTCTTGCAGGTTCCACGGCAATGACCCATCAACTAGCTTCGGCAGCCACCGATTCGATCGCGACGGGAAATTCGACTTATGATCAGTTCGATTCAATTATTGTGGCGCAGGCTCAGCAGAACGGGCTGGACCCATTCATAATAAAGGGGCAGATAATGCTTGAGAGCGGATTCAACCAGTGGGCGCAGAGCTCCCAGATCAACGCTGGATGCGGCTGGACTCACGACATCGGGCTCATGCAGATCAACCCGTATTGCAACGGGGTCAGCGCAAACAGTCTGTTTGATCCTACGACGAACATCCAGATTGGCACCGCCGCGGACGGGAGACTGTACCAGGAGTTTGGCTCCATGGACCTTGCATTACAGGCGTACAACATTGGAGCAGCATCGGTAGCCGCGGGTCAAAGGAACTGGGCTTACTCCAACGCGGTAGACAATTATGCGCAGCAGTTCAGGAACGAGCACAACGCGCTCTACGGATCCAGCGGATCTCCACCGCCGCCATCCTCTGGCACATACGTCGTCCAGCCGGGAGACACCCTCTACGCAATAGGAAACCGCTACGGCGTCAGCTGGCAATCAATCGCTCAGGCGAACGGCATCTCATACCCATACACAATATACGTGGGCGAGCAACTCACAATTCCGGGTCAATCTCAAACGTACGTAGTCCAGCCGGGAGATTCTCTGTACGCGATAGGATTGAGGTATGGTGTTAGTTGGAGCTCAATCGCACAGGCAAACGGAATCAGCTATCCGTACGTAATCTATCCAGGTGAGACTCTAGTAATTCCATAAAGATGTGCAAAGGCTGCTCCACCTCTTCTTCTCTGTGCGCTTTGGCGATGCTTCTGCAGCGGCTCCCAACAATGCGGGATTTCGCCGAGAACAAAAAAAGGAGCGGGGAGGAAGAAGGAAGGGGGAGCTCTCCACTTTTCTCTCGTTTTTAGCTTTGACACACGCCATGACTACTTTGATTCCGCCCTATTCCTCTTTTTCCTCATAACTTGATTTGGAAAGGGGAGAGAGACTCTAATTCGCAAAAAGAGAGTAAGCGACAAGGTTCTTCATAGTCGTGATCCTTTACTCTGCCTTCGCGGTATGTCTTGGCATTCCCGGAATTGGATGCAAAGGCTAATGATAAAGGAAGTGTGGATGCCTTGCCCTAGATTCTATAAAAGGCAATCCACCTACATCGATCATGAAGTGGTTGAGATGATCAGGGCTGCGTCGGATGGTGCGCGGGCGTCTGCGCAGGCTCTGGCTTGATGTTGATACGCCCCAGCGACAAAATATTTTCTCTCATTCGAAGAGTCAGCTCCTCAGAGATCCTGTCGGCTTCGAAAACAGAGATGTTTCCGTCCACTCTGATGTGCATGTCGACTGCGAGGAACGGGCCGTTGCGCCTGATTCTGAGATCGTCAACTGCCCTGATCCCTGGTACCTCGGAGGCGACTTTCTTTATCGTCTCGAGCATCTGAGGATTGTTGTAGGCGTCCGCCAGAACGAGGGAAGATTCCCGTATCGCAAAGTAGCCCGCGACCATGACGAATACTCCTATGATCAACCCCGCGAGCGAATCAAAGGAGTATATTCCAATCCAGGTGGCCGAGATTCCGACGAGCGCGACGACGGAGGCGGAAGCGTCCTTTACCGAGTTGTACGCATCCGTCTTAAGGGACACGAGCCCGCTCCTATCTGCATACATCTTCTTCGCAATCGCGAGAACCACTGCAGTCGCGATGGAGATAGCAGCTATCAATCCGGCGAGTAGTGAGACCTCGTGGTGCGTGGAGGTGGCAAAGTAGTTAACGAGGCCGACGTAGCTGATGACGAGCCCCGACATGACCATTATCATCGCCGCGAAGAGTGAGAATATCGCGTCGAATTTGTAATAGCCGTAGTGGAACCTGCCATCGGCTCGCCTCTGCGAGTACACAATCCCGAGCCAGACGGTTATCGAGACCACTGCGTCGACGAAGGAGTGCACGCCGTCGGCGCTCAGGGCAAGGCTGCTCAGGTAGGCGCCGAAAGAGACCTCGAGGACTCCTATGATGAGATTGGCTATGAACGAGATTATGGCAACCCGCTGGCCCCTCAGTATTGGCGCGAGCAAGCGCTCGCGATACTTCTCTCTCGTTGGATCGGCATGAAACAAAGTCGTGAATACGAGAATGTAAGCAGGAACTTACTAAAAAATCCTATTACTATGACCAGGGGTTTGTCCTCTATTCATTCTTTCCAAGTAGTGCAAGCGTGCGAGAGAGCTTGCATTGCAAACGTGGTTCTTCTTTCTCTTATGCGAGCAGAAAATGCGTCATGTTCATTGTTTCACTTCGCTCTTCGCTTTTTGAGATTGCTGCTCAGCTATTTTCATTATCGTGGACGTGATGACTGCGTCGCGATCAAAGCACTCGGTGATAGTGTAATTTCCTGAGAGCCTCATCGCCCACTTTGTCTTGAACTTTGCATCTGTGTCGTAGTTTCCCGGCTCTCTCACAATCAGGTGCGTGACGGGGACGCCGAGATTTGCAAGCCTTGCCCTCGTCGGTTCGAGAAGCCTCTCCCCTCTTGACGATGAGATTCCGATTGGAATTCTCCCAAGCTTGATCTGAGATGAGACCTTCTCTCTTCCACCTTCGTAAAGTTCATCGAGATCTATGAATCTGGGGCTCGCGAGAAGTTCCCAGTACTTTTCCTTGAGTTCGTCATCAACGATGTCCATCGGCCTAGTGGACGGCGAGAGCCCGAGCTCGGAGAGGATTGCTCTCTTTCTCTTCGACGTGTCGAGGATGCCGCTGTCGATGTCAAACAGTGAGATTGCTGACCCTCTCGGGATCGAGTCTATGAGGAAGGGGTTGCACTTTTCCATGTAGGCGCAGCGCTCGCACTGTGAGTAGTCTCTGTTCGCCGCCGCCTCCTTCTGAGGCATGAGACCCGCTTTGAGGGCCTCGTGGAGCTCGAAGACCCTTTCTCTGAGGACCGAGTACATCACGTCCTCTCTCGTGATAGGAAACGCCCTGACTCCTCCGCCACGCTTTGCCCAGTAGAGCAACACGCCGACTGGGTAGTTCTCTGCTAGAAGGTATGTTGAGAGCTGGTAGTAGTGAGATTGCTTGGGCTCGTCCGGAAGGCTGCTCGCGCTCTTTATCTCGAGCGGGACGTAGAGCTTAAAGTTCTCCCTTTGTTGTTCTGTAGCGTCATTTGATTCGCCGCCTTTCTTATAGTCGTGTGCTTTTTCTTCTTCCTCCATCCTGATCAGGAGGAGGTCGTCGATTCTTCCGTGGAGCTTTGCCTCGCCGTTGAACTTTAGGTCAACCACTACTTCACTTCCCTCGACCGAAATCAGTCCTGATCGCCTAAGAGCGAGCGCGATGAGCTCGTGAATCGCGCGACCCTCTCCGAAGATTGCGAGCTCCTCATGCGTTGGAGGCAGTGGCTGGAGATATGAATAGGCTTGAGCCCGCAGGCACCTCTCTATCATGCTCGGGTAGTAGGACCCGACTTTGAACTTGTGGTTCACGGATTCCTGCTCCCACTCCAAGTACATTCCACGCTTGAGGGCCTCTTCAATCATGGAAGAAATCTTCGAAGGGTCGGCGAGGATTTTTGAGATCCACTTCTCGAACCTCCTCTTCTCTTCTTCGGTCATCGCTGAGCGATCCACCGGGTCGTGGAGAAAATTGTCAAGCGAGGACAAGACTAACTCTCTTCCTTCTTTGAAAATAATGCGGCGGCTGATGATAGTTGAAAAGAAAAAGCGTCTACCGAACACTATTGAATCTTCTGGTCGGACGGGCTGAAATTGCAACTGCGGATAAGACGAAGTCATATTCATTCGCATTCAAGGCCAGTCTTTGCGGAAAAAAGTTTCACGATCCCTTCCACGATAAGTATCTGATCCGTGTCGCTGAGCGACGAAGGAATTCCATCATCTTTCATCTTAGGCAAGTCGTAGAGCACTGGTTCGATTTTTGACAGCTCTTCGGCGATTGATGCGCCGTCGCTGGCGCGATGAATCGCAGCCTCGATTTCTTTATACGGGAATAGTTTTCCAGACCACTCGGATGCTACCTTGTAGTATGCAACGCCCGCGACTCCCCAGAACCCCATCCTCGTGTGAAGGCTCGTAAGCGCGTCGCTCGACTCAAATCGTAGCACCATTTCCTCTCTCCGCGCCCTTGACTCCTCGGGGAACAATGTGAACAGGAGCCAGTTTGTGTAGACCTCGGAGACCACAATCGTGGCAGAGTTCGCGTCGATTATGAACTTTGGATCGTCCTTACAGCACTCCCTCATTGCGCTGAGCGCGGCCGCCTCGATTGTCTTGAAGCCGAGCTCGTCGAGCTTTGCCCGGCAAAGTTCGTGATACACGTCGGCGACCTCGAGAGTCTCGACGTTTGAGTAGGAGATTGTGTGCCTCATCGTTACTGAATTTGTCGTCGTTGCGAGCACTCCGCCGGTCGCTTGCTGAGTTCTCCCCTTGGAAGTGCCGACGTTCAGGAAATCGACTTCGCCTGAAAGGGAAAGCCTCCTTCTGCCTATTGATTGGATCTTTTTTAGGTTGATTGCCAAAAAGCTGACAACCTCTCTCTTAGTATGTTATCTGCTCTAAAGATCAACTGCGGGCTTGATCAGGGGAATTCTGATTAAAAAGCAAAATAAGGGCGATAAACAAAAAATCTCATTTCTCAAATAGTTTCATTTTTTCAAGCGCCGCCACTATTTTCTTGTTGTCTTGCCTGCTGTTGAGGCGTTGCAGGAGCAGCTTTCGCGGCAGGAGCCGAGCTCGGAGCGGCATGGGAATCCAAATGCTTTATGATATTTTCAAACTCAACCGCCTTTGAACACTTTGGACAGATTACCAAATGCGAGACCATTTCCAAGATCTTCCTCCTTCTTACTCACAACGAGATCGAGTTCTAATCAGCCTTTTCACTCTTCTCCTTATTTTCGATTCTCCAAACAGGTCTTTCAGAGACACATTCAATTCGATGATCTCTTTTGTCTGCACTGGTGCGGCCTCTTGTCATTTTCGTGATGAGAGTTTGATTCGGTCGAAGCCCTCTCGTACAGGCCGCCGGAATCGAAGATCAGGAGGTCGCCGCAGGCAGAGCACCTGACTTTGCAGCGGTGTTCCTGAGCAACAATCAGCGTGCCGTCGTATGCTTGAAGGATGCGGCCCTCTTCGTCGCGCATTATCTCGAAGGCCTTCCAGGGCGCTCTGATTTCCTCATAACCCTGCAGTACGATGAACTTGCCGCACCAATCGCAGCTTGTCGGGTTTTGCTTTGGCATTTTCTGTAATCCTACTATTGTTTTCCTGCTGAAAATTCTAGCGCGAGCAGCGCCAGAGAGGCGGCGCCGTACTTCAGCACGTCCTCGTCGACCTTGAACTTTGAGCTGTGGTTCGGATAGATGCACCCCTTCTTCTTGTTTATAGTCCCGAGAAAGTAGAACGTACCAGGCGCGCGCTGGAGAAAGCGGGAAAAGTCTTCCCCGCCGAGTATGACATCGGTCTCGATGACTTTCGTGCCCTTCAGACTTCTGAGAATCTCGGAAACCCTTCTTGTGACCTTGGGGTCGTTTATGGTGACGGGGTATGCGTTAGGCGTGAACTCTACATTGCAAGAGGCGCCGAATGTCTTACACACGGACTCGGTTACCTGTTTCAGAAGTTTCTTAGCCTTCTTCCTTGTCTCCTCGTCAAGCGTCCTAATCGTTCCCTGGAGAAAAGCGTCGTCTGGTATGACGTTGTCCGTCGTCCCCGAGTGGATGGAGCAGACGGAGACGACGAATGGCTTGGTCTGCTTTATCATCCTGCTCGAAATTCCCTGGATCGCGTTTATCACCTGCGCTGAGACATAGATTGGGTCAACCGTGTTGTGGGGCTCTGAGCCGTGGCCGCCGCGACCCTTGACCTGAATCTTGAAGCCGTCTGGGGCGGCCATGATTGCCCCTTCTCTTAGGGCGAATGATCCGGAGGGGTAAGGATTTCCTATGTGGAGGCCGAAGACATAATCCACTTTTGGGTCCTCCATCGCGCCGTCCTCAATCATCGGGAGAGCTCCTCCTCGCCCACCGTTTTCTTCCGCTGGCTGAAAGAGAAACTTGACCGAGCCCGAAAGCAGGCCTTCCTTCTTGCGCTTTGCGAGAATCATTGCGGCGCCGAGGAGCATCGCGATGTGCGTATCATGCCCGCAGGCGTGCATGACTCCTTCCTTCTTTGACCTGAAAGGCACGTCGGACTCTTCCTTGACCGGGAGTGCGTCCATGTCCGCTCTCAATGCGACCACCTTGCCTCCGTCTTTGCCTCTGAGGAGGCCGACGACGCCTGTCCCACCCACGCCTGTCTTTACTTCGATTCCGAGCTGGCGCAGCTTCTCTGCCACTAATTTTGAAGTCTGGAACTCGCTGTAGGAGAGTTCAGGGTTTGAGTGGAAATGCCTTCGTAGTTTGATTATTTCATCTTCAATCTCTTTGGCGTCTTGAAGAATAGTTGAGGCCAGGTCTCGCATTTTTTCTCTCTTTACTCTCGATTTTCTTTGGACTAGTTACGGAGAACACGCCACATGAATCTTGGTAAAATAATCTTTCTTCCTTTACAATTTTTGAATGATGTCAACAGCGTCAATGCTCCGCTTCGTTGCGATGCACCAATTTTCGTGCGTATCGATTGTGACCCTGCGGCTCATAGTCTAATAATCAACCACCACGACCCCTTGGCTAACACACCAGTGTACGGAGAAGCCTGACATTGAACCTAATCAGCCAACAAATGGTGGAATTTTCGACCTTACTGATACTCGTACTCGCTGTCATCCTTGCCGTTTTCCTCACGCAAAACTATTTGCAAACTAAGATGAAGAGTTACCTTTTCTGGAGCGTCGGTCTCTGGCTCTTTGCACTTGGGGTTTTTGATGAGGTCCTGTTCTCGGCGGGTTACTACAGCGAATTCCTGATCAGGTCCTATCTTGGGATAGTCGCGCTGCTCGTCGAGTTTCTTGCTCTTGGTTCATTACAGCTCGTGAAGGGAGATAGAATCAAGAAAGGTTACTATCTTTTCTCGATTGCCTCTGGGGTTGCCCTCGCCTACTTCCTTGCCACCGAAACTGTGGGAAACGTACTTGACAACTATGTCGTTTTCGGGAATCTACCGATCGGAATTGTCACAGTCTCTTCGCTCATCACTTTCCCTGCGGCTGCGGTGTTGATAGCAACTGCTGCTCTAACTTACCGAAAGACGAAGAATCGAAGGATGCTCTCGATAATCGCCGGAGTGGTTGTCGTAAGCATAGCGGGTTCGCTGTACATTGCCCAGTTCCCATCGCTACTTTACTACTCTGAGTTCATCGGTGTCCTCCTGCTGTGGCTGGGTTTCTTCGACTTTTCATATGGAAGGAGGAAGACGAATGCAAGGGAAGTACAGGGCTCCGTCCTGTCTCCAAACTCCGAGAGGCTTGCGGGAAAGGGAAAGAACACCAATCCCTGAGAGAGATTTCTCTCGTTTTCTTTTGGCTCATAAGAGCCGACCTGCTCCCAAGTATGAAGCAGCTGTAGAGCTACACTTCCTGTTTTCGATGTATGCACTGCAAGCGGCCGTTCATCCGTACTTCACCATACAAATTATCTTACTTTATTCTGAAACAAGGTATTAGACAAGAGATGCGTTTGTACTCAAAAAATGCTAGAATAATCCTAGTGCTGAAATATCTCTAGCGGTCTCCGAGATAACGATTCGCAACATGTCTCAACTATTCAACATTGGAGAGGACAAAGAGCAGGGAACACCAGCAACGGGTAGAGCCTCAAAGCAGCCCAGCGCCGCGAGCCGGTTCAAGAACAGGAGTCGCATGGAAATTGTCGCAAACATCCTGGACATCGCACGCGCGGGAGCATTGAAGACGCACCTCATGTACAAGGCGAACCTGAGCTACATGGTCGTGTCGCAGTACCTTGACTACCTGTCAAAGGCCGACCTGATTAGAGAGACCTTCGACGACCAGGGGATGGTGAAGCTCTACCAGACCACGACGAGGGGACTCAAGTACCTTCAGGTCTACGATTCGCTCCAGAGCATTGCCGGAATCAGCGTGCAGCGAGGCATGCACTTGGGGAGTTCGGAGATATTCGGCTAAAGAGTGCGGTTCTTCTCCACTCTCCTCATTATTGAGGGCGCTCTCACCCAACGTCTTGCTCGACCTTCTCGTGCCTTGCATAGTCGTCTGCTGAGATAAAGTTGACATTGCAGCACATGAGCAGCAGGGTGGGGTGAGCTTTGAACCAGTGCTCGGCGTATGCCTCTGCATTTCGAAAGGTGCGGCCGCAGCACTCAAAGGTTGTGCTCATGGTAGGACTGGGCGATCTGCCTTCGATTGCCGCCATTCTTTCTCTTTTTCTTTTGTTTGTGCACCTCCATTTTGATTATAGGAGTTAGGCGGACTAGCCTCTCAGCTTATGATATAGAAGATGTAGTGCGAGTTACTTCCATTCCTCATAATTCTCAATGGAAATTTTCAGCTTCCTCCTCACCTCCGTTTCCCGCTTTATATAGCAAATTAGCTCCGTTACGTACCCCCTCTAGGGGGTACCCCATTGTTTTCTCGACAATTGTCGAGTAAGCAAAGGTACGTATCGCTGCTGGATATCGGATCCAAGGATATGCTTTCTGCCCTAAGAACAGAATTTCTCGCCATTTCTGCAATATCAGAGGACAAAAGTGGGAGTTCAAGCTCAACCTCCCTCCACTCTTGTACTCCTAACTACTTCTCCCTCGGCCACACGTTTAAGCGATGTGTTGTGCCAATACCTAGCTAGCCGTCTGATTTCTCCATCAAGGTTCAGTATCAAGATCTTCGTGAGAATAGCGTGCTGGGACGAGATGCTGTCAGGAGCGCTAGGCGGGAATGTAGGTCGCAACGCCTAAGCCTATCCGATGATTCCCACTCGCTGGAACGTTATCCAAGCGCATGGAAGATGTCGGATCCCTAGATAATTCTCCTCTTTCTTTTCCCAACCTAACAGAAGGCGCCTGAACCTGTTCATCCAAATGGTCGTTCTTTCAACGACCCATCTCCGAGCTCTATAACCCGGATTTCTTTCTCTTTTTGATTGATTGATCCACACTCTTTCGTGCGATATGACCGGTGTATCCCCATTCTGCACCGAGTTCATCTAATTGTGGAAAACCAAACTCTCTGTCAAGGCGCATGTTCTGTGGATGTTTCTCTCTGTAGGTTTCGGCCTTTCTATCATCATGTTTTCAAGAGCGGGTTCTACGAGCTTCATGTCATGAGTATTCACACAAGAAACGGCGACGCCTAGTGGCACGCCATCTGCTTCAACATGAAGGATTCTTTTGACTCCTGATTTTGCCCTGTCTGTGGGATATGGTCCTGTGCTTTTTCGCCCCAAGGGGAGCCTTAGTGAGAGAGCCGTCTATAGCCTGCCACTCCCAGTCGATTCCCTTGATTTGATCGTATTCCAGAAGACCCTCCTTCCACATGTTCTGAAACACCTCGACGTCCCTCCATTCCTTGAATCTGTCGTGGACTGTGCTCTTTGCACCGAGGGATCTTGGAAGAGAGCCCCACTGGCATCCGGTCCTTGCAGCGTAGTATATTGCGTTCATAGCCTTTCTGTTTTCCTCCCTCGCACGACCCGGTCTGTCCTTATTATTTCTGGGAGGAGGCGATGGAGGAGAGATCGACACGTGAATTCTATCCCAGAGCTCGTCCGGAATCTGGTATTGATTGTCTACGCCTGTAGAGATATTCTTCAGTATCTTGCGGTTATGCATTGGTAGCTATATGAGATTGCAATGACATCTCATCGAACAATCTCAACGAGGAGCAGACCTCTATACCTCAAAGGCCATCGGATTAGATGCCATGGTGAAGGGGGATTGGCCAATTTCCTGATAGTCTCTACGACGAGATCGCCAAATGTATGAGATGCTCGTGCAGCAAAGTGCTTCCACTCAGCTCTGGGTGGAATGAAGTTGCAATAGTTCTTCCTTGCTTGACCGCTACGACTGAATCTCCTAACTTTGCTAGCACGCTGACTCCCTCGCCCATAGATTTGACCGATGGGGGCTCTGATGAACACGCCACGAAACTTGCTCCCTTGGGGCAAATCCGGATCTAATTCAACTTCAAAGGACTCTCTCTGTCATCCGAAGGAGTTCCGCTCAACGCTTATGTCCAGCGTCCCAATCAGCTTCTGATTTGTTTCCCCACGACTCTGTCAAAAGTTCTCTTCCCCATCATTATCATCCCGGCGCAAGTCCCAACCGTCGGAATGCCGCTACTGATTTTATTGCGTAACGATGGTAGCATTCCTTTGATCAATGAAAGGCTCCCCATAACTATGCTCTCTCCACTTGGAATTATCAGTGCCGCAATTTTCTCCAGATCATCGGAGCCCCTTACTAAGATCGGCACTCCTTCGATTCAAACCCTAGAGAGAGCAAGCTCAACGGATGAAAAGTGCTCCTCGATGTCATCTTGAATTCCGAGTATTCCAATGCCTATGTTCTTGCCACTCATCAAACGTTTATTCCCCTCTCCTGCATTTTGAGCGAGAGCTCCTTTGTAGTTGTCCCCACGCCCGTCATGGATTTTCTCTCATCGATCGTCCTCTGGGCGTCCACCACCGAGCGAGCGTCTTCGAAGTATGTCACGGCCAAGACGATCGACCTGGCTCTCTCCTTTGGATCGTCGGGCTTCAATATTCCTGACCCGACGAATACCGCATCGCAGCCCAGTGTCATCATCAGCGCAGCATCAGCTGGCGTGGCGATGCGGCCCGCAGCGAAGTTGACGACTGGTAGTCTCCCGAGCCTTGCGGTCTCTTCGGAGAACTCGTAAGACACTTTGAGCTCTCTAGATAGCCGAACGAGTTCCTGCTCATCTCCAGAGTGGAATATCCTCCTCAATCTTCTAACTTCGTTGTTTAAGATTCTCATGTGCTTTATGGCCTCGGCTACGTTTCCAGTTCCCGGTTCTTCCTTTGTTCTGATCATTGATGCGCCCTCGGATATCTTGCGTAACGCTTCGCCGAGGTCTTTCGCACAGTTGACAAATGGGGTTTCGAATTTCTACTTCCAGATGAACCTTTCTTCGTCAGCGAGAGTGAGAACTTCAGATTCATCGATCATGTCCACGCCTGCTTCCTGAAGTATCTTAGCCTCGTATGTGTGTCCTATCCTGCATTTTGCCATCACAGGAATCGTTACTTGATCCAAGATGTCCTCAATCACATTTAGGCTTGCAGTTCTCGCGACACCCCCCTGCTGCCTGGTGTCGTAAGGGAGCTTGTCCAAGACCATCACCGCCACTGCTCCAGCCTATCCGGCGATCTGAGCTTGTTCTACGCTGCTGACAGCCATTACGACACCATGCTTTAACATGTATGCGAAACCACGCTTTACAAGGGTTGTACCTCTGACCGAGACTGTTTTTCTTCAATCTCTGCCTTGGCGTCGAGAACCACTTTTTCTTGCTGCCGCCTTTTGAAAGGCGCTCCCTTGCGAAGAGGTCAAACATCGAATCGCAACCACCTGGTGTTTGGAGATTTAGAGCATTTTTTCCCGAAATTGAGAGGGAAAATCAAGTGATGAGCCTTGGAGAAGGCGCAACACCTTTGATCCACGCAAAGCGGCTGGGAGCAGCGCTTGGTTTCAACAACCTCTGGCTCAAGGACGAGAGCAGGAACCCAACAGGCTCATTCATAGACCGAGGATCCACAGTTCTGGTCAGTCTGGCGAAAGAGAGAGGGGTTGGAAACATCGCTTGCACAACAACTGGAAATCTCGGCGCGTTGCTTGCAGCTTACTGCGCCAAAGCTGGGATGGGCATAGAAACGAGGATTCCTCCAAACACAGATCACAGGAAGCTTTACCAGACGATAGCGTACGGCGCACGCGTCGAGATAATATCAAAGGTTTTCAGTGATATAGATTCGGAATTGCATAACGGTGCTCTACCGATCACGACAGCGAATCCTTTCATCCTCGAAGGGGAGAAGACTACTGTCTTTGAGATAATCCAGGATCTCGATAGGGAAGAACCTGATGCCATAGTCGTTCCTGTGTGGACTGGCGGTCATCTCACTATGATATGGCGCGGCATCCAACAACTTCAGGCGGCGGATCTCGTAGTCCGGCATGAGGTCCATTCCCCTTGCAGGTTGATTGGTGTTCAGCTTCAGGCTTCTGCGCCGATTGTTGATTTCTTGCAACTGGAGAAAGAAAGATCTTCGCGAAATATAGTCATTGAGAAACCTTTCACGGAGCTTAAAGAATCTGAACCAATATTCAAAAAAACGGCAGCTAGGGCGATTCGAAGCTCGAAGGGAGCTGGGGTGGAAGTTTCCACGAAAGAAGCGATTCAAGCAACGAGCCTCCTTGCGAGATCTGAGGGAATCTTCGCAGAGCCTGCTTCGGCTTCGGTGGTGGCCTCTTTAAAGCAGTTGAGGGAGAATGAACTCTTGGACAGAGATGACAGGAATAGTATGCGTGATAACGGGATCAGGACTTACACAAAGACGATTGCAAAGATTGCGACTACCCCCAAGGCACATCGTCTCGAGAGAGGAAAAGATGATCAGACCTGTTGAGATCGGTGAAACCAAACTCAAGATAATGAGGGCTCTAGCTCAAGAACCCAGCTTCGGATACGACCTTAGGAAGAACTTGTCAAAAGAGAGGAGCATCACGACCGCGAGCGTGTATCAGCACTTGTCGGAGCTAGATGGCACTGCGCTTGTCAGGAGGTCAGGCGTAGCGACTGTGAAGGGGAGGGAGAGAGTGCTATACGAGCTGACAACAAAGGGTAATGGGTTTCTAAGATCGGCCGAAAAGATGAAAGTAGGAGAAAAATGGGGCTTTGTCGTTGATTGAGCAAGTCACGAACGACAGCCGGATTCATTGCCGGTTGTGAATCTTTCGCATGCACACAGAAAGGAATGTGTAGCAACCAAAATTTCAATTCCCTTCTTCCTGGCTTCAGGAGATCTGGCAAGCTTGAGCCTATGGCTTCACAACTAGAGCCGACTTTTTCCTTTGGAATTTCTTGATTAATGTAAGACGTCGATGGAAAGAAATTGAAGTATGGAGTGCTTCAATAGGCAACCGTAGATTCAGAAAGAACAAGGCTCACTCCGGAGGTATCTCCCTGAAAGCCATCGAAATATCGATTCCTTTTCTGGCGTGAGAAGTTTTGGATGCTGCATAGATGACGATGCCCACGACAAAAGTTGCTATGATATAGCCATAAGCGAGAGGGTTTCCTCCCCAGACACTTGGATAGGCAAAGAATTCATATGTCAAGTATGAGAAAACAAGAACCTGCAGGAATCCTGCTACCTTCAACAAATTCCTGGTTCTTCTAGCAGATTCATGATGCATGGCATACATCACAGCTCCAGCCCCTACAAATGCAAAGTAAATCATCGATGCCGCAACAGCTCCGTAGAGAGACGAAATAGTTCCGTATAGAAAGGAGGCAAGACCTATCAGAGCTACCGTAACAGCAAGGTCGAGTAGATGAGCCACCACAGGCGAACCAAATTTGGGGCTCACGTACGCTATCTTCTCGGGGAGAAATCTATCAAAAGCCTGCGCGAGGAGGTATCTTGAGATAGTTATGATTCCGAATGCCAAGACTGCGAGAGTTAAAACTATCCATCCTATTCCAATTAACAACTCCAAAGCAATGTTGCCGGTGGAAACTCCCATTGCGAGAGTCCAGAAGTTGAAAGAATAGTCGTTGACTAGGGTTGAATTTGAGAGCGCTGCATTAGTGAACCCGAATCCACCGACAAGGTACATCGTCGCGAAGGGAATCGTCAATATGAGAAACGTAGTCAAAAGAGATACTGGGGCGCTCCATCTCACCGTCTTGCGCCCCTTGAGCTCGGATCCTACGGAGGGAGCGGCGTTCAACCAAGGATAACTGAACAAGGCGAAGAAAGGAAGAACAAGCAAAGTCGCTCTGAAGTCAATGCTCGAGCCATGATAGGAATTTGCAATCGAGTCAAAAGTCATGTTCGGAATTTGAAGCGAATTGATGTAGTGTGCCACGCCATCTCTCCCCGCATAGAGAAGGGTCAAAGTTGAAACTGCGACTGCAACAATACCAACGATAAAGAACATCGAAATGATCCTGAATCCTAGTCTCGGTCTTACGATGTTGATTCCAATAAAAGTGGCAACAATGACTGATCCTAGAAGGAATTGCAGGACTGGTGCATTCCCTGGTACAGATAGATCAGATAAGCCTGAGAATCCCATAAAGACTCCCACTGATCCTATCGCAAATACCGATGAGAGGGCAATCAAGGCAAGATATGGCATGGTTTCAAGAGTGATTCCCATAAAGGTTAGTGTACTCCCCATGAACCCACCGAGTGATCTCGAGAGCCAAACGTAATCGCCGCCGGTCCTCGAGACTTTTCTTTGCATTATCGTGTACACAATCGTCTGAGGGATTGCGAGCGCGGCCGCTATGGCAGAGCCGACTATCAAATTTACACCAGTTACCGAGGGTAATGCTACCATCGTGAACCCAATCAGGGCAAGCGCCGCACCAACTGACATGTAGCTGACGTTGATTGCGATTGAATCCAAGAAAGAGACGTTCTTCACGAGCCCAGTCGAATGCCTTGCGAATACAGTTGGCGATGATAATGACTCTTTATCAGCGCGCTTTCCGGATGCCATGACAAACCCGAACACATGTTCGGGTGTAGCCTATATATATGATTGTTCAGGCTTAGATGAAAGATCAGATATTACTTGGGAAAGGTAGAACAAGCGCTCCTCGATATTTTGAGCGAGCGCACTGGAGGAGAAGCTTACCAGTCAGAGCTCGTGAGGATTAGCGGTTTCTCTAGGAGCCGAGTATCGGAGGTCCTTTCAAAGATGCAGAGAAATGGTCTCGTTTCAAGATATCCGCTTGGGATCGGCAAGAATTTCAACGTGATGCTAAACGCTGATTTGAAAGTGAGAAGCCACCACAGCAATCGGGCAAGGCGAAAGGACAAGACGAAAACACTTCGGCTGGGCTTTATCAGAGCCGCTGAATATCCGTTTGTCATCCCGTTCAGGAAGCTTCTGAGAGATAAATTCGATTTGAAGCTAGAGTTTCGCGTCTATGGAAATGGGATCGATGTCATTCGCGACCTTTCTCTTCTTCGATTGGATCTAGGCATATCTCCAGTTCTTACGCAGTTCATGTTTCATTCGCTGGGCTCGCCAATCAAGTTACTCGCGCCGGCGGGCTCGGGTGGTTCAAGCTTGATATCGTCAAAAAAACTAAGAGCGAGGAACACGGCGGAACCAAGAATAGCATCGAGCAAACTTTCCACAATGGAACTCCTCATGAGATCCTCCGTTAATGAGAATGTACTTCCGAAGATGAGCCGCGTTGTCTACGCCTCGAACCCTCTTCAGATCATGAAAGATGCAATATCAGGCTCCGCCGACGCGGCTTGCTTATGGGAGCCATATGTGACAATTCTTCTGAGAAAGGGAAAGGGCGAGTTTGTGCGGCTAATGCGCTACAGCGACATGGGAGAGCACTTGTGCTGCGCCCTCGCAGCAGGGAATCATTTGGATAGCTCTTCACTTGTCAAGATTCGAAGAATTTTTGTCGAATCTCTTGAACAGTATGATGAAAATCGCGACTCTTTTAGCGCGCCTTTTGCTTCACTAATCGGAATTGAACGCAACCTTTTGGAGGAAGTGAGTAACGAATACTCGTATTCCGTAGGACTGGATTCTCGATTGATTTCTCACCAGTTTGAGCGTGCGGGTTTGTCTCTCCCAGCGCCGTTATCCGTGAAGGATGCTATTACTGTAGATGATTAAATTCGGTAAATTACACCAATGAATGGTTAAAACACAATAACACGTTTGTCCACGGCCTTGATTCACATCGAAATGAATAAGCTTGAGAAGTAAGGTGAATTTTTAATCCCTGCGACCCATCTTTTGATGGAAGAATCTCCTGATCATGCTGCGAGGAGAATTGCAAGGGAATGGGTAGGGTACCAAGGGCAAATCCGTCTTTCAGTGAGGTCCAATCGCGCTTGCGACCGTCCGCTTCGTTGAGGACTAAGTTTGGGGATAGACACGGCCTGAATCATTGGGATATTTGCTTTGTTTATTCAATGAAAGCAAATGACTTCCAAAAGTGAAACCATAATGGTCAGCGATGAGATTTGTACCTTCTTCGCAAATCTCGAAGCTCAATATAGGAAGAGCGCACAAAGACATTTTGAAGGAAGCAGGATTTGTGGTAGGATTTAGGGCGATTATAAGTGCGCCTGACTCCCACACTTTCTTTGAAGTACGACGACAGTGATTCTGTGAATTTCTTCCTACTTGACAGATTTTTCTACTATTGGTTCGATGCTAGAGATTATTCGCCGAAGATCTGCTTGGAAGACTTCTCCTACAAGGTTTAGAAAATCCACAATGGGGAAGACATAGAGACGCCCTATACCGGAAATCTTGGATGTTTCTGAACGAACCTCTTCAACCATAGTTAAGTTTGGTAAGACTAGCAAGTACCAGGCGTGATTCCGATCATATAAAGTTCCGAATATCAAATTGTCATGAAATTTTGAGATGACTTCATTGTCCACTTTTTGCTTGACATCTGGACTAGTGTAGAAGACTACGAGATCAATAACGATAGAGCCAGAGAGCTTTCTAAAGTCCACATCTGGAAAAGAGAAAAGAGCTCTCTCCTCAAGCATTCTCTCTAGCCTCCTTCTCACAGTTCTTGTCGAAATACCCAACTCCGACGCAATCTCTGAGTAGGGTCTTCTTGGATTCCTTTGCATCTTTGCAACTATCTTCCAGTCATTTTCGAGGAATCTCAAATTGCATTTTGGATAGGGATCATATGCCCAAGTCACATTTTCCGAATGAGTTATGCTTGAAATATGATCACAAATCTTCTTTAGGGATTCCTCGTCCTTGGATGCGACCACGATGCCTGCGTGATCTCCAAAGTAATCAGCCAACCACATGAGTCCTGGCAAAGTAGATCTGAGTTGTTCATACACCTTGTCTTTGACAGCCGGAGGCTTGACATCAAAAATAACATAATAGAATTTGTATCCAAGAAGACTGGGGTTGATTCCGACCCTCCATCCTTTGATCGGGCCTCCTTCTTCTAAATCCTTGATTCTATTCCTGACAGTATCCTCTGAGACATTCAGCTTCTTAGCAATAGATTCGTACGGTCTTCTGATATCTTGGCGAAACATCAGTGTAGACGGATCCATTATCAATTCTCGAACAATGGCCGTATCGAGTCTGTCCATGCAAGTGTCGCCCTGCGCTTTCGGGAGGAGGATTGAAGAACTTTTTTGTCCACTTTGCCGAAAATTGTTCGGGGTACCTGTAAATCCAATTCCCATTCTTCCTCTCAAAAATAGAGAGTAAAAGTTGACAAAGGAGATAAATGAGGATATCACGCTCGTGAGGAAATGGTCGGGAAGAAGAAGAGCCTATGGAGTCGTCGCAGCAACTAGCCTTGCTTTCGCCCCGGTCTTGCTCAACGAACTAGATCATCCCATCTTTATCACGGACGACCTGGCAGTCGCGGTCCTCGGTGCATTGGTTCTGGTGCTTTATGCTTTTTTCAGGAACAGAACACTTGTAACTGACCAAAGGCGTCAGACGAACTTGTTTGCCGCATTATTGATAATTGCATATGCCATAAAGTTTGTCTGGCTGTTTGTCGAGATTGCCGACCCTGACGCATCGGGTGATGATATGTCCGCGATTTTCTTTCTTGCCGTTGTAATAGCCAACCGATTCCTTTGAGAGGAGAGTTGATGAAGAATGGTCGTCCATGTCGAGATTTCCGACACAATACCTATTCCAAAAGAAAAGCTATTTTCGCTTATGTCTGACTACAACAACTGGCCGAAGCTCTTTCCCAGCGGGCACACCAGTGTGAAACTCATCCGCAAGGAAGGAGACCTAGAGTACATAGAACTCGGGGATAAGCGCTATCGAAAGGTCACCGAGACCCATAGAGTGATTCCACCCGACAGAATTGACATAGAGGAGTTCACTCCAAATTGGAGCGGGATGTTTGTCAATTTGTTCGAGTCTTCTCCAGAAGGCGGCACTCGCCTGACATTGAAAGTCGATATCAAGGGAGGGAACTTCCTCTTCAAGCTAATCGAGCCTTTCAGCAAGAGCTACATTCGCAATCGAATCAGGAAGGAAATACATGAGGATCTCAAAAAATCTGTCAGAACCACTTTCTCTTGATTCCTAAGGGCTGCGCCAATTACGATGGCGATAGAACCCCAACAAATTGTTTCTACAACCAGTCAAGTTCTAGTTCTTTGAATCTTCAACATCCACCAGCTCGAGACTCGCCTTTCCCGGTATTGACCTCTCAGATTTTTGGCCACTTCTTTCTTACCCCCAGATCTAGAACTATCATATTTGCAACATGGATAACATTTTAGAGGATGGCTATCAGTGAATTCTTTAGAAAGATAGAGGGACTAAGAATCGATTCGACCTGAATACCTCCATGTGCGGATAGGAGCCCAGCAGCAGATAAAGCGAGCATTGTTAAGGTCAAGCTTGCTGAATCGTATAAGGACACTTCGTTCTCTCCCCAATATCAATGAGGGCAACTACGGGACGATAGAATAAAGATCCACGAAAAAGCGTAAGCAAAAGAAACGCTATTCAGATTTGCATCTAGTCAGTAATAACGCAAGAAGTGTCTGTGAAAGAGTTAATAGATTACCATAAGAGCCTGGGAGAACAAAGGTACAAAGGCGCAATTATTGCCGCCATCATCCGACCATTCGTTTTCCTTCATTCAGGATCTTGAACAGAAAATAACAACAGGAGGGCAAATAGTACAATCAGGCCTAAGGAATTTCTTACGATTTCCGTTCTCGCGGTCGCTCCCGCATCATTTAATGGGGTGACATCTTGTTCTTCACCCGTAGCTTATTCGAGCGATAGCGAAGAAGC
Organism: Nitrososphaerota archaeon; assembly: GCA_021325255.1. The sequence continues at coordinate 42,765 of JAJPHP010000054.1, read as the reverse complement.
AATCAACCTTAACAGTTCTTCGTCGGAATACCGCTCTGCTGTCGCCAAGACCATCAAGAAAGAAGCATTGAGGGCCTTCGACTTACGTTCACCTTGCAGGAAAAGGCATTGATAAAAACTGATGCGAATTTAAAGGCATGCGCGATCAATCTCCCAAACATCTCGAAATTCAACAAAATCCTCTGCGCTCCCTTCGACAAAAATAACGCACACCGAATGCGTTTCGCCCGGAACAACAGTAGAGTCGTTGACACTTTCAGGGGGAGCAAGGAAAGGTCTTGAGTAACTTATTCCAAATATCGACGAATGCACCTTCACAAAAGGAGCAAAAGAGCTTCAACTAGAGATTAGTCTCCGAGCTCGAAGAAATTGCGACTCATGGATTTCGGTTGTTGGCGTCCTCTTCGTTTTCTTGTCCAAGGCATAGAAAATCACCCTTCCACGCCGTTCTAAATCTTTCACACGTTCAAAGTAGCCTGAAAGAATTTCTCTCACTTCTTCTAGTCGCACGGCTCTATCTTGCCCGCAGAGTTCATAGAAGAGTTTCAGCACATATTCCGGAAATACCGTATTGTAAGGCAACCGCTTTTCCACAGTCATTGCTTCGGGTATCTCTACGAAAAGACAGCCGTCATCTTTCAGGACTCTCGAAGACTCATTGATTGTCGCGGTTACAGATGAAGAATTGGGAAAGCCCTGGAGAAGCATATAATCAGCGAAACCGTCTTTGAGTGGAATCTCGTTTCTCGATCCGTCCAAGAACGTCAGATTCGCCGCTCCTTCGAGAGGCCTTACACTATTCCAAGGGCTCTTCACCACGTAGATAGAGGAATTAGGATAGGCTTCACTGACTGCGTAGTAGAATTTGGGAAAACACACGAGAGGATGGTAGCTTGGCGAAGAGATCACTAGTTTGAACTTGTCTTTCCTCGACCATCTTGCAGTCTCGCCAAGAGTTTCGTTTACAAGTTCGATGTGAAAGTTAATGTCTTCGAATGAGAGGTTCTCTTTGTAAAACCGCTCCATCAAGATGCCAAGGGAATCCCTCACTATGTTTTCGTATTCTTCTCTTCCACTCTCGCTCAAGGAGTAAAGGTGTTTACGTGGAGCTTCCTTTTTGTTGTTCTTCCCCTTCCTACTGCTCCTTTTTTCTCCCACCCATCTACTTTTGAGTAGATGATCTTCGTTCTCCATTTCAACCAGCAGTGTGTAGATGTGGTTGGGCCACGAGCTGATCCCTTTCATCAGCAGGGTCTTGTATATCGAATATCCTGATAGCTCTTCGTCATTGAGTATTCGAATTATGGTGGATCTGAGATCCTTGGAACTCATCGTTCTGGCCAGTACTAATAGTGTACTATATTGCTCTTACTGAGCTGACTATATAGTTCCCGTAGGTACAGTTTACGAAGCCGCCTATGATAAGAAGTGCCGAGGAAAGAGAGAAGAAAGAATACGCAATTCTTGAATTGGATCTGTTCATTCGAAGATCCCCAGAGTCTGTTAGGACATGGTGGATAGATCTTCCAGATGATTACGAAGCAAAAGATCCCAGTGAGCAGCCATACCGAATAATCACAACGAAACACAACGCAAACGGTGGCAGGGAACTTCTGACCTTCTGGCGAAACCCCGATGGCTCGGATTGGCTGGCTGAGGAAACAATGCATCTCTTTGAGGATGGTCTCTCCTGGGCTTTCGATGTGAAAAATCCCAGAGGATTTTTGATACGCGACGATTTCCACGCTGTTCCCGTAGAGGGAGGGACTCGGCTAGAAATCAGAAGCAAGATCACTCCACGCAAGCCAGAAGCAGAAACTATGATTTCACAACAAAAGGAGCAAATGACTCAACTTTGGAAGAAAATGGTCGCAATCTGCGAACGAGATGCCCCTTCTCTTCCATGATTTCTTAGGAGAAAGTAATTCGGTACTAGGAAAATTATCGAAAGGGACAGGAGACAAAGGTCTTGGCTACCTCTGTTATTTTAGGCGTACTCTTGGGGTTCCATATCTTTTCAGTTGTGGCGTGGTTTGGGGCAGTGCTTTTCTTTGTAATCATAATCGAAACATCTCTTCCTAAACTTTCACCTCAGACAAATGGTGAACTTGTCTTGAAGGTGTTTCCAAAGTTTATCAGATATGTACAGCTTTTCTCTGTGCTGACGCTGATTTTTGGTATTATTCTTGCGCTCGATATTTCAAATGGAGATCTTGCATTGTTTGGTTTGGGTTCAACGTGGGGCCTTTTCGTGACTATCGGCGCTTCGTTTGGATTCGCGACTTTATTGATTCTTTTTCTCCTAGCAGCTCCCTCGGTAAACAAATTGGGAAAGGTGATCATGCAAATGCAGGCCAATCCTCAGCAACCTCCACCGCGTGAATTTCATATCTTGCAGAAGGGTCTAGAAATCGGCGGCCCGACAGCTTTAGGGATGCTTCTCCTAGCCCTAGTTTTCATGGTCGCGGCAGCTACAGTTTGAAAATGGATCGTTGAATCACAAAAGGCGAAGAATCTACTTCGCGGAGAGTGGGGATCGTGTTTGTTAAAGTCAAATCAAGCATCGGGCGTGTTCAAATTCTACTACAGCTAGAAATTCATTGAGCGTCCTTTCTTTCACTCTGGTCAACTTCAACATTGAGAGATGGACGGAAAATAAGAGAGGTGGGAGGTCGTCGAGATCACAATCCTCACTGCAATTCAGAATTACGAAAATCCGATCAACATACCCTTGGGGATTGACTCAGACGGACTGTGTGCAATAGCTCAAGCACGTAAAAACTGATTGAATCAGGAAGATGATTTTACATGATGCAACAGAAAAACCTGGACGAACCATATCTTTCTCCCATAGAGGACCCGAAGGATCCGACACTGAAGCAAATCTTCGCTATGCAGGCGCAGTACCTGGGCAAGGTTCTGACTCCTTCAAAAGTACACTCGGCACGGCTGCCGCCCTCCTTCGCCCAATTCTATGGCAAGGTCTCCGAACTGGATAGAGAGCTGACACTTTCTCCCGAGACGGTCACGCTCATACGCGAGCGCGTTGCACGGATCAACGAATGTCAATTCTGCATGGACGCAAACCGGGCCGCGACGATTCTCGCTTCGATGAACCAAGCGAAGTTCGACGCACTTGATGAGTACAGGACGAGCCCGCTCTTCACGGATGGTGAGCGCGCGTTGCTAGATTACGTCACGGAGCTCACAGAGAACAAAAAAGTGAACCCGGCAACATTCGACAGGATGGCCAAATATTATTCAGAGCGGCAGGTCTGCGAAATTGTCTACATCGTCGCAAGCGAGCATCTGTACAACATGACGAATATCGGACACAACATTCACTCGGACATGATCTGCGACATTGCCACGAAGCGGAAGTAGGCTGAAATCTTGCTGTTCAGCCAGCACTGGACGAAGTAAAATAACTGTCTGAGTCGAACAAGTGAAGCTCGATTTTTCAAAATCTTACTTTGGACCAGTGAACGAGCCCGTGATGACAGTGTTCGATAGCAGGCGATGTTATCACTCTTTCCACAAGGAAAGACAACTAGAGTAACAGAACCCTTCGCAGCGATGTAGGCGCCCGCGGCAAGGAATATATCCGAATCTCTGCTCCTTCAGCAACCCGGACGCGGTTTTCCAGATGCAAAGAGAAAGTGAGGACACCAAGCACGTCAGGGAGACGATGCAGAGGATCTACTCTGCCTTTGAAGAGCTCGACGCAGAAAAGCTTGACGCAAATTTCTCTCACAGCGATGAGTTGCTCGCGTTCGGCACCGACTGGGACGAGAAGTTCGTAGGCTGGAACGCGTACAAAGACGTGCACACAGTACAGTTCAAAGCGGTGAAGAGTTTCAATTTTACTAGTAGGGAGCTCGACGTGCACGTCTACGACGGAATCGCGTGGGTCGCTGATCGACCTCATTGGAAAATTGAGACAAAGGCCGGCGAGCGTCTTGACGAGGACATGAGGATTACTGCCGTGCTGAAGAAAGACATGAGCGGGGCTTGGCTCGTTGTCCAGTGGCACGTGTCCGTCGGGCTCAGGGAGAGGCTCCACGAATACTAGAATGCCGCTGTTATCTCTGGCAAAGTGAGAAAGGGAGAATAGGAGCGCAACTTGAACCCAGTCATTCCTGACGAAGAGTTTAGGCAGAGAGTTGCTAGGACTAGAAGTTTGATGGAAGACGCGGACCTTGATTACCTGATCGCGTTTTCCTCGTACCCTGAGAGAGAGGGGCACCTTGAGTACCTCGTGAACTACCACGGCGCCTTTCCGACGAGCCAGCACGACGAGGTCTATCGAGGACTAGGGTACAGCGCGCTCGTCCTCGGCCCATCCGTCGGACCGGTACTCTTTCCCGGACTGCTCTTTGCCTCGGGCAGGCTGTGCGGTGTCGAGAAGGTCGAGTCCTCGGAGGATCTTCCGCTTTCAGTTACGACATTCGTATCGAGTTCTATCGGAAGTGAAACAAAGAAATATCCCACCGTTGGCCTTGCCGGAATCGATATTTTTCCTTCGCTGTATCTCGAAGAAATAAAGGAAGGAGTTTCTCGAAAAAATGGAGGAAAAGTGAAGTTTTCTGATGCAGAGGGAATATTATTAGGGCAACGAATGGTCAAGAGCAGAGCCGAACAGCGCGTAATGCGTAGAGCCGCGGAAATCGCAGACATTGGGATCCAGGCGGCATTCGATGCGACGAAGGCAGGTGCGAGAGAATCTGAGATTGGACTCGCCGCGTTGCGAGCCTGCTACGAGGAAGGGGCCGGGTACGTTGCGCGCACGAGGATCTACGGTCGGAACATCTCCGGCGTGCGGTGGCCGATAATGACAAACCGGAAGTTGCAGAGGGGAGAGATTACCGGGATCGACCTCGTAGGATATTACAGCAATTACGGTTTTGATGTCTTGAGGCTCTGGACGGTCGGCAGTCCAAGTGCTACTCAGAAGGACTTCTTGAACGGCGCGGCCCAGCTCACAGAGAAGACGATCCAAAGAATCAGAGCGGGGATGAGCGGAGACGACGTAAGCAACATTACGATGGATGTAGCGAAGGAACTCGGAAGAGCGGAAGTCGCTTCGCCGTTCGGGCACGCGATCGGGCTTGAGATAGTCGAGGATCCTATACTATTGCCAAAATCAAGAAAGAGCAAATTGCGGTGTGGCGCTTTTCTGTGTGTGGAGCCTTCCCTCGAGCTCAAAGGCAATCAGTCCGTTCACTTTGAAGACGAGGTGCTGATAAAAGAAGACGGCAGGCCTCAAACCATCTCAAAATGCCCGAAGGATTTCGCTTAGTAAAGTTAGGCACTGCGAATATCTGCTGTGGCACAGCTCATAAATAATTAAGATATGGCTTCTACTTTCGAAACAACTTTGAGCTCTTCAATTCCAAGGCGAAAACTCCGGCCAGGCGAGTTCACTGAGACCTACCTTGCCGAGAAGGCGAAGCGGGAGTACGAGTCGGGCGTCGCGAGTTTCAAGATCGACGTGAGCAAGTCCGCGCTCATCGTGGTGGACATGATTGAGGAGTTTACAAAGCCTGGATACTGCCCCTCCTGGGTTCCAGAGGCGACCAGGCAACTTCCGAAGATCAGGGACCTCATTGGTTCTTGCAGAAAGGTCGGGGTCCCGATAATCTATACGTGCTATGCATTTCACTCCACCTTCGTCGACATGAATCCTTACTTTAGAAACGGCTGGACGCCGCTTGATCGGTTCGACGACTATGAAGGTCCTCCACTTTGCACCAAGGAAAGCATCGACCCGGAGATCAAGCCCGTGTATGAGAAGGACGTCGTTATCGCAAAGCCAAGTTACGGCGCGTTCACCAATACCTCTCTGGATTACGTGCTGAAGAACCTCGGCGTGGACACAGTGATAATCTGCGGTACAATGACCAACTACTGCTGCGGCACTACGGCGAGGGACGCGCACGCGCGAGGGTACAAAGTCGTGTTCGGCTCGGACGTCAACTCGACTGACGATCCGGCTATGCAGGACGCGGAGCTCAGGACGTTGCGGAGGGGGTTCGCACTGGTGCTCTCAAAGGAAGAAATTGTTCAGGCGCTTAATGGTGTGGGAAAGTACGCCGAGGAAAGACAGAAAAAAGTCGAACTCGCTGCTAATCTCAAGCAGTAGAGCGCAACAGGAGAGTGGCACAGAGAAAAAATGTCAGGCAACAAGAAGAAGATCACTTTTGGCATAGTTCTCCCTACGAGGGGAGTACTGTTCTCGGGTTCTGACCCGAGGAAAGACGTTATCGAGCTTTCGAAGATGACTGAGGAGTTCGGATACGACGGGGTGTGGGCCGGCGACAGCATACTTGCGAAGCCGAGACTGGATTCCATATCCGTCCTGTCAGCGGTCGCGGGCGCAACGGAGCGACTCAAGCTTGGGACATCATGCTTTGCAAGCTTTCCACTGAGGCACCCAATCCTTCTCGGATATCAGTGGGCCACTCTTGACCAGCTCTCCGGTGGCAGGACGATACTTGTCATTTGCCAGGGAACGCCGACGCAACATGGCCCTATCTACAGGAACGAGTACGACGCTTTTGGCATCTCCCCCAAAGAGAAGGTGGAGCGGGTCGAGGAGGGTATTGAAATCATGCGCAAGATCTGGACGGAGGACGACGTGAGCTACAACGGGAAGATCTACAAATTCAAGAATGTAACCGTCCAGCCAAAGCCGGTGCAGAAGGATTGCCCTATCTGGATTGCCTCGAACCCCAGGTCGACGGGAGAACTGGAGGGGCCGCCGGGCAACATTGAAGCGAACTTGGAAAGGGTTGGCAAATACGCAGACGGGTGGATGACGACGATGGTCACCCCGGACGAGTACAGGGAGGATCTCGACAAGGTCTTGATGTATGTGGGTAAGCACGGCAGGATACCCAGATCCGACTTCAAAGCATCGCTCTACTACAACGTCAACATGGACGAGGACAAGAAGAGGGCCGCGGATGAGTCGGCCGATTTCCTCCAAAAGTACTACAGGGAGGACCCGTCTGGAATACTCGACATGTGGGTCGCATTCGGCAACAGGGCGGAAGTGATGAAAAAACTAGAGGCCTTCGTCGAGGCGGGAGTGCAGGATTTCAACATCAGGTTCGTCGCCTGGGACCAGATCGGGCAGCTGAAGAAATTCAGCAAGGAGATACTTCCCTCGTTCTCGTAACCTGAAGGAGAATCGATCCTTAGGGCGCTTTACCGTAATTTCGAAGCGGCGCCGCCCCACACCTTTCTTTCTTACCAGTGCACTAGCTCATAGGGCGTCAGAGATTCCACGCCATCTTTGGTTATCAGGATGGTATCCTCGACGACGGCCGTCCCAAAGTCCAGAATGTGCGCCATGGGCTCGAAGGCAAAAGTCATGTTCTGCTCGAGCACGGTGTCTTCGAGCCCAAGCGAGGGAAGCTCAAAGAATGAGGTCGCGATCGCGTGGTGAACGATTAGTCCGAGGTAAATCCTTCCACGATACTTTTCTTTGAGTCCAGATTCTTCCTCAATCCTCTGAGCCTCCTTGATTAGCTCTGATGTCTTAACTCCCGGCCTCATCATCGAGAGCAAGGTCCGATAGGCGTTTAGAACAACGTCGAGCACCAATTTCTGCTCGGGGCTTGCACCGCTGAGCACGACGCTCCTCGACATGTCAGACTGGTATCCGAATTTCATTGCGCCCATGTCAAGGTAAATCAGGTCCCCCTTCTCAATTCTCCGGTCGGTGGGGTAGCTGTGTTTGATTCCGCCTCTTGGGCCGGAATTGACTATAGTTGAGAAACTTCTGTCGTGAGCACCCAGCTCCATCATCGTTTTGTAGGCTACTCCGGCTACCTCGCCCTCGGTCTTTCCTGGCGAGATTGAATCAATGGCGGCATGCATGGCTTGGGTGGTGATTCTCCCAATTTCTCTTTGCAGAGAGACCTCCAGTTCGCTGCGGACGCTCTTTACCCTGGTGAACTCTAGCCAGAAATCCTTCCACGACGTGGCGGGATTCTTCTCCCTGAGCTTCTCCCAGATCGACATGGGCAGATTTTCGGATCCGACGATTCCTATCCTCCTTGCGCTCTCCTCCTCAAAAACACGTGTAAGTGCAAGAGCGAACTCATTTGGTTCGTGCCTGACGGGCACGAAGTCCTTGATCCATGTCATCCACGCGTAGGAGTTGATTGGTTCCCCGTGGAGTATTGCATCGGTTACGAGGACAGGCGGTTTATCCCTTCGAATCACGATGGCCGCTCGGCCAAAGGGAATGAAGTTTGAGACGTAGACTAAATCGCCAGCGTCCCCCGCATCTCCAAAAATCAAGAGACAATCAAGTGCGCTTTTCTCCATCGAGGCCCTGATTCTCTCTAATCTTTTTTCATACTCGGAGACGGGAAAGGGGAGGTCTAGGTACTTTGATCTGGTTTGCCAGTCGTAAGGAACTTGAGAAGCATAGTTCCCCATCGGCGATTCACTCAAAGCCGCATTGAGATAAAGGGAGGAGGAGAGAATTCCCGCGCCATTGCGAAGCGGAGAGAATTCGTCTTTCAGTATTCTGCTGCCGGATCTCGATCAGGGCTAGTCCCGCCCTACTCGGGAGGAATCTCCTTTTGCAGCATACCAAGGTTGATGCCCTGGCGTTTTCTTATTGCCCATATTACTGCGTAGAGAACGGCGCCGATTATGAATGTCGGAATTATGCCTTCGAAGAATATTGTCCAGAATGAAACCCCTCCAATCTCGGGAAGAATTATCGCATAGATGGTTACGAGGCAAACCGCTAGGCTAATCGCACCAAGTATTGTGAGCAGTGGTACGCCCCCAATCTTTTTCTTCGCCGCTGAATCCGCGGACGAATCGAATAGGTCCCTTCTGCGATACGGGAAGATGATTGCGGCAATAGAAACTATTGCGAAGACTATGAATTCACCAGCTGTCCCGTAGCTGAAGAGATCTGCTACAAAGCTCGTATAACTCGCAATGTATGTGTAGACTATTCCGACCGCGGTGATTATTGCGGCCGCGTATATCGGGGTCCTGGTCCTAGGATTGATGGTTGCAAACGCGGTAGGAGCAACTCGATCAAATGACCAAGCAAAGAGATTCCTTGTGAAAGTAAAGAAAATGGAAATATCCATAACGAAAGCTGTGATTCCAAAACTTAGCGTGAACATTGCGATTAGGATAGGATTACTGGTCCAGAACATAGAAAGCCCTGAAGCAAGTGGTGGTGTTGTTCCAAGGTAGGGATAATTTGTGTATCCCCCGTACGCAGCGCCGGTCCACATCCCCGCGATAGCATTCACAAATTTTGGTCCTTCACCGAAATATTCCACTGCAATCATTATCGTAACGAAAGCAGCATACAAAATCGTGCCCCCAAGCTGCGCGATAATTTGATTTCTTTTATTCTGGCGCACTTCGCCTGCAAAATATGCAGATGAATTGAACCCAAGATATCCAAGCAAACCCAGGGCTCCAGCGTAGAGGGTGGCATAGGAAAATAATGGCGGAACACCATTGTAAGCGCCAAATTGTGATTGCCCTGTGGAAATGACTTGATCATAGGTCATGTTGCTATGTATGGAAGCGGCGTATGTGTTGTAGTTTGAAGCAAACGTGGACGCCCCGGCAAAGAGAACCGTGGCAATGAATACGATTCCGATCGCGATCGAAATGAAAGCCCAGTACTTCACTACTCTGGCTGCGAGCTTTGAACTAGCCATAACAACCAGCCCGGCAATTATGACAAAGACCGCAGAGACTATGAATGTCGTTGTCGGATCGAGAAGAGAATTTGCCAGCGCAGTATAGCTTGCATTGTGCTGTAGGTATCCTAGATCGTAAAACATCTGCGCAATCGACCAGTCTCCGATCCACGGCGCGACAGCGGCGACGACTGAAATTACAATCAATGTTAGAGCAAAATTAGTTGTAAAACCGATAGCTGGATTGAAAGTCCTACTTGTCCAAACATAATCTCCTCCACTTCTTGGCATTGCAATTGAGAAAATGATGTACACTCCCACTACGGGCAATACCAACAGTATACCTATCAACGGGCCAGCGAGAGGGTTAGCTGATGGATAGAACCCAGGAGTAAACGCCACCACATTGAAGACATAGAGTAGCCCCATCTGTGTGACTACCATACCTAATGCGTCGAGTCCAGAAATTTGCTTGACAAGGCCCGTGGCGTTTCTTGCGAAAATCGAACTGGTTGCTTTCGAACCACTCATGGACAATGCAGACAAAAAAGAGAATTATATTAAGCTTGTTTTAAATGCCATTTTCAAAATGGCCGTGTTGACACGCCTAATGTCCCTGCAAAAAGAATCTGCTGTTCCAATTGGCGAAATTGCATGAATTATGATGTAAGACTAGAGTTTGGCGTCAAGCAAGAAATGCGGGATGGAATAAAACTATCGTCAGATATCTATAGACCCGATAGCGAGGAGAGGTTTCCCACAATTGTCACTCGATCTCCATACATGACCGTCGAAGGGTTCCAGAAGCGATTTGCTGACGAAGCTAAATTCTTCGCATCTCGCGGTTATGTCTATGTTATCCAGGATTGCCGCGGAAAGAATGATTCTGAAGGAACATACCAGCCTTTTTTTGACGATCCAACTGACGGGTACGATACCTTAGAGTGGTGTGCAAGGCAAGTTTGGTCTAATGGTTCTATAGGCACGATCGGCGCATCCTATCAAGCTTGGAACCAATGGCAGGCCGCCACACTCTCTCCTCCGAATCTCAAAGCCATGATTTGCATTGTATCGCTTCCTGACCCCGTGATAAATGTCCCGTTTCAGAATGGAGCTTTGGTTCTATGGATGGCAGAATGGATGGCGATGGTAGACGGGAAGAAGAATACTGACCCATCGATTTTCGACACCGCAAAGATCTACAATCATCTTCCGCTGAGGTCAATGGATGGCAAGTTCGGTCGACCCAATTCTGCGATCTGGCAGAAATGGATTGATCACCCATCTTCGGACGAGTTTTGGAGGAAAACATTCTACCAGGACAAGTTTGATCGCATAGACCTCCCTGTCCTCCACATATCCGGGTGGTACGACGATATCATAGGCACTCACCTCAATTATATCGGGATGAAGAGGCATGCGCCCTCCGAGAAGGCCAGGGAGAATCAGAAGTTGATCATCGGGCCGTGGCAGCATCACGTCAATGTGACTAGGCGCCTTTCTTCAATAGACTTTGGCGAGTCCTCCTTGATAGACCTGAGAAAGATAGAGCTAGACTGGTTTGACTACTGGCTCAAAGGGATAGACAACGGGGTGATGAACCAGCCGATGGTCGACATCTTCGTCATGGGGCGCAACTCTTGGAAAAGGAGTGATGCGTGGCCGTTTGAAGGCACCAAGTACATCAAGTATTTCTTGCACAGCTCAGGTCGGGCGAACACGTCAGCTGGCGACGGTTTACTTTCTGCGATAGAGCCGAAAGATACTGAAGGAAGCAATTCTGTGGATACTTACACTTATGATCCAAAGGATCCATGCCCTAACCTCTTCGACGATACTTCTGGAGTTGCAGCCGAGGCTCCGCATGATCAGAGGCCAATTGAGAGAAGGGACGACGTGCTTGTCTATTCTACGCCGAGGCTCGATTCGGAGGTCGAGGTCAGCGGGCCAGTAAAGGTGAAGCTATATGCCTCAAGTTCTGCGCTGGATACCGACTTTTGGGCGCAGCTCGTGGACGTCTTTCCTAACGGGTATTCGATGCACCTTACAGAGGGGATATTGCGCGCCCGATACAGGAATTCGCTTGCAAAACCGGAGCTCCTTGAGCCGCACAAGGTGTACCAATTTAGCATCGATCTCTGGGTGACCAGTAACGCGTTTCTCAAGGATCACAGGATTAGGCTGGACGTTTCGACCAGTTCTTTCCCAAAGTACGACAGGAATCCAAACACTGGACACGAGTTCGGGAGGGACGCCGAGATGCAAGTCGCTGAGCAGAAGATCTATCACACGAAGGGATTCCCATCGCACGTCGTGCTCCCGATTGCTCAAAGTTAATTTGACGAAAGAGCCTTTTTCCCGCACACGAAACCATGCTTAGCGAATTGCTCGAGTTGACTCTTTCCGATACTGCCAGACAGATAGGACATGTAGTTGTAACTCTAACCGGTGTGCCTGAGAAGAACTCGTCCTTCGTGCACCATCATCAATAACGTAGGAGATCGGCCCCTCCAGTCAAAACACTGCATCTTATCGATATTCGTTGCGCGCTTCGAAACATTATTAAGACCAGCCGCGTTTGCGCGCATTGATGAAGTTCACGCGAAATGGATCTTACGTCGGAATTAGCCGCCTAGTCTCAGTTTTGATAATCATAATCGTCATCGTAGCCGCTGGTGTAGGTTATGTCTTTTTGAGCCAGCGCCCGGCCGCGACGACAACTCCCCCGACCACATCGACTTCTCAGGCGACCACGACCACATCGTCATCCACTTCGTCTTCTGCTTCACAAAGCACTACGGCAACTTCGAGCTTTTCGACTAGTACCTCTTCTTCTTCAGTCTCAACGAGCACGTCGAGCTCTACCAGTCTCCCGTCCGTCCTGACGTGGGAGAGCTCCTCCTCGCCTCAATTCTTGGACCCGCAGATTACGTCTACAGCTTACGACCTTAACATATTGGGGAACGTCTACCAGAGTCTGCTTTACATCAATCAGTCGAGCTCCGGAAGCGCGGTAATCGTGCCGTGGCTTGCCCAAAATTACACCGTCTCCGCGGACGGCTCCACGGCCAACTTCACGCTGAAGAGCGGCATCGCCTTTGCCGATGGGGAACAGATGAACTCCTCGGCTGTTTACTTTGCAGTCAATCGGTTTTTGATTGAGGATGGGAGCTCCCCGTTCGGGCACGGCACGCAGCTTTCGTATATATTGCAACAGCTGTTCAACACCAGCCTGAGCTCTGCTCTAAGTGGAACGCCGCAGCCCTACAATCAAAACTGGGTGAATGAAGTCCTAGCAGAGAACGCGGTGCAAATAACGGGACCCCTCACTTTTACGCTTCATATTCAGAATCCAAACCCCGCCCTTCCCTACCTTTTGGAGTTCACTACTATGGTCCTTGCGCCTGCTTACGTAATGGAGCACGACGTCGGTATCTGGAACCAGTCTGGCACTGGGTACACCCTTCCCTATCCGAAGCTGAGCGGAAACCTCACCAGCATGATGTACCAGTACTTCGTGGACGAGGTCTCAACGTGCAATGCTGGCACCACCCCGAAAGGGTGCGGTACGACATACCTGGACGGATCTAACCAGGGTTCCCTCGCCGGCACGGGGCCGTATGATATCAAAAGCGCCGATGCAACGACGGGCGACGTAGTCTTGGTAGCCAACCCCCACTACTGGGGCTGGACGCCGACGCCCGTTCCAACCGGTGAAAGTAATCCTCCGATTAAGACAATCGACATCAACTACGTTCCGAACCTGCGCACAAGGGAGCTCGACCTACAAAACGCCGGGAATTCTGGGCAGGCTATGACCATCGACGTCACGGGCGACCACCTTTACGACGTCGCCGACAGGAGTGCGTGGCTAGCTAACGGGACTCTGCAATCCATACTGAACGGCGTTACGCTATACGGACCCTACACGACGCACGCGACTCTCTTCGAACCGTTCTGCACGAATGTGACCAATCCCCAGACCGGCAATTATTACACCTTCCAGCCCTTTGCCGACCGGCGACTGAGACTTGCCTTCGCCGATTCGGTCAACATGAGTGAGATCAACACGCTTTCGAATAACAACCTGGGCAAGGTTGCGAATGAAGCGATCCCACCAGGCGAACCGCCAGAAGGCTCGTACAATTCTTCAATCACGCCCGGATACTCGTTTAACACATCAGCCGTGCAGAATCTACTCTTGGATGCCATGATGCACCCTCTCACTAATTTCAACTTCTTCAACGGCAGCGCGGCTCCCTCTGGACTCTTCAACAACACGTTCGGGTGCCCTGCTCTCGGCTCGAACGGCCAGTGCTCACACCCTGTGGCTCAAACGATAGCTCTGCCGTACTACGTCGGAGCTCCAGTAGACCCGGCCGTGTTCCAGCAGATGGCATCAGTGATCAACAACGTTTCCCAGACCTACAACATGGGCCTGACCGTGAACGTAGAGCCCCTGCCTCTGGCCTCGCTCTTCTCGCAAGGTCTCGCAGATCAGCTGTATCTGTATTCGAGCGGATGGTATGGCGCTTATCCTTGGGTCACCGACTTCCTTTCGATAGTATTCAACCCCTTCTTGGCCGCGAACGGGTTTAACTTGACTGCAGTCAATTCCCTGTTGGCACAGACGCAGGTCGCGACTTCGACGAACAACGTGACAGGTCTGATAAAGATCACAAATGACATCAACGAGTTGGCGAACCAGGCGGTAATGTATGTCTGGACGATAAACCCGGATATCTTCTCCGTCTATACGTCGAACGTCCACGGATACGTTAACAATCCATACTACACTCCCACGTACTTTGCTACCCTTTACTAGCAATTAACAAGCAGCGTGACATTGTCTCTTCCCATTCAGAAATAGTGCTGCAATCAAAACGCATGCGCGTAGAGACGGCAGTAGAAAAAACAAGGTCCTCTGCATTAGGGCGGGAACGCTAGTTGATGGGAGGAGAAGGAAACCGGTTAAGAGAGTCTCTATAATCTTAGCCGGCAATCAAATCAAGTCGATCAAGAGAGGCTTTTCGACACCGATCCCGGCTGGTTCATTTGAGATCGACGCTCGGGACGAAGTAGTTCTTCCCGGGTTCATAGACATGCATGTTCACGTAAAGAACGAACGCCAGCTTGAACTGTTCCTGAAGTACGGTGTCACTTCTATTCGCGACCTCGGCAACAATCTCCGAAGAATAAAATCAATGAGCTTGCGCGTGAAGGCGAATCGGTTGATTGGTCCCAGAATCTTCTACGCGGGGCCTCTCATAGATTCAGTCCCGGAAAGGGTGAGAAGGAACGAATTCTTTCCCAAGATGAACATCGTAGTGAGGGACGAGAAGCAAGCGGCTAGAGTTGCAAATCGACTGATGAAACAGGACGTAGATTGCCTGAAGGTATACCAGAACATGCGAGAGGATATGATTAGGGCAGTTGTCAAGGCGGCCAAAAAGAAGGGCATACCTGTCGCCGCCCATTCAGGCATAGGTTCCACCATTGGCCAGGCGGTCAGAGCAGGGATTACCACCGTAGAACACGTTCACAGGATGGCCACCGAACTGGCTCCGAAAGTCGCGAAGAAGCCGGGGATTACAGGTCCCTATTCCATGATGCATCCGTGGGCCTGCGTTGATTTGCGCTCGCCCGAGGTCAGGAACCTGATACAGGCGATTTCAGAAAGGAGAGCGTATCTCGATCCTACCCTGACCGTCATTGACAAGATGGGCAGAACCAACGACGCGGATCTCCTCGGTGACCCCGATTACGCTTTGCTCGACCCAGTGGAGGCGAGTGGATGGAAAGATGACAACAAAGCATTCCTCGAGAATGTCCACGAGGAAGATTTTCAGGAAGCTAGGTTCGCCCTGAAAGTAGCACAGGGATTTGTGGGAAGGGCCTTTCGATCTAAGGTTAGGATTCTAGCCGGATCCGACAACGGAATGCCCTATTCCATCGCGGGCAAGTCGCTTCACGAGGAAATGAAGCTCCTTTCAGAGTGCGGCATGCCAAACATAGACGTGATCCGAGCTGCTACGGTCAATGCGGCATCCGCTCTCAACGCAGAATCTGAGTTAGGCTCGGTTGAAGAGGGAAAGTTTGCCGATCTAGTAATCTTAAAGGCCAATCCCCTTGACGACATCAGAAACACTCTCCAGATTTCACGCGTAATCAAAGACGGAAAAATCTTCGATCCGTCATTGGTCCGCTTACGTTCAAAATTGGACATCAATAGAGCTCCGCAAGAGCAAGCTACAGGCCACACTTGATGCTGGTCTGAACTGGCTCAATCACCGCGCCAAGTCCTGCGAACCTCGGTTTGCGCTCAATCCGCTACTTTGGCGTCTTCAATTAGTTCGTATCGATCAAAACTCATTTGCCCTGCTCTTTCAAAGAGAACTGGCCTGTTATTGCAGTCGACGAACAAGCTTCCGCTGGACGAAGCGTTACTGCTGATGTCTTCAAAATCGTATACCCTCAGTTTCGCGGATCTACCGTTGAATGGTTTTTCAAGATCACTCTTCCGTTGAAAACTTAGTCTTACTTTCGTAAAGTCAATATCAGTTAATGATTCTAGCCTCAGCATTTTCAGTTCGCGCGTCTGCCCGACTTCCATTGTGAGGAGCCGGTTTACTGCAGGGACTAGCGTCGCGAAGTGCAGAGATCCGAACAAAACATCTTCTGATTCTTCCTTCTCAATTTCGAACTTTGACCCGTCGGGATGGTTTCCGCTGATTCTGATGGTGCTTCCGGTTCGCCTCATGATCACTTTGCAACTACCTTCAGAAGCTTGGCTTTCATAGAACAAGGAAACCGGAGACCACTCTTGGGTCAGCTTGAGTTGCATGAGGAATCTGTCGATTCTCGGGGGCGAGTTCATGCACACCTGAGAGTCAATGAGGATTATTTTGCTGTCTCTTCTGAAGTTAACAGCAAATCGTTCCTCGCCCGTTAATGTGCCGGAGAACTTGATGAGGTACCTTGAAGGTTGATATGATTCGTCCACGTTCGGGAAGTGTTCAAAGTGGCTCTCAAGGTCTTTTTCGCTTATCGAATATGTGGATACAAGGGCCTCAAGCATTTCGCGTAATTGCTCCCTCGAATACCATTTGCCGCGGAGCATGACTCCGAGCGGGTTTGAGATGTTGCCCACATCCTCTAGCGGATTAGATTCCAAAAGTATCATGTCGGCTCTCTTGCCCTCCTCTAAAGTTCCAAATTCTTCCGACGAGCTCAGAAACTCTGCGGCGTCCCTCGTACCTGCCCTTATTGCACCGTAAGGACTGAGGCCCGCTTCGACGAGGTTACGAAGCTCTTCGTGGATCGAGTATCCTGGTATTACGAATGGGTTAGGAGTATCGGTTCCCAGTAGGATCCTGGCACCCGCCCTGTGCAGTTCGAGAGTGAATCTCTTTCGCATCGCATTCGCTTTCGCTAGTCGTTCAAAGTCTTTCACTGTATACTCTTTCAATCGAAAGTCCTTCGAAGGATCCCAACTAGCCAAGATGTTCGGCGGAACGAACCTCATGCGCTGGTCTTGAAGCAGTATTTTGGCGTCATCCGTCGAGACGAACTTTTGCATCACGACCAAGGTTACACAGTTCCACGTCGCAGAATTCTTTGTGGCGGACACAACCTCCGGAATCTTTCTCTCTTCTGCATAATCAATCGCCTTCCGGGAAGACTCGAAATCGAATTTGTTCTTCACCGGCGAATCTTCGGCTTGGATCGCGTCGATGTATCCTGTAAGATGTTCTATCGAATACTGCCCCGATTCCAGAGCTCGCAATAGCCCGACCCTGTCGGGGACGTGGCCGACAACCGGGATCCCAAGCCTCTTAGCGGAACTTAGAATGGCATCGTAAGCTTCGACCGGCAACCGATTGTACACTTTGACAAAATCATAGCCGATCTCTTTTTCTCTGAAAATCTCCTCCTCCGCATCCTTGGGTGTCAGGATGACTTTCGAGTTGTTCCAGATAGGTGGCGAACCGTCAATCAGCGGACCACAGGTGAAGATTGTTGGTCCTAGGAGCAAGCCCTCGTTGATCTTCTTTCGCCATGCAAGTTGGCGATGACCTCCCCACATATTGCGAATAGTAGTAACCCCGTTGGCAACGAAGAGAAGGAAATCCGCCTCTTCCCACACATGGGTGTGCATGTCCGCTAGTCCGGGCATTAGGTATCTGCCGCCTCCGTCTATTCTCAGAGCTCCATCTGGGATTGTAGTTGCGTCTGTGCTCCCGATCTGCGCAATCCTGTCCCCACGCACTAGCACGGTCTGGTTTCGAAGGATCTTTTCCTCCGTCATGGGCACGACGTTTACATCGACAAATGCGATTGGCTGATTCGTCATATCATACACCCGCACCTTGGTCCTAACAAGTACGACTATTTCGTTAATTGAAACATTCCTTTCATATTAACAGGATGTCAAAAATATGCAACTCGCGTCTACTTTCTGGGCCGTTGCGATATTTCCCAGAGATTTCCTTCTGGGTCCTCAAAGTGTGTTGTCCGCCATCCATCTGCCTTAGTGGTAGGCGAATTTACAAAATGGATGCCCTTTTGTTGTAAGTTCTCATATTCTTTGTCGACATCACTCACGAAAACAACACAATGAGTCCTTTTGATGGTCTCTTGATCTGGTTTGATCCGCTCCTCCGAGATCTCCCTTGCGACGAGATCGAGAGCTTTAAGCGCAAGGACCATTCCACCTTTTGGCCCAATAGTCAGGTAAGCTTCTTCGTTTTCGAACTGATCAAGGTTAAATCCTAACTTGTCGCGGTAGAATAACGCGCATGTCTTGACATCACGCACCGGCAGCACTAGAGCGTTGATATGGTCGATTATAGTGCACGATTGAGCCTAGCCTTACGTTTAAAGTCTGTAGGTGTAGCGGATTTTCGCTCTCGAAATCCTAAGTGCGAGGTGTAGAACGCGCGTCCTTTCTCGGTTTGTCTTTCATTATTCTTATACTTGTATTAACTAATTTTTTCACCAGAGGCACGGGTATCTTCTTGTCTAACGGAAGGCCCACCACAGCTTTTGTTGTCTCGTAGCTTTCGAGTTCCTTTTCGTGGTTTTGTATCGTTGGAGGGCGAAGGCACAGACCAATGTGCGATTTCTGAAGACCAAACCAGGCAAACATTCCGTTATAGTCATAACCGGGATAGGAATAGCCAGGCATCTCGAAATAACTCGTGGTTTCATTGGCACCGGGCGCTACTTCCTTTATTGCTGACCTAATCTCCTTTAGCTTGCTTTGAATATTCTTTGGGCACTTTGCAATGTACGCATCCACACTTTTAGATTCTGATTTACCTGATCTTCTCGCGGCCATAATCTCATCCGATTTATTCATCTCTCGCATAGTATTCCAGATTGTCACTCGACATGTAATCAGTTCCGCCCCTTGGGGAGCTTGTTAGGGTGCTTTTCTTTCAAATCTTATCTGCTCTTGGAACTGCTCCGATCCTGACTGTTGATACGTCGCAATGCATCTGCTATACTTGAAGTTCGGATTTTTCCTCTTCTTCCTCAGCTCAATACGCTTTGAAAAGTAGAATTAAATAAGAAGGGGCATGGACTATGCGGTCGAGAATTTGCCTTCCCTGAGTTATGATCAGTTGCAGCAGCGGCACATCTCCGAGATGCACCAGAGAATCCCCGAACACATGCAGAAGGTACGCTGGCCCCGCGAACGAATTCAGGAAGCCAGTTGTTTGAAGCTGCGCCTATCTTGCAGCATAGCGATTCTTCTCAATTGCCTTCTGCCACTTCCACCAGCATGTCACTGGGGGATCTATATATCCTCCTGCCAAAGGAGGGCGTTCAGCTCTCCTCTGTGCTGGAGTTCTTCCTAGATGAGGTGCCAGAGCATGCCCTTGAGATTCCATGTTAGAACTTTCTTGCTTCTTCCTTCCATTGGTTGTTTAAACGATCTGTTCAAGTCCGGAGGCTCTAGCTCTCGCATGAAATTGCCGATGTGTCTATCCACTTCGAGCTCGAGTTTCTTCACTTGACTGAGTGAGAGTCCTCGGATTTCAGGAAGAATAGTGCCCTTTTCGTAGAGATCAAACCACGATTTGTAAACATCGAGAACGTGGGTGAAGATGTCCAGTATCGACGGATATGAAGCACCCCTGTCCTTTGTGAGGGTTTTCTTCGGAAGTTTGTTAAATCAAACGAAGATATTTCTTTCTGACAAAAGCGTTGTACGCAAAGAAATCTCGCAGAGCTCCAAGTTCTCCTTTCAGTTCCGAATCTGTCTTCTGTCTCAAGGCCGAAAATTGTCACGAATGTTACTAATGACTTTCGAAATTATTCGAGCCGCCAAGCATCGATTTCGCCAACTGCTCGTAGGCTTCGAAATCCCTTGGCGCAAACAGTACAAAGATCACTTCATTTAGTGTCGTTTTCCCCATGCGATTCAGGAGGAAATCCCTGACAGTATTTAGTGCAACTGCGCCCGCGCCTCGAATTGGGTATCCGTATGCGCCCGTGCTTATCGCAGGAAAGGCTATTGAATTTACTCCTCTAGAGTCAGCCAGTTTCAAAGAATTCGCATAGCAGTTGGTGAGTACCCTTTCCTCGTTGTTTCCACCGCCGTACCACACCGGCCCGACCGTGTGAATTACAAATCGCGCCTTGAGCCTTCCCGCGCCTGTGATTACCGCTTCCCCTGGAGGGAGGCCGTCCCTCCATTGGGCTTTCCTGATCTCTTGGCACTCCTTGAGTATGGTGGGGCCTCCTCTGCGGTGAATCGCGCCGTCGACGCCCCCTCCACCCATGAGCGAAGAGTTCGCCGCGTTCACGATGGCGTCAGCGTCCTGGTCCGTTATATCACCTTGGACTATGGTGAGCCTTGCGCTTCCGACTACCATCCTGAGCTCGCTACTCATGGTTTACATCGTGACTGTTAGACGTTACCAGGATATATGAACTCGCAGACAATATCTTGTTCCCTAGTAAAAATTCAACCCACAGCTTAGACTCATCTTTTTCTCCTCTTAGTATTGCGTCCACCTGAACCGGATTCTGTATGCTCCTCTTCATCGACAGTATCCTCGATTGGCCTCTTCAAACTGTACCATTCCATGACTTGGTCTCTGAGTTCGAGATAGCGGATCAGCACGCCCGGCCCGACCTTCGAGATTATCAGGTAGGTCAGCCTCTCGAGCTCTTCACCAGCACGGCTCTCCTCGAACGGGGAAGTCATTCGCGTTGACTCGCAACTGCTTCGATAAATTCAGTGAGATCGCAGAAACGTGGACAAGAAGGCCAAATTGTGTGTAGCCGTGTTGCACTTTCGATTCCTCTCGAAAAGGACGCCCGCTCAATAACTGTCCCCCCACTTTCTTCGTTCAAACAAACATGAGGCCCTCTCCCTCTCTTCCTGGCCCAGATGGAAACTGATGATTTGCTAAAGTTTTCATTACAAAAGGTGCGAGTCTCTAGCGAATGCTCTTATCCTTCCACGTCGTATCATATAGCTCCAGGATGGTATAACGAAGGATTTGAGCATCCTACCACATGTAGTCATCAAGCGCGATGGACGAGTAGCTACTTTTGACAGCGAGCGCATTTTGAACGCTGTGAGAAAGGCAATCCTTGCCACAAGGGGCAGGGAGTCCGTCCGGGAGGGGCTACCCGAGAAGGTCCTGCAGAGCGTCCTAAAATCAATCTCGGAAATGTACGGATCCGAGGGCAGTCCTCACGTAGAGGAGATACAAAACATCGTCGAGCGAAGCCTGATGGAGCAGAACCTCTACGACGTCGCAAAAGCGTATGTCCTCTACAGGAAGGAGAGGGAGAGGATCCGGGACGAGAAAAGGAGGATGCTCGAGAAGGAGCACGTGGATGAGGTCGACAAGGCCTTCTCGCTGAACGCCGTGAGACTACTTGCCTCGCGCTACTTACTGAGGGACGAGCACGGGAAGATCATCGAAGGGCCAAAGCAGATGTTCCAGCGCGTCGCTGCCCTAGTAGTGATTTCAGACATACTGCACGATCCGAAGGTCTTTGACAGAGAAGGCAAGCAAAAGAAAAGAGCCCGCGCGACTAAAGAGCTGGCAACACCAGTCGGAGAGCTCGGTCTTGGATTGCAAGCTGACGGCGCTTTCGCCATTCAGTTCAACAGGTATCACATCGAGAGGATGCACGAGCTCTACGGGGAGTTGAACGAGCTCGGGCAGATGAAACTGGTATGGGAGGAAGTAATCGGACTTTTCAAACGAGGTGAATTCGATTCCTACCGCGAGCGCTATCAGGAGTACTACGACATCATGGTAGAGAAGAGGTTCCTGCCGAACAGCCCGACCCTCTTCAATGCGGGTGCAAGATTAGGGCAGCTCAGCGCCTGCTTTGTGATACCAATCAGCGATAGCCTTGTTTCAATCATGCAGGCCGCCACGGACTGCGCAATGATATTCCAATCTGGCGGAGGAGTGGGGATAAACTACTCTGCGCTCAGGCCTGAAGGGGACATCGTAGCATCGACCGGCGGGGTGGCGTCCGGCCCCGTTACGTTCATGCGCATAGTCGACACTGTCACCGACGTAGTGAAGCAGGGTGGCAAGAGGCGCGGCGCCAACATGGGTATCCTCGACATAACCCACCCGGACATTGAGAAGTTCATCAGGTCAAAGTACGAGACGAGGCAGTTTGAGAATTTCAATATCTCTGTCCTCATCACGTCGGAATTCTGGAAGAGCTACGAGCGCGGTGAGCCCTGGCCACTGAAGAACCCGCGCGACGGGACGACCTGGAGCTCCAAGGACGCGAGGCAGCTCTTCAGGGAAATAGCGACCATGGCGTGGAACACCGCTGATCCAGGAGTGGCATTCCTTGACAACATTAACGCACACAACCCGCTTGAGAGTTACTTGGGCGACATCAGGTGCATGAATCCTTGCGGAGAGCAGCCCCTGTATCCGTACGAATCGTGCAATCTCGGGTCAATCAACCTTTACTCATTTGTAAGGACCGATGAAGAAGGCAAGAATGCGCACCTCGATTGGGATGCCCTCGCAAAATCCGTTCAGACAAGCACGCGCTTCCTCGATAACGTGATTGACCTGAACGCTTACCCGCTGCGAGAAATAGCTAGAGTCACAAAGGAGACAAGGAGGATCGGTCTGGGAATCATGGGCCTGGCCGACACGCTCTACGCGCTTGGAATTCCATACAATAGCGACGAAGGCTTTGCGTTAATGAGCAAGGTCGCAGAGTTTCTTGCTTACCATTCTATTAGGGCGTCAGCCCAGCTTGCGAAGGAAAGAGGCTCTTTTCCACTCTTTGAGCACTCTACGTATAAGGAGGGAGAACTCTCCTTCGACGCATTTTACAAGAAGGAACTCTGGACAATGGAGTGGGATTCGTTGAGTAAGGAAGTTAGAGCGAATGGGTTAAGGAACTCGCACACCATGACCGTCGCCCCTACTGGAAGTATCTCGATGATCGCGGACGTGTCTTCGGGCCTAGAACCGCAGTTCGCGCTCGCCTTTGAAAAGCACGTGACAGTGGGAAATTTCTACTACACCGACGCTGAACTCGAACGAGAGCTACGCGAGAAGGGATTGATGCAGGAGGGGATTCTCAGGGCGATTTCAGAGAACGGAGGCTCGCTTCAAGGTTTGGACAGTTACGATCCGCGCCTGGACGAGACCTTCGGGAAGGTGTTCCTCGTCGCCTACGACATCCCCTGGTGGGACCACGTGAGGGCGCAGTATGAGATGCAAAAATGGATCAGCACCTCAGTGAGCAAGACGATCAACATGCCTTCCTGGGCGACAACGGAGGACGTTGAAAAGGCCTACCTCTTCGCCTATAGGTTGGGGCTCAAAGGCGTGACGATTTACAGGGACGGCTCAAAGGATGAGCAGGTCCTCCGCACTCCCTCGCAGAGGCAGAACAGGTACGTGACGCCTATCACCAACTTGACTACATTGGATATGCTTCGCGAGTGTAAGATAGAACTTCCGGCCGAGCCTGAAAGAAAGGAGAGTTACGAAGTGGAGCGGTCGGTGATTATTCCACCCCCTACCGCGTATACTGGCGTTGTGTCGCGGCAGTTTCCTTCTCTCACGCCTTCAGGGGCTCACGTGCCAAAGTGTCCCGTCTGCGGCGGAATGAACATCGTGTCTCAGGAAGGATGCCGCAAGTGTCTGGACTGCGGCTGGTCAACGTGTACAGTAGCCTAGGGTAAAGAGTTCGAAACCCGTTGTTATCGATGCGTAGAAACCCTATTCAACCTACTCTGATCGAAGCAGAAAAGTAGTGCCGCTTATTTTGCGACGACTAGACCTGCCTGATCCTCTGGTTTCCCTTTCCAGCGTAACAGTAGTCCTCGGCGGAAAGAAAGTCCTTCAGAACATCAACCTTCACGTCAAGAGAGGCGAGAATTGGGCCGTCGTTGGCCCAAATGGATCAGGGAAGACCACTCTCCTCAAGGTAATCAACGGATACCAGAGAATCGCAAAGGGGAGCGTCTCGGTCTTCGGGGAGCGATTTGGAGATACCGACCTGAAGGAGGTGCGAAAGAGGATTGGCATGGTCAGCTCGTACCTCAGCGATCTTGTCCTTCTAGAGGACAACGTTCTTGATATTGTCGTAAGCGGTGGGTATGCGCAGACCAGACTCTGGGGCGTACCAAAGTCGGAGTATGTCGAGAAGGGGCGCAGGTTGCTTAAGAGTCTTGGTTGCCTGAGGTACGAAGACAGCAAGCTGCGCGAACTCTCTCAGGGCGAGCGGCAGAAGGTTATCATTGCACGTGCGCTGATGGCTGATCCTCTTCTTCTCACTCTGGACGAGCCCTGCGCCGGACTTGACCTAAAGTCCAGGGAGTCGTTCATCTCCGGTCTCGAAGAGCTCGCCTCTGCAAAGTCGGCTCCCTCGATCATCTACGTTACGCACAGGATCGACGAGATACCTTCCTGCTTCAACAGGGCGCTACTACTTAAGAATGGGAGGCGGGTCACGATGGAGGAGAATATCGAAAAAGTTTTGACAAGCAGGAATGTCAGTAAGTGCTTCGATGTTGACGTGAAGGTGAGAAGATCTGGCGGCCGGTACTATCCGATGGTCAACCATTGATCATCTTTCGCTCGCATATAGAATATCTTGTCTCCCCACTGCTTGATTAAATGATGTAGTGCAGTTTCGTGTGCAGTGAGAGCTCCATTTCTGTGGCGAACCACTTGCCGCAATGGGCGCAAGCAAAAACTCCTTCCGGGGTTGCAGCAGGTGTTTCGATGTCCTCCATCCACTGTGGAAGTGTGGAACCGGGAATTCTCGAAATATTGTACTTTGACTTGCCGACTCTGTAAAACTTGAAGGCAGAGTCTATCTCGAGGTTTTCGAATACAACACCGAGCCCGCGCTCGAAATCCTCTGGGGGTATCCTATTCCTCGGGAGGTGGCCGTCCTCCTCGACCACTACAATCTCGTGCATCTTTACGAAAGCAGGTACCTCCCACCGACCCTGGATCGCGAGCGCGATCTGGGCTAGCTGCTTCTCTGAGATGTCATTTGATTGAAGGGTTATCATGTAAGATCTAGGTTGTGTTTGGATGACGTATTTACTTTACCCTGAATTTGTCATCCCAAGGTTGATCTGAGAGCGAATCCATTGATATTGTAAATGGCAATAGAGTACCATCGAGAGCCCGACTTGACGGTATTTTCCTTGTATACTAACACCTAAAGAATTTGTTATTTTTCATTGTCGAAGCTACAAGAATTGCGCCACTTCAACTAGGTTGAAGATGCGATGGAAAAAAAGCGCCTGTGTGAAAAAGATGCTCGGATTTTACTACTTAAACTCATTACATATGGGTTACGTACGATGGCAGACTGCGATGATAATGTCCAAGACAAGTGGAGGTTGGGAATAATTCGCGGCGTTTCTCTTGCCGTCTGACAAACAAGAAATTTGGCCACAAGGATAGCCGGATTGCCTGCCGCACACGTGAGATTATCCTATCTTGTTATCCTCGGCTATAGCTGCCCTGTTACCTTAGGCCAGCTCCCAGATTTTTCTGGACATCCTCTGAGAATGTGATGTAGTCTGGCTGGTGGTGGAGGAAGAAAACGTTGATCCAATTCTTCACGTGTTGCAGTCTGCATTTCATTCCCTCGTTTCTGCATGGGAAAAGGTCGTCGAAGCTCTCTGTTCTGTCTTTGAGCCTTTGAATCTGTCTTTCCATCTTCTCCCACATTCATCCGCCATGAGGATAGACATGATGATCCAGCTTCATCGATTCGCATGCTAGAGCGTAGCAAGTTGCGCCGTCTGTCCACAGAGAGTGCTTTCCATATTTTTTGATCATGTCTTTCATGAAGAGGTCAACAACTATCGAGTTTGCATTCCAAGCGAAGTGCAGTCCGAGGATTCTGTCCGCGAAAGGCTCGTACAGCACGAACAAATAAGCCTGTTTTCCAATTATCTTCACACACGTTTCGTCCATCAGAAAGAGCTTTACTCTTTCCTTGTGAAGCCTGAACGCGTTCTGGAATTTCTTGTCTCTTCCGAACTGCTGCCACCACTCCCAGACTGATTTGTGGCTTCTATCTATGAAGGGCTTGATCACTTTGGAAGCTCCTCTAAATGAGAGACCGAGGAAAACAAGGTACACGGAAAAGAATACTATTGAGATTGGCGTTCTATCTCTTTTGAACATGATACGTCAAAATTGAACTGGATGAAAATCAAAGCTAAAGGCCTTGCGATAAAATTATAGGCCGACTGTTCAACGAGTTTGGGAATTAGCCGCAAAGCAAGTCCGTTGTCAGATTCAGAGGTGCACCATGAGAAATAGCGTTAAGGTAACAGGGCATTGGCACGAGGCCTCTACCCCACAGGCGTAACAGAGAAATATCCCTGCGGAGTTGTACGCACTTTGGTTTGAACTAAGAACATGCCCCTACTTTCTTCTCGAGATCCGTTCCTCAAGAGAAGCAGAAGCTGTTTTGAATACAAACACGGACAGTGTAGAGTCCCCGCAGCAGGCTGTCAATGCGAGTGCCATCGGCCGACTCCACTTTTCGGATCTGCGTTCTAATCATCTGAATCCGAGGGCCGCCTTGCATGGAAAGATATGTGCGCCGGCGTTGCACACTCTCGTTGCTTGGCATTCCTATATCCCTCCTTTTCGAAGCATTGCGAAACGGACAAGCAAGCTAAACATGCTTCCCACGTCACTTGCTAGAAGGAATTAATAGGTGGCTGACTTGCAGCCTCCAAGCTAGGCATTCGGGATTATATCACTTGGTTCTCTATCTCAAAGAAGAAATTGTCAAGAAGCTCCTTACAATGAGGGATTGCATTCAAGCTTCAGAGGGGGCTTACAGAAACTTTGGAGAGGGCAAAGCCGTTCTGACTCCCCGGATAGATCTCTGGCTTGACTCGACCCATTCATTGAAAATTGGTGCCGCGGCTGTGATTGGCTCTGGATACATGGGTACGTTCTCCTACTCAGCGGGCTTTGGGAAAAAGGGGACGAACCCATCTACAACAATTCTCTACGACGCCACGACTGGGCAATTGCGGGCACTAATACAATCCTTGCACCTGAAGTGGCTCCGAACAGGAGCGACGGCGGCCCTTGCCTCAAAATATCTGGCCCGCGAGAATGCAAAAAAAGTCGGGATTATCGGGACGGGGCGTCAAGCAAGAACCCAATTATTGGGCCTCTCTGAATCAAGGAAAATCTCGATAGTCAGGGTTTATAGTCCGACACAGGAACACAGGGAACTGTTTGCCAAAGAAATGTCAGATGAGTTGGCAATTGAGGTTCTAGCTGCTGACAGTGCCAGGAGCTGCGTAAGCGATGCGGACATCGTGGTCACCTGCTCGACCTCCAAGGTCCCGGTTTTCGAGCACTCGTGGTTGAGCGAGGGAGCTCACGTGAGCGTAATAGGCGCCCATACGCCCACAACTAGAGAGGTAGACACCGAAACCGTGTTGCGCTCGAAGGTCGTTGTCGAATCAAGAGAACAGGCCCTCGATGAAAATGGCAACCTTTTGATTCCGATGAAGCAACGCCTCTTTGGCCCCGAAAAGATATTTGCAGACCTGGGCGAAGTTATTTCTGGCAAAGTTAGATGCAGAACTTCCGACAGCGACAATACATTATTTCTCTCTGGCGGAGTCGCGCTAGATCAGATGGCTATAGCCGAGCGCGTATACGAATTGGCCGTGCAGAACGGTGAGGGTATCGACATTCCACGCTAGCTACTCAAATACCTTCCCTGCCTAGATTGATTCGCTGACCCACGTTCCTCGCCGCTTGAGTATCAGAAGCGCGACGGCAAGGAAAGAAACCATGATCGCGGTCATTACCGTAGAGATCGCGGCTATCTGCCCTAAAGAAGCTGCATTGTTTGAGTAAAGCTGCTGAATGTAAATTGTGAGCGGGTACGCCTGCCCTGTACTAAGCAAAGTGACCGCGCCTAACTCCCTGAAACTGTCAATGAAGACGTAAACAAAACTGTTGAAAAGGGAGAGTGCAAGAAGAGGTAGGACTACCTTTCTGTAAACGTTAATCCATAGGTCTCCTGTTACGGACGCCGCGCTCTCAAGATCCTCGGATATCTGTATCATTCGACTCGTAATGATTCGTATCGGCCTTGCAATCCATATGGCTACCAGAGCGAGTATTATTGGCCATATTGTGCCGTAAAGGTGGTTGACCACCGGAAGCCCGATGAACATCCAGAGAAGCCCAAGATCGTATACGACGCCCGGGAATGCGGTTGGAACGAATCCCATGAAATCGAAAACTCTTGACCTGAATCCCCGACTTCTGATTATCGCGTAAGCAAACATAGTCGCGAGGAACATTGTTATCAGGGCCGTGCTGAACGATATGATGAAACTCGTCTCCAGAGCAGACCAAAAGTTGCTGTCAAGGTAGATAGCCTGATAGTTGGCAAAGGTCGGCCTCAGGAACGATGTAAATTGTCCATTGTACGAATGTGTCAGCGACACCAGAAAGATGATCGCCGCGAGAAGGAAGAAGGATAGCGTCAGTACGGCTAGGCAGACTGCGAGCCCAGCGTAGCGCCACTTCCCCAGATCAATTATCTTCATGTTTCCTTCCCTACCTCCTACCGTCCTAAATCTGAATGACCTTCTCGTCGTATACATGTAGAACAGGGCGAGCCCAACCGTAATCGCAAGATAGATGAAGCTTAGACTCGCCCCCAAAGAATAATCTGGGATCGTCGAGTTTACAGACGTGTACACGTAGACTATCAATGTGAGAATCTTGGCAGGGATTCCGATTATGAACGCAATATCAAAGAGTGAAAGTACCCCTAGAAAGTTCAATAGGAAAGCTGCTAGAAGTGCGGGCCTAAGCAGTGGGAGCACGACTCGAAAGAAAGTTCCAATTGTCCCCATGCCTGTCGCTTGAGAGCTCTCCTCTAGCGATGGATCGATCCCCTTTAGAGCGGCTGAGACTATGAGATAGCTCAGCGATACCGTTCCAAAACTGGACACGAGCACCATTCCACCCAAGGAAAAGATGTTGAAAAGGGGGACCTGCGTGCCGAACTCGCTCATGAAGGCGACGTTTATGATTCCTATTCTCGGGCTGAGAAGGAAAATCCAAGCAAGCCCTTTGATGAACTGTGGAATTCCAAGAGGCAGGAGGATAAGAATGCGAAGCGCTGATCTTCCCGGGACATTAGTCCTATCCACAAGCCATGAGTAGAACGCCCCGAGCAAAACCCCGATGCCGGCAGATAGTGCTGCATAAGTTATCGAGTTTAGTGTTGCTGTGATGGTAAAATGTTCCTGCGCTGCAGCAATGATTTTTGCGGGGCTGGTGGCAGTTGCGAGGTAGAAGATGGGCAGGACAAAGAGTACTGTCACCGCAACGGCAATTGATGCCGGAATCCTTGTCGCCATCGAAGATTGACTTGAGCTTCCACTTCAGTACGCTAGCAATAAGCCTTGTTCCTACATCACCGGCACGAACTTGGGCAGCGTTATCCCAAGCAAGTTGTCATCATCGTAAATTGCCTTCACCCGCATCCCTATCTTGACATTTCCCGCATCACATTTTGCAAGAATACTGTAAAAGAGCACGCCCTCATCAAGCATTACAAGGACTAGGATGTACGGAACTTTGTCTTTGAGCTCTGGGATGTATGCGTGGTGAATCACGGAGAAAGAGTATACAGAGCCCTCGCCGAGAGATTTGTGCCACTCGAGTCCGGTTGAAAGACACTTAGGGCAGCTCAACCGCGAAGGATGGATGTATATCCCGCACTGCCCACACTTTCTGACAACAAGCTCGTGCCTTTCGGCTGCGGCCCAGTAGGTCTTGATGTCTCTGTTTGGGTGATACCTGCTGTAGTACTTCCCGCCTATCGTCATGATTGCGCCAAATTCTGGATCAGACAACGCTCGAATCGCACCACATTTTTTCCTTATTTGAAACCAATCAGATTACTCCTAATTGCCGAGTATGAGCACAGCGTTTGCAGCCTGCGCGCCACCGTGCGACTGTACAAGCGCATAGTGCGGATCGGGAACCTGCTTGCCCAAAGCTTCGCCACGCAGCTGCCTCACCGCCTCCGTAACCAAATCGGCGGACACGGAGGCGAGTCCAAAGGACAGGTGGCCGCCGTTCGTGTTGCAAGCTAGTCTGCCGCCGTCGAAATCGATGTTGCCCGCTTCTACAAATTTCCCGCCTTCGCCCTTCTCGCAAAAGCCGCAGTCCTCTAGGTTCATCAGTCCGGCATAGGAACTAACCGTTGTGAGCTCGACCAGGTCGATGTCTCGTGGTCGCAGGTTTGCCATCGCATATGCTTCCCTCGACGCCTCGCGCGCACCTGACGTTGTTATTGTGTTCCACAACTCGGCGGGTGGTGAGTCACTCGGTCCAAGGCGGCCGGTGAGGTAGTTGTGGGTAGATCTCTCACCTGCTCCAAGTAGGTAAATTGGTTTCTCTGTCAACTTCTTTGCCCTCTCAGCGGAAGTTACGATGAACGCGCCGGCCGTTCCGGGCGGCCTCGCTGGGATGCTGATGTCAAGTTGATGAAGGGGAGAAGCGTACATCGGCGAAATGAGGACATCTTGGACAGTCAGGGGATCGCTCCCAAAGGCGGCAGCCTTCGGGTGAGTCAGTGCCCACTTTCTATTTTCGACGGCAAATCTGGCTGCCTGTTCTGGTTTGGTGCCGTACTCGTAGATGTACCTTTGAGCGATTAGGGCATACATGGAAGGATTGTACAAACCGAACGGAAGGTCGAACCACACATCACCTTCCGCGAAAGCATTCCCTCCGACCTTTTCCCCCGATCCTGTCAGAAATGACTCGCCGGCAACGCAGACGACATTCTCGACAACTCCAGAAAGAATCGCCATCGCGGCGAAGTGAATGCTCGCGGCGAGTCCTGCGTTGTGCGGGGTAATTTCCGAATTCAGCTTCGGCGCGATCATCAGTTCCTGCTGGAGGACGCAACTGAAAGCCCGCCTTCGATCCTGGGTCGGGTGAGGCCCGGTGAAGAGACCGTCGATGTCGTTCTTGGAGAGATTGCATTTGTTGAGGGCGGTCCGGATTGCCTCGACCATTAGCTCGAGCGGAGTCTTGTACTCCCCCTGCTCACGGTAGGCGTCTCCATAGCTCGCAATGGCAACCTTACCCTTCATACGCAGAAGCTCTTCTTCTTCCTGGTCTCGGCGTCGCGTCCTATATTTCTGAATTCTGAGGTCACTGGCAGAGGGCCATTCAAAAAGCAGGGCTCAGGCAAATCGCAACTTGGTCGGCAAAGTGCTCGAATATCTAGAAGTGATGAAGAGCCATCTCCTACCGCCGCTTGGGCAGCGTGTTTCTCCCAATCAGCCTTAAATCTACCCCGATCCTCCACTTGCGGTTATGGGTAGTTGCACGGCGCATTATCATCAGATAATGGACATGGCCGATGTCATCGAAACGAAGCTAATCGACCCGCCCAGTTTCCCCCTTCGGAGCTATACCGAAGAGATTGATGGAATGGTCTCATCAATTAAGGAAAGAGGTCTCATCAATCCAATCGTGGTCCGACCCGTCGGAAATCGGTTCGAGGTGGTAGCGGGCGCGATCAGGTTCGAGGCAATAAAGAGACTTCGATGGACGAGGGTTCCCTGCATAGTAAGAGAACTGAGGGACAGAGACGCGCTAGAGGTTGCGCTGACTGAAAACATACAACGGAAGACAATGAATCCCCTCGAAGAAGCCGAAGCGTTCAAGCGATACATCGACACCTACGGGAGGGGAAGTGAAACTCAGCTTGCCAGTAAGATAGGCAAGAGTCAGGAGTACATCTCACATAGGCTCTCCCTGTTGAGACTGCCCGAAGTTGTCAAGCAGGAGATCATGCGACGTCGCATAAACGCGAGCATCGCCATGGAAATTGCCACGCTGCAAGACGAGCAGCTGCAGATCAAGGTTTCCGAAGAGGTGGCAAATCATCGCCTCGATGTGCGAGGATTTAGGAAACTGACTCAAGCGCTCAAGAGCAGCGGCGTTCCACCTCCACCGATTCTGGGGTCCGCGGTACTGGTCAACGGCGGATTGGGTTCTTCTTCGTCGTTGCCAGAGGCAAGCGAACCGGATTTTGCCAAAAAGCCCGCCCTCAATGATGCGTCTAAAGCAATCTCAAAGCGGAGGGAACTGCAGAAGGCAATCCTGGTCTATAAGCTAACAATGTCGAGGCTGGCGTCCTTGATTTCAACTCTGCCAGAGGACAGCGAAGTGAGGGAAGTCCTCGTGGAGCACAGGGTGCTTGTCCACAACATGGCGAACTCGTTGATCCATCTGAAGGTAAAGACCGAGAAACTCATAGCAAAGACGGTGCCGTGACGCCTAACTTCAGTCGGAATTCAGGAAAAAAGAGATACTGCGTCGGGTTGAGACCTTTAGACGCCCCTCGGCGGACGGTCTTATTACGCGAAGCACTCGGCTGCGGTTATCATAGTAAGGGAAATATAATCCCACCCCATGCGGCCGAGCAATGTCATCACTTCGTAATTCTCATGATGCCGTATCAGCTTTAACTGCAGTTTTGATAATACTCGTCCTGGTCCTGGCTGCCGCTACAGCGTACTCGTACGTCGTAGCGCCCAAGTCTGGGACCACTGTGACTTCCACAGTTGTCTCCACGGCGACAGCCACGCAAACGGCCACAGTTCAATCTTCAACATCCCAGAGCGGTGGCCCGAGTCAGCTCACCACCCTAGAGCAGCTTTCAAAGCAAGAGGGCGGACAGGTTACTTTCTACAGTACCCTTGACCCCGGCGACTGGGCAACTTACTTCGCACCACGGCTGAAGCAAGCTTTTCCCTGGGTGAGTGTCAACTTTGTAGGTGTAACTCCAGCGACCCTTACTACAAAGGTAACCTCAGAGTGTCAATCGCATAACGTGCAGGGAGACGTTGTGACCATTGCATTCAGCGTGATATCAAGGCTCTACAACCAGGGCTGCATAATGTCGTGGAACGACTCGATGGAACAGTTTGACGGATTCGCCCCGGGTGAAATCGACCCCGCCGGCGCCTACCACCTCTACACGCAAAACCCGGTCGGTTTGATATTCAACACTGATCAGGTCAAGGACAACTCGACGCTACCAAAGACATGGACCGATCTATCAAACCCCACGTGGAAGAATAAGCTGTGCATTGATGATCCGTCAGTACTCAATGTCGCTGGCGACGTATTTGCAGGATACAGCACAAACATGTCATCGAGCCAATGGACAAGCGACCTCCAGGCGATCGCCGCGAATAGCCCGACATTGACGCAGAGCGCGAGCCAGACATTCACCTTCGTACAGAGCGGACAGTGCTCAATAGGAATAGATCTTGCAAGTGACTATCTCGGGAAAGGGAACGCGACAAACCTCGGGTTCACTTGGCCTTTCAACCCCATCCCTATTCAAGGAGGGGCTCTTGGCATTGTGAAGGGAACTTCGCATCCATACACCGCGATGCTCGTCGTAGAGTGGTTCCAGTCTTACTCAGGTCAGTCTGCGACACTGGCATCCGGCAGGGCGCCAGTCCTTCCAGCGCTGCTGAGCATCGCATTTCAGGGGCTCAGTGTTCCAGACTATCCGAGAATAGCCCTGGGCGGACCCGCAATAGTAACAAACGCCTCGAGTTACAAGACGACTTTCACCAACATATTCGGTCCGTAGGGAGGAACGTGGGAAGGAGAAGAAATCCGAAGAGCATATGTGATCAGGTGTCGTCCGGAGCAAGAGGTACGGGCGCACCTAACAACTTTCTTTCTTTGCAATTGAATCCGTGTTGAAGTGTGCATGCGCCTAATTTTTTTCAGGCGCTTTTTGTTCGCGAAGTTTCGCGAACGGGATCCTATACTTCACTTCACCACTACAAACTCTAAATCAATAAATTCTATTAGCGAGTAGTTTCTTCAAGTTGTGCGCAAGGATGTCAAAGTGTAGAGCAGCTGTACTCGTCCAAGCCAATAAACCGCTTGAGATTAGAGAGTTTGAAATTCCTCGTCCGGCCCCCGGCGAGGTCCTCGTTGAGATGGAGATGGCGGGGATATGCGATGTCGACGCGAGGAGGTGGCGCGATCCCAAGACCCCCGTCCCGATGATTTTCGGTCACGAGAACGTGGGAAGGATTTCCGAATTCGGTTCCGGCACAAAGGTTGACGCAATCGGTCAGGAAGTCGAGATAGGGGACCGAGTGGTGTTTGGTGGAGTCATACCATGCGGTCAGTGCTACAACTGCGTCTTTCTCCAAGAACCCGCAAACTGTACAAATGGAGTACGGTACGGCGGCAGCCCAATCACCGGCCCTCCATACCTGAGGGGCGGGTACGCTGAGTACGTCCATTTGGTTTCGAAATCGGGAATAGTCAAGGTCGCTGAAAAAATGGGTTTGGAAAAGCCTCTGCTCGCGATCGCGGGTCACAAGGCCCTCGTTGCCGGCATCGAGAGGATCGGCGGCATATCCCCGACGGACACCGTCCTGATCCAGGGAACGCTACCGCACAGCATCGCGGCGGTTACGCAGGCTAGGCTGAATGGCGCGCGCCGCGTGATTATCATGGGACCCTCCTCAAAGAGACTCGCTGTGGCAAGGGATCTTGGAGCCGACGTCACAATCGACATGTCATCGCAGCAGGCAAAAACACCAGAAGATAGGGTGAGACTGGTTTTTGATTCAACCGAGGGCCACGGCGCAGACGTGATAATCGACACCTCTGGGATTCCGGGAGCAATTGACGAGGGATTGAGAATGGCGAGGCCGGGAGGAAAGTACTTGGTCATGGGTCAGGCAACTGATTATGGCACGTCGCCGATTAACACCACGCTGATCATGAGGAAGCAACTCAGAATTTTTGGCTCCTTCTCCGGCCTGCCGAAGCATCTGCACAAAGCCATCCTGGAACTTGAGAGGGCGGATATTCCCGTGGACAAACTTGTGACCCACAGGTTTCACCTCGACGAAGCGACCACGGGGCTCGAAGCTGTAGACAGATTCGAATCAATCTTCGCAGTGCTG
The DNA here is from genome assembly GCA_021325255.1 of Nitrososphaerota archaeon. The sequence goes on along the minus strand of JAJPHP010000054.1, from coordinate 7,542 downwards.
GAGTATCGCTGAAAAAAGAAGAGAAGGTCATACTCACATCTCGAGCGTCCTGCCTTCGCTCTTCCATTAATCCTGACAGAGAGTTTTTCAAGCCTTCGCAATCTATCACCTCGACGGTTGCATATGCTCCTGATTCGAGAGGAGGCTGTTCAACAGATCCTCACCATGGACATGTGCATACAGGCCGTCGAGGAGTGTTACAGGCAGCTCGGAGAGGGAAAAGCGTCAAACACACCGAGGCAAAATCTCTGGACGACGCCGCCAAGATCCATAAAGCTTGCGGCGGGAGGCCTGCCGGAAATCGGTTTCATGGGAGTTTCAGCTTACAGCGCAGGGTTCGGGCAGAAGGGCTCCGGGGCCGCTTCTACACTTCTCTACGACTCGAACAGCGGAAAGCTCGTTGCAATACTAGAGTCCAAATTCCTAGGATGGTACAGAACCGGCGGCACTAGCGCCGTCGCTGCGAAATACCTCGCGCCCACTGATTCAGAAGCACTCGCACTAATTGGAACAGGCAGACAGGCAAGAAGCCAACTACTTGCCCTGAGGAAAGTTCTGAAGAAACTCAAGGTCGTTAGGGCGTTCAGTAGATCTCTTGAACACCGCGAGAACTATGCGCGAGAAATGGGGAGGGAGACAGGGCTTGATATCCTCCCCGCCGAAACAGCCAAAGATTGCGTTGCGAGAGCCGATGTGGTCATAACGATCACAACGAGTCGGGAGCCGGTGCTGAAGAAGGAATGGATCAAAGAAGGATCTCTTGTCAGCGCGCTCGGGGGCCATTACCCAGAAGCATCAGAAGTGGATGTCGACACCGTCCTGTCTAGCAGGGTTATCGTCGACTCAAGGGAACAGGCCCTGATAGAGAAGGGGGAGATACTAGTTCCAATTAGGAAGGGGCTAGCCACGGATGAAATCATCAAGGCCGAGCTAGGAGAAGTCGTCTGCGGAAGCAAGAGGGCGAGGATCACGGTCGGCGAGCGTGTGCTTTTCTGTTCAGGAGGGATATCAGCCGAACAGATTGCTGTCGCTGCAAGAATCTATCTTGAAGCGATTCGACAAGGGTTAGGGCAAGAGCTTTAGTTTCTTTTGTTCTTAGATCAGTTTCGCTCTTAAATTTGTAGTGGTATGAAGCAAATGACCTAATGTGAGTGCTCGTGCTGGTGCGGCGGCACGGACAGCCCCTTCTCCTCCTTGATCCTCAAAACCTTCTTTGGCATTATTTCGTTCATCTCCTCTTTGATCCAGGAGATTGGGTCGTTCGCATAATCTTTGAAGTAATTGCCCTCGTAGGTGATGCCAGGGACAGCGGGAACCCACTCGTATCTGAATATCTCGTCCGGATTCCCATACTTTGATGCAATCTTCCTTATCTCTGGGTCGTCGAAGAATGTGATTCTCCCCTTGTTTATGATGCGAACCGTCTCCTTCGAGTCGCGCAGCTTCACGTCGTAAGTCAGGAACATGTTGTGGATGTGTGCCGAGTGGCAGAACGGAGCCCCGGTCTCCTTCGAATACTTCATGACTCTGTCATACTCGTCCTGGCATGGTCTCTGTCTCTCTATGAAGTCCAGCGCCTGCAGACCGAACCCCCAGTGGATGATGCCGGCGCGGTTGCGCTCGGAGTCATTCGTCATGAAAATAGGGGTATTGAAAATCTCCTTCGGGTGCCTAAATCCCTTGGGGTTTGTTGCCAGGGCAGACTCGTGGATGTAGTAGTACCCTGGCGAAGGAAAGTCGGGATAGGAGAAGTTGCGATATCGCTCGAGGTAGTCGCGCCAGATATCTCCAAACTTGCCTCCGCCCTCTATCTTCTCGATCAGGCCGTGCTTCATGTGGACCTTCACGTGGGGGAAGAACCCAAAGTGGTTTGACGTACCTGCGATTACTCCGTTTGACTCTGGAAACGAGGGCGGTCTCGGATACATGAATAAGTGGTTGCTAGGCTGGCTCTCCTCCCTCCAGAGCCTCGCCTCCTCCTCGTTCATGCTGAAGCGAAGATCGGTGCCCTCCTCGTCCGTAACGTGCACTTCTTCGACCAGCGGCATTATGGATCTTATGCGGTCCTCCACTGCGTGCCATACCTCGGCGGGATAATCTGCAAAAAGACGCAGGTATTCGTAATTCGTGTAGGGCCACAAGCTCTTGTAGGGGTCGCCGAGAATTTTCTTGTAGTGCGTCCAGCCGCCGAGGCCCGCCACGATTACGTCGTACTTCTTCGGCTGACTGTCGACGTATCGCTTGATCGTGTTGAGGAACGCATAGTTATTCTCCCTCATCTCCTTCGGTGCGTCAGACTCTTTCAGAAACTCGTTGTAGCCAAACCATGCTGGGAAGAAGTGGAGCTCGTCCCAGCTCCTGTCGGAGCTGAAATTCGGTAGCGTCTTCCACCCGAGAATTTCGTTCTCGTAGGCGACGTCGATGTCCCCCGCCCCTTTCTCCTTTAACGCAGTCTTGATCGCGTTGAGCACGCGCTTGTCCTGGTAGTTTGGGACAAGAATCAGTACGCTCTCCCCTTGCTTGACTGGCCCGAGGGCATAGCGCCCGTATTCCAGCGCCACGAGACCCCTCGCGACGCGCATCAGCTCGGTGTCATCGGCCTCGTCTAGGATGTAATCAGGATAAGTGTACTTTGTCTCAATCATATTCACGGCGAGACGCTCCCGAGAATATAACCTTTGTAAAGTACCATGACGTGAACGAGGAATCAGCAGCAGTCAGAGAAAGCGGCACGCTCGGCATCACACAATTTTAGCAAGTTTTTCTTTCTGCATGCTGCGCCCTCTACACATTGTCGGATGTCGCCTTGGTAAATCTCTCTCTTCCGACTTTCGTGTACTGGAGGAGCTTCGTGACCCTCTCTACGTTTGATTTTGCGATTGGCCAACATTCCACAAGTAGCAATGCTGTGGTTCCCAGTCAAGTGATGAAATGTCTTTTCCAATGTCCCTAACGTGTTCGGGATTTTGCTCATATGGATGGACAGATCGCGGACTGTAATATGCCTGAGCCCGCTGAAAGTGCAAGTGGCCGTTGCAAGTGCGGGAGGGAGGCAAAGCCGTTCATCACGTTTGACGGGGAGACGGGCTACCTTTGCTCTGAGTGTCTCATGAAAAGCCTAGCAACTGTCGCGGGCGAAAACGCGTTTCAAGTTGACCTGAGTCTCCCCCCTCTTCGCTGATTTTCTTCTTAGCCTGCGGTTCTCCCCAGAAAGTCTGTTAGGCACTTCGCCAGCCCAAACGTATTCGTGATTTGAGGCCAGTGGTGGGCTCCGAGTACTGGAAGAGACTCTGTCTAAGGAAACCATGAGTGCAACGAACGATCGAACTCTGCACCGGAAGCAACCGTATCGGCCCACCTTTTCTCCGTCCCATAGATCGAAAGGACTGGCTATCTTACCCTCTCACGCGTGCTAAATTTCCACTCTTGAATAGATGGAAGTTCAATCTGGAAAAAGGTGTCAATATCATTCACAGCATGTTCAAACCACCCCGGAAGGGCTGTGTCCATCGTCTTTCTGTATTCTTGACCCGAGACCCCGTCCATAAAAGTGTCCAAGGCACCGACCCTGTTTCCAGATTGATACAGCGCGACAACTCTTGAAAGAGCCTGAGCGGTTTGAGGAGCACTTGGAATGAATGCAGTCAAAGATGGCTCAATAAGTGCGAGACTACCTATTCTTTCAGGAACGTCGCTTGCAAGTTGAAGTGCGAGTAATCCGCTCATCGAATGAGCTACGACATGAGTCTTTCTGAATCCTAAACTGTCCATAACAGATAGACAGTCTTGAGCCTGATCTTGAATACTGAAAGGAAAAGTGGCTTTTGGACTCCTGCCATACCCCCGCCTATGAAAATTGGCGACCCGAAGATTGTTCGAAGGAGCGTGTGTCAACTCAGAAAGAAGCGGTTCGAAAGCGTCAGAGACTACGGCGCCGGGAATGAGTAGAAGATCCAGGTCGCCGTCTCCTAGCACATCATATTCAATGTCAGCGTCATCCCGGACTTTAATTGTTCGCATTCGGTGTGTCGTCACCACTGCCGAGCCGTGGCTCAAGTTCATCCGCTCCTCTTCTTCTTCGCAATGTCACAGATCATGTCCGAGTGTATGTTTAGGCCGATGTTAGTAATGTTGTACAGATGCTCACTGGCCACTAGGTAAACGATTTCACATATCTCCCGCTCGGAATAATACCCGGCCATCCTGTCGAACGTGTCCGGGTCCACCCACTTGTCTCTCGTAAGCTCGCTCGCGTAATCCAGCGCGGCGCCGCTTCCGTGAAGAGTGAGCTCGAGCCACAATCCTCCAGTGCGTCGAACTTGGCCTGGTTCATCGACGCCAGAATGGTGGCCGCCCTAACGCTGTCGATGCAGAAGAGGCAGATGTTTATCCGTGCCACCTGTTCGCGGATGAGAAGGGCCGTCTCTTGGGACAACTTCAACTCCTTGTCAAGCTCAGCGCTTCTGCCGTAGAACTGGGCGAACGCAGGTGGCAGCCGGGCCAAGAGAACCTTCGCAGGGGTGATTGCCTTGCCAAAATGAGCCTCCTGTGCGGCGTATACTTGCTTCAAAATCGGGTCCTTTGGGGCTTCGATGGGAGCGAGGAAGGGGTCGTCCCGATTTGTAAATTTCATGTTAGCCATGTCCCTCATCGCGAGTCCTAGAGGCACTTAATTCCATCCCTAAGGCAATTGGGAATCCCGACAAATTTAAGGCGAACCTGTCGCATCTCCTAGACGGGATTATTGCTTCACCTCGACGACCTCGACGTCAAGATAATCAGGGAGCTCGGCAGCCCAAGCTCTCCTCAGTGGAACCTGCGAGAATCATACGCGAACATTTCGAGAAAGCTTGGCGTCGACGAAGAGACGGTCCGCCTGCGGGTAAAGAGGGTGAAGGAACGCGGTTTCCTTCCCGCGTGGCGGTTGATGGTCAACCCCAACCTACTCAATCTTAGGGCAGTGACCGTCGAGTTGGACGTCGATGGCGCAGAGGAAGGTAAGGAAAAGGCGATTTCGCAGTTAGAGCTCGTGGACGGCGTGACGAAGATAATCGATTTCAACGGCAAGGGCCTTCTTGTGACCGTCTACTCCGAGAAGAAGGATGATGATGGCGAGCTACTTTCAAGAAGAATCCGACTGATTGAGTCAATCTGCGGCTCGCAAAAGTTGACCATGTTCGAGAGCAGGTTCCCCCGACCCGACGTGCGAATGAGGAAGATTGACTGGCAAATTGTAGGTGCCTTGAGAGAGGACGCGAGGCAGGATCTCGAAGACGTGGCGGTGTCGCTCAGAGTATCCGCCCGCACCGTTCAGAGGAGGCTTTCGGCGATGAGGGAAGGGAAGGCCGTCTATCTTTCGGGCGCCCCCAACGTAGGCGCTGCCGGTGGGCTAATGTGCTGCTTCCTTGTCTTTTCCCCTGACCGCATGAAGAAGAGGGCAGTCGACCACGCAATTCATTCCGACTTCAACAGAATTGGTACCTTGGATACCTCGCCCGAGGAATATTCCGTATTTGGGAGGCACTGCGAAAACCTTGCAGACGCGGACAATGTACTGGAGAAATTGAGGGCCATCGACGGCGTCCAAAACACAAGAATGCACATAATGAAGAAATTGATTCTAGTCCAGGATTGGCTGTGGCACGAGATAGACAGATGAATTTCGGAGCAATAGGATTGTGTTGACATGAGTTCAAGAAACTAGTGCTCACGCCGCTCGGCGCGGATAAATTACAGGTACTTAGCCTTGAGCCGTCCACTTGTTGAAAAAGCCGGATAGCCCGAGGAGCCCACTCCGTGAACTGCAACCCAAGCGGAGCCCGCTCGCTGGACCCAGACGGCAGTGTAACGAGGATCTCCGGGATCGCCATAAACGCTGCGACCCGGTGACTCCGTGATAAGCTTGGAAAACCGTCATATCTGCAGCAAAGTAGGCGATCTAGTTAAGCTTTCACTAGATTTTCATTCTCAGTTTTCAGATATTTCAAGATGGGTAAGCTTATGGAAAAATCGGCGATTCCCTGATCGTTAACTTAGATTGGCCATAATCCTTGGTGAGTTGCACACTTAAAGAGCATTGAGGAAAATGGAAGGCCTTTGGGCTAATAAACGCTTCAAACGTCGTTAGAGCGATCCTTTTTTCCCAGAGATAGAAGAGGAATCTCTTGATCTGCCTGCGTTGTCCCTGTGTCTCTCAAGGAAGGCGGCAAAGGAATACACAGTTTCCTGCATTTGATTCAGTATTGGGAGCATGCTTGGTATCTCTTCCTCACCCTGTTGCTGCTGCTGCTGCATCGTAACGACCTTGCTACGCAACACCTCGGTTCCGAGCATCAGAATCTGGCAGTAGCTCACCGCCTCTTGGAGGGACTTTGAAGTGTTCCACCCAAGTCTTCGCTCCAAGCCTCTTAGCCTTTCTAACTCGGAGCGCATTTCGCCCTGCCGCCAGAGAGCGTCGAACAGCGAGACGAGACCAGCAACCATCTGCTTGTTGGTTGTAAGTATGGCTGAGGCAATCACCTTCTTCGAGTCTGATTGTTCCAGCTTTTCCCTCTCCTCACTATACTGAATCAGCATGGCTTCTCTTCTATCGTAGACGCCGAAGGAGACTGGGACTGACTCTATTGTTCTGTATTCCATTCCCTCGGGCGCGTACTTTAGGAGATCATGACCCCTCGAATCCTCAACTGGTATGAGGATGCGTACTCTGAACTTTTTCTCTTTCTTCTCCTTATCGTTCCTCTGCGATGGGTTTCGATTTTCACCCGTTGCAAAAACAGCGTTCTCCCGTTCAACTTTTCTAGCTAGGAACTCCACGGTCTCCCTGTTCCTCAGCAAAGTACGTTCAGAAATGGATGCGAAAAGAATCTCATTTTTCGAGGACTCGGTTAGGCGGATTCCCTGATCTAGGATTTCCCCTGCGTCCGTGAGAAGATGAACCGTTTCTTCCGCATTCGGGCGAGGTTCTACGCCCGCTTTCTCACTCAAGTTTAAATCCCACTCTCTTATGAGAAAAATCATATCTCTCTATTAGTTTCCAAAAAAAAAGAACAAGAAATCTAGAGGTTGCACTGTACCCCCATGCGTGCACTTAATATGTGTGGCGCTCTCGGGTCGCACCATTTTTTCAGATTTGCATTCTAATCATCAGGGGATTCTTCCTGATGCTTTGTTTTTGAAATAGCCTTCCGTCGTTGCAAACTCGCTTGTTGCGCTTTTTGTCTACCCCAAATGCCTGGAGATATCTGGTGAAAAGGGTTATTCCCCGTTTTGCTCGCACCAGCTATCCGCTCTCCTTTCTCGTTGTACCCAATTGACTTCACAAAATCACGGCGGCGGCGTGACCGACGTGCTGCTCTGGGTCTTTGGAAGGAAGACGGGCCTCTCTAACTCGGAGGTGGCAAGCCACCCGGACGATTTTATCAGCTCAATCAGGGAGGTCTTTGGCAACGCTTCCTGCATTGTCGAGGAGAGAATCACGCAGCAGATTTGCGAGGACTTTCACTTCAACACGACGAAAGTCTCCGGGCTAGCCGACGCGGT
>JAJPHP010000007.1 GCA_021325255.1 Nitrososphaerota archaeon | reverse complement strand
GAGCGCATATCCAAATTCCTGCATCTATTCGCGTACTGGTACAATCACATAAGACCTCATGAGACATTCAAGGAGAGAGTGCCATCAGCCTTATCTTGACGGTACCTCGCTATGCGCCAAGCATGGAGCGAGCACGAAGAGATCCACGATACACGGAGTTGTTGAATAGGGTTAAACTTGATCCTGATCTGAAAGAGCCCTTGTCCTAACCCACATTTCAATGTTGACGGCTGAGAATTGCTTATAGAATCATTTTCTATTGTAGATGAAAAGTTAATCTAGGCCATTGCCATCTCCTTTTGCCGCAAGGCTTTCAATTGGAAGACCTGAAAAAATTGGGTGACACTGAGAAAGTACTCTGTGTCGCTCCTGATTCTGTTGTTGGAAAGGACACCAATGTAGTGGCTAGTATGTTCGGTTCTCACGACTGGGTTGTATCTGATTCAAAACCATTTGGGAAGTACGGCGTACTGATTTACATGAAATGTTCCAGATGCGATGCAGACGGTATGGCTACAATCCAGAGGAAATGACGAGAATTGTTGAATCAACTCTAACGTAGAATCAAATTCCTTCCACCAAGCCACGGACCATACTTATTTTTCCGAGCTCTTCTCTGACATCGCACTTGAAGGATGCTGCAAGACGTCTCTGCGGGGCTTTCGGACAGAAACGGCGATATACCGATTAGACACTAGACCAAGGCCTTGCCTCCTCTTCCTCTGAGGAGTGGAGGGTGGAAGTTAGGAGAATATAGATGTCAACGCAACTGCCGTCCCGTCCTGCTCGAAGGAGTTTCCTTCCGAGGAACAGGAGTGTCAGGGCGCTCCTGGCTTACAGTTTGCTTCAGGGACTGTACCTAGGATACATCTCCATCTTCTGGCAACCCTTCGTGATTAGTCTGGGACTCTCCATCGCGATTATCGGCATTATGGAGGCCCTGTCAGGTCAATACGGGATACTCTCTAGCCTAGTGCAGTCTATCGGAGGAAGATTGTCTGATTTCGGCCGGAGGAGCGTCATCCTGCTAGGGAGCACGATTCTGACCTTTTGCTGGGCCGTTTCGACGATAGCTTTCCTGTTCAAACTTCCGTTTTTGATCTATGTCGCATACATTCTGTGGGCTCTAGGCTCGGTCAGTTTGCCGGCACTTGACGCGATCCTAGCTGACACCGTGCTAGCAAAGGATAGGCCCCAGACCTATTCTCTGATAATGATGGCAAACCTTCTTCCGAGCTCCGTCACTGGCTTCCTAGCCGGTCAATACTCTCAGACTTTGGGTGCTTCGGCGTTCGTTGGTCTTGCCGCTCTGTTTGAGGGGTGCGGGCTCGCTATTCTTTATTTCACTCTCAAAGAGGTGCAAAATGTACAAGAGCAAAACAGCAGTAAAGAGAGGCAGAACGAGAATTCTCGGAAAAGCAGAATGAGCGTTTCAAGGACAATATCAAACGTGAGGTCGCACTGGAAGTACTTTAGCGTGATAAGCCTCGATACGTTGACTTGGGCGATTGGTACCTCCCTGCTCTACGCTTTGTTGTCGCAAGAACAGAGCTTCACAAAACAAGACTTTGGATTGATTGCCCTAGTGCTTCCAATCGGTGTTGTTGTAGGCACGATACCAGGAGGATGGTTGAATCACAGGATAGGGCCCAGGCGCCTTTTGATGATATCAGAGTGCCTGGGGGCAGGCATGCTCTTCGGGTGGGCTTTCTACCCTGCATCAGCCGCGATTCCGCTTTACGCTTTCATCTGGGGCTTTGCGATATCCACTTGGGTTCCGGTTCAGTTTCATCTATCGTCAAGTCTGTTTCCCCAGAAGAACAGAGGGGAGCTAATGGGAAACCTTGGCACCGTCAGAGGGCTGATAAGAGGGCTTGGGCCGCTGATCGCACTCTCTCTGTTTCTTGTAATCGGGTATCGCGGGCCAATCGTGGGCGGGGCCGTGGGAATTCTCCTGACTATTGTCCTAATTGCAAGGTTCATCCCTTCGGAGGTTGAAATTGCGTCCGATTTGTAGACAGTTGGCTACATCGCGCAGGGTTGCGCCCTTGAATCAGGAAGCGGGCTACTCCAGTTACCTCGCTTATGTTACCACTTGCTAGAAAACAGGCAGTAGCACAAGAGCTGGACATAACTAGTCAAACACGGCCTTCTGCGTGCAGACATTGGACTTACGAGCCACCCCCATTTTTTCATTTCATCTTGAGCATCGCGGCGGAGACTAGTCGCGAGTTCTCACCAGCCGACCCAACTACCTGGTCTATGAGATTGTACGCATCGCCCGAGTATATTGCATCCTTGGGAATAAGGTCTCGTAGAAGCTCTGCCGCAAGAACAATGATCTGATCCTGATCCAAAGCTTTGCGGAATGAAGCTTCCCTCGACTGATGTTCGTTACTGCCTCCACCTTTACTCTTGACGACTTTTTTCTTCGCTTTACTTCTCGACTTTTCTCTCAATCCTTTATCTGATCACACACACCCACGTTGATTTACTCGACGGTGACTACCGCTGTTACTAATCGGGCTCTCCGCAACGGCTAAAAGCGCTATATCGTTTTCCCACAGTCATCAATTTGTGAGAGGACTTGCTTCTTGACCAATGTTCTCCGCTCATTCTACTTCCTAGTACAATTTCATGTAAAATACAGTCGTAACAATGGAGCAACTCCATTTGATTCAAATTCTCAGACTCGATAAACTCTGCAGAATCTTTGCCAACCCTTCTTGCGAGTCTTTTCAGATAATCTTCATAGGTTCTCCACAAGTCCTCCCCTTGAGGCGAAACTTGGTAACTTTGAAGAAATTCACTATCCGCAATGATTGTTGCATCGAACATTCTCTCCTCGTCATCTTTGAAAACCTCGACCAGAGCATTTCTGAGGCAGAGTGGAAGCTCCGCTTTGGTGCAGGTTCTGCAACTGTTCTCTTGGAATGTTTCCTGTGCATCAGGGAAATGATTTGTCTTCAAATGAAATAATGCCCGAAGTCCTGGTGAGGCACGCCTTCCGGGAAATTGGCGCTCTATACTTCGTAGACTATCAATATTCGTTGCGAATTGCGAATCAGTACTCGTACTTCTTACACCATGGGATGGCAATTATCGATGCGTGTCGCATGTCGGACAACATGTCCCCCATGCCGGGCATCGACTTGATGGACGTATATTCGGTCTTCAGTTGAACTGCCCTAAGTACTCACGAAGCCCCACGTTTCAGTCGCCAGTCTGAAGGACAAATCTTCTGGAAACAGCACTGACGTCTGGCGCTACTTTTCCCTTTCTTTGTTATTTTCGCACCTATTCTATCCGAGATTTGTTGGCATTTCCAAAAATACTCTTCTCCAAACGTAGATTGGTCACAAATTTCATATCCAATCCACCGTTATTAGAGAGGGATCCGAGGTACGGAGAGCGGTTCGACAACGCATTTTTACTAATGGTGGTCGATATATCTTGAGTTTCAAAGGCACCTACATTCTAGGTAAAGAAACACAACAGAAAGTGAACGAAAAAATCATGTTTGGAATCAAGAGGAGCCCTCTCTTAAGATATTTTTGCCACTGCTAACAATCTCGATCTTTTCGATAGCGTCGTTTGCAGCATCAGTCACCGTAACTCAGACCAATAACCAGGCTCAGAACGGTGTTTACTTCAAATGTCGCTGGAGGATTTACTGCCACATCTAATGGATTTGAAGTCGTGCCGACTGCCGGCGCAGCTTCGACCCAACCCTGCACGCGGACAAGCGGTGGGACGTGCCAGACTGCGTTGACTGCTGGCCATTGGGATTATTCGGTCACTCTGACAATAAATTCTGGTGCACAGGCAAGCACGACCTATACACTCACTGTCAGCTGGAACACAGGCAGCGGCTACACTACAATGGAGACGCTTACCGTTACGACTCCTGCAACGATCACGGCCGGACAAACGGTGACATTCTTGGTCGATACTGCGGTTACTTCATTCTCTGCTCCTGCAGCGATGATAATCACGGTCGCCTAATAACACAGAAGCGCCGAGCCCACTGTATTGAAAAGGAATGAGAAAGGGTGAGTAACACTCTACTTGCCCGATTCGGGTTATTTTTCATTCTGATCTCAAAAAGTAAGATCCGGATTCACGAAGGGTAGATAGCGAAAGACGGAAGAGAGTGGCATGACGCTCAATGCTCTGGTCATAGCAGGTCTTATCTTTCTTGTCAGCATGCTTGGAGTAACCTCTTCAGCTGCCTCAGCAAATGTAACTATGACGACGTATCAGGCAGACTCTGGGATGATCGCGAATGTTTACTTTGAGCCATCTTTCGGACCAGGAAGCGCGACACCTAGCACAAATTCTGCACAGTCGCCTTCCTCTAACAGCGGTTCTTATACGATAAGCAGGGGTTCCTCAGCACATATTTGGTCTCCACAATTTCCAAGCTCGGTGACAATGAGCGCCGGAATCTGGGGGCTGGATCTTTGGGCTGCCGGCTCTAAAAGCGGATCAATGAAAATATCCTTCTATGTTACCGATTCAAGCGGCGCTATACAGAGGACAATAGTGAGTAATGTTGCAACGCAAACCATAGGAACCGGCAGAACCCAGGTCGTATCAACTTTTTCGATTAGCCAGGTGAGCATTCCGGCAGCGGGCTACATAGAAGCCGTACTCACGGCCCCGACAGGATCGAGCAACCCCTCATCCTTCACAATTCATTGGGGAAGCGGCCAGCAGACAAACTTCCAGGTGCCGTACATGGTGCTATCAACCTAGCCGCCACCAAAGGTGAAGGCGATGGTGCTCGACAATGAAAGGAAGAAGGAAGTACCTGAACGTTTGAAATCTCGACGCGGATTGCGTATTGATGGGAAGCGAGTTGCCCTTCTGTGTACAGCGACCATTGTTTTGCTTGTCCTCGCTCTTCCCTTCGTAATGGGAACCTCGACGTATCCTATCTCGATCGTAGAGGGAAACAGCATGTATCCGAACCTCCAAAATGGAGACCTAGTGCTTTTCCACTCGGTTCCAAATCCAAGCCAGATTGCAAACGGAACCATAATACTCTACGTGCAGACCGATACGGGAGTTTCAGGTCTCGACTCTCTGATAAGGCCCGTGGTAATCCACAGGGTGATTGGAGTTGTCTCCCAATCTGATGGGTTGGTCAATTACAAGACAAAGGGAGACAACAATCTGGTTCCGGATCCAGCGCTGGTTCCGGCAAGCCACGTCCTCGGTACCCCATCTGCTGTCATTCCAAAAGCCGGCTTGATCTTCTTGTTCATTCAGTCTCCGCAAGGACTCGTGGCCACAATCGGCTTCATTGTCATATTCTACCTCGGGAAAAATGAAAGCAAAATCAAGGAGGGGGCGAGCAAAGAGGCGTTTCTCAGTGCTCTTGCACAAATGTCTTTGAACAACGAGCTCCCTGAGACCCTTTTCAAGAAACTCGAGCTCGCAGTAAAGTACTCGGACGACTTGAAAGTCGATGATCTACGTGACGGGCAGGTACTTGCGCTAGTGGATTGGATCAAAAAGGGAGCACTCGAATACAAGTGGAAGGTCGATGCTTTCGGGTGTCCAAAGTGCGGCTCGAAAGCCAGATCGTTTGAGAGCAAGAACTCTCTTTTGTTGACAATTTGCCCTACTTGTTACCAAGCTAGCAATCATTAGTTAGTTAAATCAAACGTCTTTTGCAATTGAAGCCTAAGACCTTCCTCTTGGCAGAACTACAAATTTCTCTCTGACACTCCATTCCAGAGTTCTTGCTATGAGGCCCCTGATATGTAGTCTTAATTCAATGGACAATGCTGGAATGACGGGTCATTATCAACTCCGATAATCGTCTCCTCGAGTTAAATCTGGCGTGGACGCAATGCATTCTCAGGTGGAGGATTAAATTGAAGGTCCTTGTAGCCTACGCGAGTAAGCACGGATCAACCAAGGGAATTGCTGAATTTATTGGAGAGAAACTGCATGTGAGGGGACTGGATGCAGATGTACTTGACGTTGGTGATGTGCAAAATGTGGCAAAGTACGACGCCTTTGTAATCGGTAGTGCACTGTTCATCGGCCACTGGATGAAGGAAGCCAAGCAGTTCGCTTCGAAAAATAGGGCAATTCTTTCTACGCGACCGGTCTGGCTATTCAGCAGCGGTCCGACGGGCAAAGAGAGAAAGGATGCAAAGGGTCGAGATCTGTTAGATCCTTCGGTATCAGGACCGTTTGAGCTCGATAAACTCAAGGAAGAAATGCAGGTGAGAGACCATCGAATTTTCTTCGGTGCCTTTGACCCGAAGGACTTGGATTTCTTTTCACGGCAGTTTTTCAAATCTGCAACTATTCGCGAGGCAACTCCAATAGGAGACTACCGTGACTGGAAGGAGATAGAGGCATGGGCAGTCGGAATAGCGGAAGCCCTCAAAACCGATAGACGTGCTATCTTGACGGACTAGCGACACCGTCATGCGAATGGATGTACATCTTCAAACAAGGAACACCATATTGACTAAGAAAGCGGGCCTCTGGGGATTCGGACCCCAGACCCCTGGATTAAAAGTCTCACCAGTCTAGGCGCCTTTTTTGTGCGCCGTAAACACCAGTGCTCTACCTGGCTGAGCTAGAGGCCCACGTTCGTAGTGCTTTCAATTTTCCATGCGTCGCCGATATTAAGGAATCGCATCTGACTCGGAAAGAGTAATGAAAGCACGACTCGGGCACGCACGTGAGTGGAAAGGGACGCTCTCACGTTTGAACGGCCTTTGCGATGACGGGCAGTTCCTTCTTCTTGCAGTAGCTGCACTTTACAAATGCTGGGGGCTGCTTCGCGTGACACTTTGGGCACTCGACCTCCTGCTTCTTACCGCAGTTATCGCAGTAGACGTCGAAGAAGGTTGGCTTGCCGCAATTTATGCAGTAGACGTGGAGGGGCTGATTACAGCTTGGGCATGTCCTGTACTCTCTGTTGATCTCCGCGCTGCAACGAGGGCACCTTACATAAATCGGCGATTCCTTTCCGCAGAAGGGACACGTGACATCTTCGGGCATCACCAATTTTGAGCAGTACCTACAAGGTCTCTTGAAACTAGGCATTCGCTTTTTCTCTTATCCGTCCTCTTAACCTTGTTCTTCAGGAAAATTCAAGTCAATACTTATTAGCTTCTCTTCTGGATTCCCCTCACTCGGGCAGGCAAGATTAGAGAATCATGCTGCAATCTTTCACGAGGAATTACGAGGACAAGAGCACCGAGGAGGGTTTTCAGTTTGTCTTCAAATGCGACGTTTGCGGCGACGGTTACGAATCAGGCTTCATCGGATCGAAGGCGGCCAAGAAGAAGGGTTTCTTCAACAAGGTTTCGCAGTTCGGTGGTGTCGTCAGCAGCAACGCCTACCTCGCGGGAGCTCTGGGAGGTCACGCTTACCAGACACCGGAGTGGAACAAGGAGCGCGAAGAGGCATTCAAGCAGTCTTCAAATGAAGCAATGTCACACTTCCACAGGTGCCCGCGCTGCCACAAGTACGTTTGCGATCTAGACTGGAACGAGGAGGCGGGCGGGCTATGTACCGAAGATGCGCCAAAGATCGCACAGGAGGTTGGCGCCGCAAGGTCGCAGGCTACGAAGGACCAGATTTGGCAGGCCGCGCAAGCCCAGAACCTGTACAGCGGGGACCTCAAGGTTCAGCAGACCATTTGCCCTAGCTGCGGCAAGACCTCGGGCGGAGGCAAGTTCTGCAACAACTGCGGCGCGCCGCTTGGAATGAAAAAGTGCGCCAAGTGTGGTACAGATAACAATCCTAGCGTGAGCTTTTGCGGAAACTGCGGCAACAAACTGTAGCTCAACTTCGGACACAGGCTCAACGGGAACCCAAAGGACGCCTAACTCTTTGGAGTGAGGGAAGGAATGGATTGCTGGGTCCGCTGACGAAAACTTCTTGCTCCTGAGAAGATTGCGATGCAGCAATTTGTCGACCCCGCGCGATTCAGACGCCGCCAATACTGAAGAAAAGGCGGGGGAAGAAGAAGAGAGCGGCTACATCAACGAACCTGTGCTTAAGATTGACGACGCACGGTATGCTTTTTCCGATGCAAAGGGTACAGTTCTCGAGGAATCTTCAGAGTGCGTAATCTCTCTCGGCACTCAGCTCCTTACGATAGAATCCTCGAATGGAGACAGGAAGGAGTTTGGCTACAGGGAGATTACGAGCATAGACAGATCTGACTACTCTGCAAAACTCTCTCTGGAGGGCTTTATGTTTGAGTTGAGTTCCCTTGGCGAAAAATACGACGACTTTATGCGCCTTCTCCTTGTCTTGAGGAACGATCAGTACGTCGACGACCTCCTCATCGATGAAGGCAAGCCTACACTCTCAGTCAGAGGAAGAATCGCACTGATTGCAGCGAACAATGGCGAACCAAGTGTGGATGAAGGAGAGATTCGAGTCTACAAGACAAGGCTCGGGATTTTCCAAGATAGTGGAAAGAGGATGGAAGTTGCCCGCTTGTCCGAAATAACCTCGTCCAAGTTCCAAGATTACACTGCAGAGTTTTCGATAATGGAGCAGGGCCCGAAAGGCAGGCAGTGGAAAGTAACTATCTCCCTGCTCGGCGAAAATTACGAAGGGTTTGTGAAAGCCTTCCAAGGCGCAAATCGCCAGCTGCAGGGCGAGGTTTCCTCTCTCATCAGGGAAATATGCCCGACAATCTCGTTCACCAGCGCCCTAACGTTATCAAAGGTCATGGTGGATGGCGGCGCCGTCAGACTGGATGAGATCCGTAGGATTGCTCCGGATTTTGCAAAATCCTTCGAGGCGCAGATAGGCACCGAAGGTGAGGACATGTACCGGTCCATTGATTACCTTCTCTCACTCGAAGAAACCAGCGGCTCGCTCGTCGGAGTGAAGAAGATCGTCTCAAACTATCTCTACCTGCTAGTCCCGATCAAGGAGAGACAAGTCGTAGCCTTTGGATCGAACGAGAAGGGGCACGCGACGTACTTCTTCCGCGCCTCGCCCGAAGAGACGATGAGTATAGTAGTTTCAGGCCTCAGGGACGCGAATTTCAGGCGTGAGCCGATTTACCTTGCGGACAAGGATTTGCTCCGGCCCCATTACGCAAGATACAACCATGCTCTGAAGAAACTGGGCTCGCTCAGAGAACTTCGCAGTCGCTTCCTTGGGAGGGCGATTCACGCCGACTATGAAACGTGGAAGTCCCAAACCGAAGCGATAATTTCAAAGTGACTGTAGCGCTGTTTAGAGCAATCTCCGTCCCTGCTACAGCCCTTCCAAGATATCTCTCAAGGTGCTGAGGCGGACGGGTTTCTGTATGTAGCCGAAAGCTCCGTGGCGTATGACCTCCATAGTCAATTCCTCGGTCCTGTCCTCTGCGGTGATCAGGATTATCTTCGTCGCGTTGTTCATCGCGAGTATCTTCTTCGCCACGATGTCGCCCGAGAGGTCGGGGAGGTTGATGTCCAAAAGGACGATTGTGCTCTTTGACTGCTCCATCCTCTCCTTGAAGGTGGCAAGGGCCTGCTTTGCCGTAGAGGCCTGGAAGATGTTCTCGTACCCGAGCGTCCGAAGCATCCTCGAAATAAGGAGGCGTATGGACTCGCTGTCGTCTACTATGAGGAAATCTGTCTTGCTCTGAACCGCCATTCTACCAAGTGCCTCCTACTAACTCGTGAGCTCGATGTCAGGATCTATTTCGATCCCCTTTTCGGTTATCTCGAGTAGCACGCTCTTAGTCGAGTGAGAGGTTCCGCGCATCTTCCTTACTTCAATCGACTTTACCTTGGTCTTACCACGAGTCCTCAGCCTGACCACGACGATGCCGTCCGAGATGAACTCCTCGATGCCGTTGCCGAATTGGTCTGTGCCGGAGGACATCTCCGCAACGAGGATGGACGTGAGGTCTTCGTAGGCCCCGAGCTTTGCAAACAGCGACTGGAGCATGAGTATGACATCATAGCGCCCACTCGAGATTGCAAGTGCTAGAGAAGAAGCCGAGTCCATCACGAGCCTTGACGGATGGAACTCGTCTATAGCCCTAACAATCTGGTCGATTGCGGGCTCGACACTGTTCTGCCCACTGAGCTGGATGAACTCCATGCGGAACAGCCCCTTCATCTCAAGACCCTGCAGGTCGAAGCCAAACTGCCTCATGTTCCTTAATAGCTTCGGCTTGATCTCCGAGAATGTAACGTACAGCGAGCGCTCGCCTAGCTGGGCAGAGCCATAACAAAGGAACTGAGAGCAAAAAGTCGTCTTACCAACTCCCGGATGGCCAGCGAGGATTACCACGTTACCACGAGGCAGGCCGCCTTCGAGGAGAGTGTCAAAACCCGGAATGCCTGAAACGATTCTTACCGTTTGCAGCAAATTATGAAATTATCTTTCTTCTCCTGTGCTCGCAAAAAAAGGGAAGTCTGGAATCTCTGTAGTAGTCCTCGAGCATTGCCTCGTATCCGATTTAAGTGTTGACAGTACTTTTCCTTTGTTGAAGCAGTGGTCTACGAAGCACAAAAAGAGGCAACAAAGAAGTGCTTTGTGAGGGATCATCATTTCCTTCTATCGGTGTCAATTCTTGTTAGTGGCTTACTCGATTCTTCGAAAGACGAAGAAGAGAGAAGATTTACGGAAGGTAAAGCATTAGATTGGCATCTCTCAGAGCGGGTTGCAACGCATAAGAAGATTCTATTGCTTACGCCTGTGGGTAGTACAAGGAGTTCTTAAGCTGGCTTTGGCAGGTCCTGCACTCATTGACCGCTTGGGATTCAGCTTCGAAACATGCGCACATTTTGAAGAGTATCGTACTCTGTTATGGATTTGCGGTCCAATCACTTCTGCAAACAAATTTGTATAATCCTTTTGGCTTGACCTGATTGATGTGACGTTGCTACTTCCACAATCTACGTTGCAGCTATCAGACTTGGAAGCGGCATATGTTGCATGCGCAATCGGCACCGAAGGTACAATTTACTATGGAATTCATAAAGATCGAAGGCAAGGAACATCCTCGAGAATTGCCTTGGTTTCAATAGCCAACTCAAATCGTGAATGATTAGAGTATCTTATGCGGCTTGTGTCTTTCATGAGGATTTACAAAGCATCGGATTAGAGCCCAACACCTCTGATTGTTTCAAGCTGTCTACAGCAAGAATCCAAGATGTTCTATTGTTCTTGCAGAGGATCGTGGCCTTCCTGGTCACCAAGAAAAAGAAGGCGCATGAAGCTATGGTTTGGATTCAGACCCGGCGTACTTTGAAGGAATACCTTCATTCATCTGAAAATGCTCAAAAGTTGACAGATATGAGGAATAATCGATGGCCGCCAAAGGATTCAACTCCGGAAGTCCGTGGTTCATCTGAGATTGAGCCGAGCAGGGAATGACTCTGACAAGTACACGTTGATTATGGATTCGGGTCGAATTGTCGTCTAAATGGGGGTGTGTCTCAAATTCTTGCAAACCGCAAGTAAAGCGTTAAATCCACTAAAATCGAATGTCTATTGAAACTTTAGGCCCAGGTAGTATAGAGATTCCAAGTTTCGAGATCGTACAACTCGGTTACTTCGGTGCCGATGAGTATGTGAGACAGCAGTTTGTTCAAAGCTACGGCTGCCTTGAGTGTCACTCTCGCGACCCGGGTTCAAATCCCGGCCTGGGCGCCTACTCCCATGGGTTCAAATCCTACTCCGCTTTTACATAATATGAATGATGTACACCTCTACGAAAAGAAACTAGTAAGCGAACTAAGGGTCGTCAAGAGGGGCACCTTTCAGCCATCAGGACAAGACGCTGATAGCAAGGTATACAGAGTTTCTGGAAGCTATAGGGGGCCTCAACAAAAAGCGAATAACCAAATCAATTGACCAGCTTGGGACGCCATAAATCGAGCTGAGGCGCGACTTCAAGAAAGCAAACAAGAAGATAATCGAGATACTTTCTTGATGAGGTCTCCTGAACTAACACTCACGTTAAACTCTAAGATACTATTCAACCAGACATCTAACCTCTCGCGAAGTCGAAGTAATGAGCTCGGAGATGGAAAAACTCAGAGACAAGGTATTCATCGCAGTTGACTTCGATGGTGGCTTTCGTATAGAGGAGCCGCTGAACATTCGGCTAGGAGATGTAAACATCGACGAGAACGAGCGGCATATGCGAGAAGTGGATGAAACTCCCAAGGTATGGTAAGACTAATGCTCTAACATCCAAAATTAGTCTCACGACCCAATTATCCGAAACATGCCGAAGACATATCTCCTCTTCGGAACCAAAAATGGATTCCGAAGGATCATTGATTCGATTGTTGTCCTCAGTTTCCAAAAAATTCTTCTGGAGTTACGCAGACTTCATAACTTTTTGGAACAAAGGGGAGATTCTGCTGGGCCACTTCAGAAAAATAGATCCGACCCGCTTTGTTTAACCATTCGTACTCTTCCACGTGATACACGTGGAGGACTGAGGCATCCTGCGGGAAGTAAGGGCCGTCGAGCTTTCCGCCTATTTTCTCCCGTATCTTAAGCTGCACCTTGTGCAATCTCACGAGATCTTCCTTCAAGTTAGTGCCTTCGTAGTCTCCTTTCCAGATGATGATCATGTTGGGAAGAAAACACTCACCCTCTTCTTTAAGGCCTCGCCTCGAAGACTCGGTTAAACGGCGTCTGCGTCGCCCGCCTGAATCTCGTAAACCCTCCGCTTCGGATGACCTTCCTGATTTCCGATTCTGGCGCCTGAGCGCCTAACGCCAGTCCGACTTCTTGGGAAATGGACGCAGGTGTGCAGAGCATCGTTGACGCGCTGTAGTAGATCCTCCCCACGGGGTTCAGATTATCCCTTGTCGTCTCCCCTGCCATGGGCTCTACAATCATCCAGGTCCCGTCCGGGTTCAGCGAGCGGTAGATATGTTTTGCAGCTCCTGCCGGGTCGCCCATATCGTGGAGCGCGTCAAATATCGTTACGAGATCCAGGTTCTCTTCAGGAAAAGATTTTGCATCAGCAACTTCGAACTTTATCTGGGACTCGAAGCCTTCTCTTTCCGCAGCTCTCCGGGCTACCTGGATCGACAGCTCATGATAATCATATCCTACGAATGACGAATTGGGAAAGGCCTTCGCCATTATTATCGTCGACGCGCCGTGCCCGCACCCGATATCCGCGACTCTCGCCCCCCTCAGTAGCTTGGCGACGACGCCGTCCAGCGCGGGCAGCCAAGATGGGACAAGGTTTGCGACGTACCCCGGCCGAAAGAACTTTTCAGTTCCCTTGAATAGAATCCCGTCGTGCTCGTGCCAGCCGACTCCCTTGCCGGTTCTGAACGCGTCTGTGATTTTTGGCTCGTCCTTGAATAGTGCTGAGGCGATAAAGAATGCCCCTGGAAGGTATGCCGGACTGTTTTCGTCGGCAAGCGTGAAAGCCTGCTCCGGCGTCAACCAGTACTTGTTTGTATCCGCGTCATACATGGCGTATCCTGCGGCGGCCTGCGCGGCTAGCCACTCGCGCAAGTATCTCTCTCTCGTTCCGGTTTTGGAAGCCAGCTCTTGTGATGAGATCTGTTTCCCTTCTTCGGCCATCGCTTTGTAGAGGCCCAGTTTTTCTCCGAGTATTACGGTGGACGCGTGCAGCGACGCACCAAAATCGCTCGCGAACTTTCCTACGAACTCGTTCAACTTCTCTTGATCTATTGCAGGCATTTGGACTTAATTCCTTAAGGAACCACTTACTGACCCCGTTGTGTTAAACTCTCCTCAACGAGTGAGTGGAAATTACACCATAAGGTTGAAACATGAACAGCCAGATTGCTCAAGAGTGATCGCATTTGGGAGAAAGTGGAGCGTCGCGGGAGGAAACGTACGAGTTGTTTTTCACTCTTTCAAACGGGGACAGGTTGAAACTTCTCGCAGAGATTAGAGCCGATGATCTGAGGCTGACCGAGCTGGCTAAGCGCCTGTCCGCTTCAGTGCAAGAAACCTCCAAGCATCTCATGCGTCTCGTCGATTGTAGGCTCATCGAAAAGACGTCAGATGGAACATACCAAACTACGCCGTACGGCAGTTTGATCTCTCAGATCCTGCCCTCATTGGATTTCGTGTCCCGGCACAGAAAGTATTTCTTGACACATAACATATCCTGTCTTCCGATTGATCTGCTCTTTCGGATCGGGCAGCTGTCCGAAGGTAAATTTCAAGATCACGTCGCAAACGTGCTGCTCGAATGCCAGCATCTTTTGGGAATGGCAGAGAACTACTTCTCGTGGAGCATAGACGAGCCTCTCCCGTGGTTCATAACAAAACAATTCGAACCAAATACACCGATACGGGTCCTTCTGCCCTCGACCACTACAGCAGGTGCTGTGATTAGGGCGCGGCAGATAGTGGGAGGCCGAGCGGACTTTAGGTTTGCCGAAACAATTTGGGCGGGAATAGCTTTGAATGAAAAAGTAGCAGGCGTGGTTTTCCCCGACGTAGAGGGCAAACTTGATCTCAGTTCAGGGTTTATCGGATATTCCTCAGAGTTCCAGAGATGGTGCTACGATCTCTTCGAGTGGATGTGGGCATCCGCCTCGCCGATGTGGCCCAGAAAGCTCGAGCGCGAGATGTCTGAGAAAAGTAGGATCGCCTAAATTTCAACGCCCATGTCGATTCGATGAACCACTTTCATATGTTCACTTAGTTGCTTCGATTCCACGAAGGTCGTTCCGCAGCAAGCAAGAGCGACGTCGAATTGCGCAACGTTGTGATCCTTTCGCATGTGCGATGTAAGCTTCTCGGAGTCATCATACATGAGGCCGCAGCATTCGTATTTTGCCATTGAGATTACTCTTGGACTCTGGGCGGCTTGAAACTATTAACACTTTCTTTCAATACCACATACTTAGGATGACTGCTATTTACAATGGAAGCCGAAGGATTCCAAAAAAATGGTGGGATCTCCAAGAAAGATGACGCATCAGCTGAATCCAAGTCCTAAAAGAATCCTCTGTAGCGGTCCAAATATTTTCCTCTTTTCCTGATTTTCAAAGGATGATTTTTAGGAAAAGCGGAGCTCTTTTTGCCCCACAAAGGCGAATTTATTCCCAAACCTGACGTAAAGTCTGAAAGTATTCAGATAGCCGGGAAGATCAAGTACGCTTTCTTACAATCATAAAATCCAAATCCTGAAGGGCTGTGCACTCTGCACCAATAGTGATCGCCTTGTCAATTAGGCTGCTCTTTACCCTAGGATTTGAACCCGGGGGGTTTCTGTGCCCGGCCTGGGCGCATTATTTTCCCCGCCTAACTCGTTCTCAGTTTTTTCGGTTTGAGTTCACTTCGGCTTCCGCCTATTTCGACTGAGGTCTCCCATTAAAGGTCCCAGA
This sequence comes from Nitrososphaerota archaeon, assembly GCA_021325255.1. The sequence goes on along the minus strand of JAJPHP010000007.1, from coordinate 10,480 downwards.
TAGCTGTGGTACTTTAGTACTTCATGAAGCTTTTCACCCATTTCCGTCTTTAGATAGCTTCTTTTTCCGTCAAATGTTTCCGCCTTAATCAAGTTGCACTGAATTAGGTATTCCACCCAATCGTTAAGGATAGCCTCATTTCCAGCTATTCTTAGAAAATCCATTCTCTTTGCCCTGCCCGACCCTTCATCGATCTTATCCAGATACTGAAGAATCTTCGCTGATACACGAGGAAGCGAGGAGGACATTAAGGGAGTTCCTCAACCTAATTTGATAGCCGATTCGTAAAGTTCAGAGTATTTCTCGCGCAGATTGCGATATTTGCGTCGATAACGGATTCCAAAGAAGGCTGTGACTGTTGCTAGTCCAAATAAGAAAATTGCCAGCAGCCCAAGAAAGATTGCTCCCAAGCCCGTGCTTGTAGTTACGCCCCAAACTGCGATTATTCCAATCAAGAGAGAGACAGCTGAGAAAAAGAACATTACGCGAGCCGTGGATCTCCAAAGTGATACTCCTTCCAAGAGATCAAAGAGCATATCCTTCGCATCCTGCTTTAGAACACGATAGACCTCTGACAGATCTGAAAGCTTCTCCTTATCGATCTCAGTTTCCATTGATGCGGGTCCCTTTCCTTCTTCCTCGGTCATGATGAAGCCAAAAAACCCGCGTCGTGATATATGTACTGCGGACAGTAAGCGCTTCTAACATCTGGATAAAACAATGTGAAAAAGTCTGGACAATCCGTTATGAGAAGCCCGTTCATCCCTCCGAATTTCTTCCAGATTGAATAAGGAGATACGAGAAATAACGGGCATGAGGGGATATGCTAGTGTCGGCGTAATCATCTTTCATTTTTTCACGATAAGCAGCGTAATCAGAGACCTGGGATTCCCGCCATTTGTTTACGCTTGGAACAGCGGTGTCGATTTTTTCTTTGTTCTTAGTGGGTTTCTGCTATCTATCCCATTCATGAGTTCTTCGCCGAAGGTCGACCTCAGGGCCTTTTATGTTAAGAGGGCTTTTCGGATCTTTCCAGTCTATTATCTTAGCATTCTTGTCTGCGGATCTGTCCTTTTGCTCTCAAATTATGGGACCCTTCAACAGTTGATTGCAAGCTTATTTTTTGCGCAGAGCTTCTCACCCACGACATTCAACTCAATAAATGGCGTGAACTGGACTCTCGTCATCGAAGAAATGTTCTATGTCACCCTTCCGATATTCTCCTTTTTCTTCATGAAAAAGAGGTGGAAGATTTCACTCCCTGCTTGCCTATTGATTACAATAGTATATAGGCTCGCGGTAGTTCATTTTTACGCTTCGGATAATGTGGCCTTTTTCTTGTGGCAGTATCCAAGTTATTTCGGTCACTTCGGGATAGGGATCACTCTTGCCAACTTCTACTCAAACAAGAGAATCCGAAAATTGCATTCAAGTAAATTAAGTTCGTCTACACTAGCATTTCTTTCAGTTATTTCATTATTGGCAACACAATTTGTGATCGGTTCGATCTATTCAACAGACAATAATAAGCAAGCAATGCCAGGGATAATCTTTGCTTTTGAATATGGCGCATTGATTTACTTCGTTTTGGTTTCGCCGCAGACTTCAAGAATTCGGCGAATATTTGATAACCGCCCGGCGATTTTCGCAGGAAAAATAAGCTATAGTTCATACACTTGGCATCTTCCTATCGAAATTGGGCTCTACCAGCTAGGCGTGCCATTGTTAATTTGGGCTCCCCTCTCCTTTGCGTTATCTCTTTACGTCGCAAGCTTGTCTTTTCGAAACCTAGAGACCCCATTCCTCAAGTTGAGAAACAAGTTCCTCGCTCAAAGAGGCTGGGGCCAAGTTACCAATGAGATAGGATCTACAACCTAAGGGTAGAGTCCATAACAGAGTAAGTCAAACTCAAACATCGTTATCTAAATTATATCTTTTCGGCAACTAATTCCACAGAGGCTGAGGAACTGCCAGTGAAATTTTCCTTCACAATGTCAGAGCGCCGAACCTAGAGTTAGACGCTCGGCCTGGGCGCTTAACTTAAGGTTCAAATCCCTGACATCCCTTTACAAATTCTTAGATTGCGACAAGGGCAAAGAACTCAGCAGCAGGCCACGCTAAAGCACCAGCGGGTCAGTGCATACGAAGTCCATCATTATGAGCAAAGACTCAAGTCTGCTCTTGCTGCGTTAGATGAAGACACGGCTTTACTTCCAAGAAACAAGGAGCTTATCCGCTCATACATGAAATACAGAGCAGCTCAAGGGCTCAGCGTTCCGAGGCAGACCCGATACATCTACTGCCTTCGGAAACTTTCGAGATTCCTAAGCGGCAAGCTCTTCGAAGATGCGCTCAAGGAGGACATCATCGACGTAGTCTCGAAGATCGAGGACGAGGACACCGCCTACGAAACAAAGCACACCGACAAGCAGTGCATAAAGTGCTTCTATCGATGGCTGAGGGGGATGGATGATTCAAAGGAGTATCCGGTCGAGGTCAAGTGGATCAAGAATGACAGGACGATGAATCACTCTCTACTTCCAGAGGATCTTCTGACCGAAGACGAAATAAGGCTCATGGCAGATCGTGCCCTAACCCGCGAGATCCCGCTCTGGTCCTATTAATCTACGAAACTGGAGGGCGAATCGGTGAAGTCCTTTCTCTTAACGTCGGCTCCGTCCGCTTCGACAAATACGGTGCAATCCTGATCATGGCTGGTAAGACGGGAGGCAGGAGGGTCAGAATTATTTTCTCAGCCCAGGCCCTCGCCCAGTGGATGAACCACCACCCAGCGAGCGATGATCCTGATGCGCCTCTATGGACCAATCTGGAGGGAGATGGGCGAATCCTGAGGCTAGAGTACGCAACTTGCAGGAAGATGCTGAACGAGGCAGCAGCGCGCTGCCATATCAAAAAGAGAGTGAATCCCCACTCTTTCCGACACGCAAGAGCTTCTACGCTTGCCAACGTCTTTACTGAGGCGCAGATGAACGAATATCTGGGATGGATACCGGGTTCGAGAATGCCCGCAGTCTATGTTCATCTCTCTGGACGCAACGTTGACAATGCGCTATTCAAACTAAACGGAATCAAAACGGAAAATGAAGTGAATCAGGAGGGGCATCCGTTGAAGCCTCTTCAATGCGAGAGGTGTAACGAGATCAATCCTCCAACGAACAAGTTCTGTTCAAGATGTGGGGCGCCGCTCGATTTGCAGACTGCAATCACACTTCAAGCTGCGCAGGAGCACACGGACGATGCGATGGCAAAACTCTTCAAGAGCCCGGAGTTTAGAAGCATAGTGGAGGCCTTCATTGCAAATCAAAAGCTCTAAGCCTTCGGCCTTTGCTTGGGTCGAATTGTTTTCTCCGTTTGCTGCTGCTGCAACTTCACCTTATCCATGATCTCAAGCAGGGTCTGGCGCTAGGAAAATATTTTCTGAGCGTGGAGAGACTTGTTAAACCCTACTGATATACGATGGTATCATATAGTCTATTTCTCTTCCGTTTGGATATTTGAAAGAGGTGCGGTTCTCATGGTTCACTTTCGAGTTGCTCGCACCAGAGAGAGTCCTCTTGCTAGCGCTCTCGTTGCATCAGACCAAAGAGTTGCTGCTGCAACGATTCCAGGAACAAGGCCCCATATTATGAATTGATGATCTATGGGCATACCAAACGTGAACTTGCTTGGCAATAATAGGACACTTAGTATTGAGACAGCGATCAAAATTAAACCTTTGAGATACGCGGGAGTCTTTGAGATCACATTTCGAAGCCCAATGAAATGTAATCCAACTATCACTCCTATCACTGGCATTAAGAATAGTTCCTCTTTCAAAACATTTGTAATGATCAAAGTTAAGATCAACCCACCGTATTGAAGACGATTTACGAGAAGGTATGTCTTCCTGTTCTTTGAGAAATTTGACTCACTTTGAGGCAACTTTTTCCCTATGAAGTAATTTCTAAGGTTCATGGAAACCAAAGAAACTCCGGCGATCAAAACGCATATGAATGGGACATATCCGCCAAAGCCCTCCAATCCAATAAAACCAAGGGCAAGCCAGATAGTACCGCCAAAGGATAGAATCGCTCCAGAAAGTCCAGCTTCTTTTATTTTGGTTCCAATCGCAACTTGTCCTTGAGGTGGTTGATCGTCCAAGTCGTTGTTTTTCCCTCTTGCTTCTCTTGCTAGACTGTTAAGCTACCCAAAATGCGGCCGGGAGAATTAATTTGAGTCTAGCTGGACTCTTTGGGGAAGTTTTGCTCGAAAAATACTAAAAATCAATCATTTATATTGCGTTCCTGCTTAGCGAGAAATGGATAATCTCAGCCTAAAAATAGTGAGGTGTTTACAGTGGCCTCAGGGGGGCCTAGCTTCTAGGCCCACATATTGGGAGATTGCAAAGAAACTTCAAGTTTCCCCAAAAAGCGTCAGAATCAGGCTCGATTCCTTGTATTCAACTGGAGTAATCAAGCACCTCAGGCTCACAATAACTCCTGCTGCGCTGGGGCTCGAAGAGACAATTGTTCCAGTACAATGTACAGATGCCTTTCAAAAGAAAATAGCTGAGAAAATTGAGCTTTTCGATTTTCTTGAAACTGTACACATGATTCAGCCTTTACCTCAACCCAATTTAGTCAAGTATGGTTTTCTCGTGACTAGCTCTTCGCAAGACAGGGTTACAAATTTGCATATACTCCATATTGGGGAGGATGATCTAGATCGGAAGTTAAGATTGTTGAAGGAGATCTGCGGTGATTTTACAGTGATGCAAAAACTAAGAACTAGATCTCCAGTTTTAGACCGTCAACACCTTCTGCGTGATTTCGAGCTGCGAATGATCGAAATAATGCGACACGATCCGCTAATCAAAGTTGCAAAATTGGCAAAGAAACTCCGAGTAACGCGGGGAAAAGTAACCAAGCGCATTCAAGAGCTTGCATCAGGGGGCGTGTTCCAACTCGAACCGGTGTTAAATACGATTCAAATACGGGATTCACTTTTCGCGGTAATGATTGTGGCGTTTGATGAAACAAACCGTTCTCGTGTTGACCCCATTTTGGACGCAACACTAAATGGAAACTACTTCGCTGTCTTTAGAGTGGTTAAAGGGAGTTCATCGTATTTCTGTTCCTTTGCAACTCCTCTTGAGCTTTCGGAGACTCAAAAGAAATTGAATCAGATTGGATGCGTGAATGATGTTGCCATGGTTTACTCCTCAGACACCTTGGATAACTCGACAGGTATCCCCCTCAACACGCTCAAACTTTATCGGACATAAATATGTCCCTTTCCTCCTTTAGGATGAGAAAATCAATTACTGATTCCTATGACTCTAATTGATAACCAAGAAGACAAAATCAAGGAGCATGAGTAACGACCATGAACGCTATGTTGGAGTAGATATACATGAAAGAGAATCTCAGATCGCGGTCTTTGATCCTTCCGGCTCTCTTCTCCAAGAGAAGAGATTGCCCACAGCAGCTCTTCAAAGATTCATAGAATCTCTTCCAGGAGAGAAACGCGTCGCAGTAGAATCTGTCGGATTCATCTATCCGGTGTACGATAAATTATCGCAAATTGCAAACTGCGTCGTTTCAGTAGCCAATCCAAAAACCGTCAACCTGATTGCAAAGTCTAAGCTCAAGCACGACAAGACAGATGCGAAAGTATTAGGCGAACTATTGAGGACAAACTATCTCCCCTTGTCTTATCTTCCTGATCAAGCCACAAGAGAAGAGAGGTTTCTCATTAACGACAGGGTGAAGTATGGCCTCCGCAGGGCGCAGCTCAAAGTTACAATCAAGTGGCTCTTGAAGAGGAAGGGAATCAAGGGGGTTGAAGCAAGAGGAGAAAAGCCGTTCGGACCTGAAGGACAAAAGAAATTGAGTGCATTATCTCTTCGTGAAATAGACATAAGGCTCGATGAGCTCGAACTCGTCGAATCAATTGTGAAAAGGTTAGATGAGGAAATCGCCCGGACCGTAGCAATGGACGAGAAGGCAAAGCTTCTCGACACTCTTCCCGGCACAGCTCCTTACACAGCTCTCTTCCTCGCTTCTCACATAGGAGACATAAACCGCTTCCCTGATTCAAAGCATATGTGCGCAGATCTTGGACTAGCTCCCTCGCTTCATCAGACAGGAGACATTTCTTTTACTGGCCACATAACAAAGACAGGCAACAAGTGGCTCAGACGAACATGATCGAATGTGCGAGAGCAGCCATCAAAAAGGATCCTCGCCTAAAGGAATTCTATCTGAAGTTAAGGTGTAAGAGAGGAGAAAAAGCCCTCATTGCTGTCGCGAGAAAGTTGGTCTCGTACGCATTTTGGATGCTGAAGCGGAATATAACTTACGAAGAGCTAAATCCTTGGCATTTGGCATGAGGACAAAAATCCCCGTTCACTGAATAAGGAAAGCGCTTCGTAAGGGCGAAAGACAAGGAAAATGAGGTAATAGAATATATCCTCGAATAGTTGCTTGCTAGCCCTTCAGTTAAAAACTGCACAGTACGAAGAACAGTGAAAAATCGGCTCTAGCCTTATAGGGTAGAGTCATAGTTGCCAAATGGGATAGGTGCCATAAAGAAAGGGCTCAACCGAGATGGTCTGTTTATTTTGTTTAGCGATGGCAATGATTTCTACTGGAGACTAAAGTACTATGATCAAAAGAAAGAGCTCGTCACATCTCCCACTGATATTGTTGATACAATCATGGAAGGCGAAATTCAGAACAGCGGAGAAAGCATCGATTATACTTCTTTAGTTGGACGAATGAGAGACATGAAGGAAGAGTTGAAGCAACAACTCGAAGTTCAGGTGAATAGAGAAAGAGCTCTTGCCGGGGTACCGCCCAGACCTACTCGAGTAATTCGAGACATCTACAACGATCTTGCAAATTCAGGAACAGCAGATGGAGAAGAACTTGCTGCACTTTTCAGAGATCAATCAAACAGGCAAGCTGTTGTGACCGCGATGCAAAACGCGAGAAAAGAGGGAAAGCTTTTGGAGAAAGCGAGAGAAATACTAAGGCAGTCAGCAGGGATTCAAGATAATGTGGAAACTCAATCTGCTCCTGCGGAAGTGAAGTTGACCAGAATCTGCTGGTGCTGGATTCATCCACATTATGCAAGATGAGAGCCATCCCATCAACATTAATCTGTAAAATCAGTTCACTCCTATTACATCCTGGACGATCTGCAGTCTTTCGACCTTTACAATCTTAAAATAACGTTAGAATATCAAGGGATCTCATAATGATGTGGTCAGTGAGAGCAGGGGAAAAAGGTCGCCTATTCGAACAGTTCAAAGAAAAGCGTGTTGTAGCTGTCGGTTGGTTGAGAGATCGAGACCTCTCCGATCTCAAAGCCGATCAAATAAGAGAGATGATGATACAAGAGTATCCCCAGGAGAAACCAAGGCGACTGCAAATTTGGGCTAATGAGTTGATCAAGTTCATACAAGTAATGAAGCAAGGAGAAAGAGTCACCACTTTTGACTCTAGGAACAGAAAATACTGGGTGGGTGAAATTGTCGGTGATTACAAATATGATCCTAAATTTGAGTATCATCAGACAAGGCCAGTGAATTGGACACGGGAAATCCCTAGAGAGATGTTGACTACATCTACGAAAAATAGTTTGGGAGCGATTTCAACCCTATTCCGGGTACCCGAAGAAGCAGAGAAGGAACTGCTCAGTCTGATGGATAGCAAGCGGGCAAAAAAAGCGGAACCAGTTGATAGAGAGGAGCTCGAAGAAGAAAAGCTAGACGTGGAAGCGAAAGCTGCCGAATTCATAAAGGACAAAATCGCAGAACTGGATGCTTACGAGGCTCAGGACCTAGTGGCTGGCCTCTTGAGAGCAATGGGGTACAAGACTACTGTTTCTCTCCCAGGAACGGACAAGGGGATTGACGTTGAAGCATCGCCCGACGGGCTTTTCATGAAAGAACCAAGGATCATCGTTCAGGTTAAGCATAGAAAAGGACAGGTCAGTAGGGAAGAAATGTCAAGTTTCATTGGCAAAGTCAGGGCAGGTATGAATGGCCTTTACGTTTCCAGCGGCGGATTCACGAAACCGGCCATGGAAGAGTCAAATGGAGCCCAGTACCGAGTTCGTTTACTTGATCTCGATGATCTCGTCGAATTGGTTACTCAATACTATGATAGCTTCGATTCAGAAGCCCGCTCTCTTCTCCCACTTTCTAAGATCTACTGGCCATTGTAGCGAGGTCTTTTTTCTACTACTTTTGGCTCAAAATGAGGCTGGCATCGAATATCTATATCAAATCGCTCTATCTGATCGTTGCGACTCCTCTATCAGAATCCGGCCTTTGTTAGCGCTTCTTGGTATGCTTCTGAATGCTTCAGAGCAACTATGTGGAGCGAAGCTATCAGAAACATAAGAATCACGACAGTCTTCTTGTAAACCTCTTCAAGATCCGTGGTCTTTAGACGCCCTATTACGGTCATCGTCTTATTGCTCCATATGTTAGTATACTGCATTAGTGGTGGCGTCTTAGTCTCATCTACGATATAGTTTTGATGAAATATTGCGTTTCGGAGCTTATTATCAAAGTGCTTCTTGAAGTACAAGTGGTGTGGGCTAGCAAGAACATTGACCGCTTTTCCAATGTCTTTGATATTTTTTCGTCCCGAAATTGCGTTTGCTGCACACAAAAGTTTCTTTCCTGCAAGCTCATACACAGAAGAGTAGAATTGGCATATGAGAAAATTCTTGAGCGGCGGCGAAATCTTTGCGTCCTTCACTTGGTACTTCTCATCGAAACTATTCAACACTTTCATGATCTGCAAAACTTGTTCAGCAAAATCCTCTTCGACCATTTTGGATCCCTTGTTGCGCCAATTTGGAACAGACAGCAGCTTAATCGCTGCATATTTGGTCCGGCATTTAGCCTCAACCTGCGTGTGAATACGTTCGAGTTTCTTATGATATGTTTGATATTCTTTGAAGTCAGAAATTGGATTGTTTGAAAATCTGGTCGCTTCAAGCAATGGGGCATTCTTCTTCAGCTTTGATGCCATTGTTTTCAAAAGAGCTGCGACGTCAGCTCCCCTCACTGGATTGTGACTCGTGTACGCAACAGGATACGTTAGAAACCTATTGAAATCGTAAGTAGTGATCTGATTCTGAGACATTCTCTGGTTCCTACTCGGTAAATTGAACAAAGAGTAAGTCTTTAAAGCTCAAGTGAAGGCAAAGCTGACGATTCCGAAACTTCCTGCTTTTCTCATTGTTGTTTTGAATTCTGCCTAATATGGAAGTTCTGTCGCCTTTAAAAAATGACAATTATGACATTAATGACATGGGCTACAAGAATCTCGCAATCTGGGTTCACTGGAATCTAACCACCAGAATGATAAGGGAGCAATCCGAGCCAGTCTACGTTTTTTGTAGACTATGTCGACTTGACATCGTGTTACCCTGACTATTAGCGGCTTGATCCTTTCCATACTAAATAATACTCGAAGCCGCAGTTCTTGAGATGGCTAGTCATCATTCCGTAACCTCTATTATCAATCTTGAATTGGTCATCTAAAGAAGTCTTGAGATACCTTACAACAGAGGCCGTGTCCCTAATACACGATCTTATACTGCGAAAAATGAAGGAGAGCGGAACAGGATTTCTCTACGAAGGAGGACTTTCTTATTGTGTTGAAACGTTACAAGACCTGCACAATGAGCCAAACTTGTTTGATGCACTCGTTTGGAAAGCCGGATATTTGATGTGGTGCTTAATTACAAACCATCCTTTCTTAGACGGGAACAAACGAACAGCTTTTGAAGCCGCCGATGTCTTTCTGAGAGCCAATGGCTACAAGATTGCTGCTGTTGAGCCCCGCGAGGTAGTAACCATCCTCGGTAAAGTAGCCACTGGGGTGGAATCGCTTGATGATCTGGTTGTGTGGTTAAGAAAATATTTAAGACCCGTCCAGTGATCATAAATTTGGAAAGTGAAATAGAATGATGAATGACCTTCCGCTCAAGAAGGTCAAGGAGCTGGCAGTCGAATCTATGGAAGAAAATATGCCAATTCTTGAGGCTCTGGCAGACCAAGATAGAAGACTCACTCAGCTGCCGCGAAGAACTGAAGTAAGGTAGCTGCAAATTACTTTTTAGCAGAATCACCAGGTCGATATTGTAATTCGCTTCGTCGCCTGACTTGGGGTTGCTTTATGGTAATCAGAAACCAGAGCACCTAAAATTTTGCAGCATAGCCTGCGATAGCGCAACTGTTATTTCTGCATGGGATTTTAACTCACTATCATGTCTCCCGGCCTGGGCGCTCCCTCATGTCGGATCTGAGTACCTGTAATTTTGCATGTGAATTCGGAATCGAACAATGATGCTGTGTTGCACGATTCAAGCACGTAGTCTACTAATTTTGTCTCAAGTGTGCTTGTACTGAGGCGCCCAATCTCACGGCATGTCAGACGACAGGAATTGGAGCAAG
>JAJPHP010000078.1 GCA_021325255.1 Nitrososphaerota archaeon | reverse complement strand
GAGCGCATATCCAAATTCCTGCATCTATTCGCGTACTGGTACAATCACATAAGACCTCATGAGACATTCAAGGAGAGAGTGCCATCAGCCTTATCTTGACGGTACCTGACTTACGATAGCAATCGGATAATATACCAAATATTCGGAGTTGGGTTTCATATCCAGGGATCGAAAGCATCCGAACCATATCAACTTGAAAGTATTGTGATAGAATCCGCTTCTTGTAAACGGGACTACTCGCACACTTTCGATTTTAGAAGAGCAACTGCTGGTAATAGATGGCGAAGAAACTAGAAATCTAACAATATGCGAAAGGCAAGATTCTCTGTTACACATCCCGATGATTCAATAGTACAGCTTGAGAAGAAAGCTGACCACAAGACACTAGCAGTCTGGGCTATCGATTGTGTTGAGCGCGTCATGCCGTACTTTGAGGAAAAGCATCCAGAAGATCCTCGCCCTCGAAACGCTGTGAAAACACTGAGGGCATGGATTGATGGGGGAATCTCTGAGAAGTCCGATATTCGCAAAGCTGCGCTTGCCTCTCACGCAGCTGCTCGTGAAGTCAGAGAGGATGACTCCGCCCGCTCCGCGGCGCGTGCCGCTGGCCAAGCGGTCGCGACCGCACATGTCCGCACTCATTCCTTAGGTGCCGCACCTACGCCTTGCAGGCCATCTACAGGGCAACAAATTCCTTCGATGCAGTGGATAAAGAGCGAAAATTGGCAGTTTCAACGCTTGCTTGAACTAACAAAGAGCTCACAAAAGTAAGACGCTTGGGAAGAAAGATCTTCCTCCGAGCGCCGCGAATGCTTTCAATTCCATGTTTGCGCTCCCGAAGCAGTAAATAGCAGCAGAAAAAGAAAATGCTCTAGAAATTAAACCCACTAGAATGGTGGGGTCGGCCGGATTTGAACCGGCGGTCACGAGCGATCTCGCAAGGGTACCATGTGTTTCAATGGCTCTTACCCCGAGGCTCGCATGTTGACCAAGCTACACCACGGCCCCAAAGTAACTTCAAACAATGGCAATTTGAGCCTCAGTTTCTCAGGTGATGCCAAAAGAAGCTCTCATCCAACCCGACTTAAGCCTTTGTAAATGGAACTGCTTTTTCCACCGCTTTCTTTGTTGACTCGGAAGTCTCTAGTCTATCTGGAATTCTTGTCAGTGATTTTGCGTGCCAACATCACGCCATCTCGCAGTGGAATGATTGCTGGCTGGAATCTAGAGTCAGAGTAGACAAGGTTGTTGAATTTTCTGATTATGACAGTCTCCGAACTCTTGTCCGACGGAACGGCGACCTGCCCACTCCACAGAACGTTGTCAGCTACTAGGTATCCACCTTTGCGTAACAGCGCTGCGCTGGGTTCGAACAGATCAACATATAGCTTCTTGTCTCCCACGTCAAGAAAGACGAGATCGAATTCACCTCTTTCATCTCTCGCTAAACGGGGAACAATCTCATTTGCGTCGCCCGACAAAAGTTCGATGTTCTCTGTAAGTTCTGCTCTCCTGAAGCTCCTCGTCGCAATTTCTCGGCGCTTGGGGTCCATTTCTATTGTAATCAGCTTCCCAGAGTTCTTTTTGACGACCCTGCCGAGCCAAATCCCTGAATAACCGGTTGCAGTCCCTATCTCAAGGACTTTTCTTGCGTTGCAACTTTCCGCAATGATAGAAAGTAGATTTCCTACCAGCGGGCCGACTATGGGGACGTTATTCTTCTCCGCGTCCTTCTCAAGGTCTGTGAGTACGCTGTCTCTTGGCCTCAGCAGAGAATGCAGGTACTTGTCGGTTCTCGGAAAGACGATTCCAACATCTGAACTCAATTTCGAATTCCTTACCTCAGGACAGACTATGTTGTTCGCTTGGTGCTAGCAACGACTGGTTTTAGACCTTTGCCGTCTTCAGTTCGCCGCTCTTCGGCTGTCGAGTGAACTCGGTCTCGTCAGGAAAACTCGAAAAGTGCTCGTGAACTATCAGCCACTTGTCGTCCTTCCAGAGAAAGACCATCGTCGCCCTGAGCTTGGTTCTCGCCGGGCTGCCCTCAAACCTGTAATCGTTGACGAACAGTCCTCCAGTGTCGAGAAGAAAAGTTGCAATCGCGACCTTCTCATTCAAGAGATCGATTCGCAGTTCACTAACTTCGTAGTTGAAATCTGTGATGCTGGAGTAGGCAACCTCTTCATGCATCAAAGCCTGAGAGAAAGTCTGCCTCTTGTAAGGCGCAGAGAAATCAAACTTCGAAAAGATTTCGTCGCTAGGATAATGCATCGAGGCGAGTATTCCAAAGTCCCTTGACTTTGCGGCATCAAACACCCGGAAGATGGCGTTCTTTACTTGTCTCCTGAGTTGATCTTCGGTCCATTCGTGTGGCAAAGGTCTCTGCGACTTCACTCTCCTGCTCAATAATATCCCAGAGCTATTTGCTACGCTCATTTGTCGCTTTCGTATCTCGGCCTCTCCATTTCGCTAAATCGGCTACTTGGGCGAGAAATTAGCCTTCAATCAGCAGAATAAAAACTACGCGCCGCTCAAAATACTCTTATTCTCAGCGGACTGCCGTATTTGCCTAGATTGCTGAACTTCGACGAATCTGAAGACCAAAAACTATTGCGGGACGCGCTGGCGACACTTGCCTCGAACTTCCCCGACTCGTACTGGAGGAGTCACGACGAGTCAGGCGAGTTCCCGCAGGAGTACTTTGACGCACTCGCGACCAACGGCTGGTTCAACCTTAACGTTCCCTCTGAGTACGGGGGGACGGGGCTCGGACTGACCGAGGTCTCCATCGCAATTCATGAGCTCTCGAAGAGGCTCGGCATGTCGGCGGGAGATATTGTTATGGCGATATGCGTCTTCGCAATCCAGACGATAAAGACATTCGCCCAGGCGCCTCTCAAACACGTGTTGCTTCCTGAACTGGCTTCGGGGAAGCACATTATGTCATTTGCCCTAACGGAGCCATCAGCTGGAGTAAACACCCTTGACATTGCTACAACCGCACGGAAAGAAGGAGATGGCTTTGTCATCAATGGGCAGAAGATATGGATCACTCTAGCTCACAAAGCGACGCTCTTCAACATCGTGGCAAGAACCACGCCGAAGGACAAGGCCGCAAAGAGGACTGATGGCCTCACTCTGTTTCTTGTTCAGAAGAAGGACCTGAAGGAAGGTCAGGTGAGGACAAAGAGAATCGAGGACATCTCAATGCGCGCGCTGGGGTCCAACGAGGTCTTCTTTGAAGACGTGTATGTCCCGGCAAGTTCTGTGTTGGGAAAAGTAGACAGGGGCTGGGATGTTCTTCCAGCGCTACTCAACGCCGAGAGGATCTCAACGGCCTCAATGAGCTGCGGCTTAGGCGCTCTCGTCCTAGAAAGGGCGGTCGCATATGCGACCGGCCGGCAGGTTTTCGGGAGGCCCATAGGTTCAAACCAAGCCATCCAGTTTCCGCTTGCTCGCTCAAAGGTAGACCTAGAGTGCGCCTGGGCAATTACACAAAAAGCCGCTTGGCAGTTTGACAACGGGCAGGATTGCTCGATATCAGCTAACATCGCTGCATATCTCGGTGCTAGAGCTGCGTTCTTTGCTGCAGACAGGGCAATTCAGACCTACGGTGGATTAGGGTATGCAAAGAACTCTGATGTTGAAAGACACTGGCGTGATAGCCGCCTATTCAGGACCGGTCCCGTTCCAGAGGAAATGGTTCTGAACTTTATCGGGCAGCGTGTACTTCGTCTCCCAAGGAGTTACTAGCATCGACAGAGTGCGATAACCAAGATAATGCCAGATTTTACTTTTGATGATTCTTTCAGACAGAGAGTTGCGAAGGTCTCTGGTCGTTTCGATTCGAATTACTGGCGTTCAATCTACAGGGAAAAGCGATTCCCCGATGAATACTGGAGCGCGCTTTCAGCGGATGGTCTGTTCGGAACGGTAATTGAAAAGAAGTGGGGAGGACTTGGGAGAAACCTCCTTGACCTCGCAGTTGGAGTAGAAGAGACTGCAGAGCGCTACGCCGGCCTTGCCTCCTACCTGTACCTGAGTGGGTCGCTCGTATCGACTATATTCACGAAGAACGGTAGTGAAGAGCAGAAGAAGGATCTTCTCCCAAAGCTCGCTAGAGGCGAGCTCAAAATTTCGATTGCCCTAACCGAAGAAGTATCTGGGTTTGACTCTTCAGCAATCGAGACCACTGCAGTCAAGAATCCTGATGGCAACTTCACTATTCGAGGCACAAAGCAATTTGTCAACAACGTAGAGCGGGCAGATTTTTTGCTCGTGTTTGCCAGGACGACGCCAGCAAGTCAGGCTCCGAAGAAATCACTTGGCGTAACCATGTTCTTGGTCAGCCCCAAGGATCCATCGATAAGATCTGTCAAGCTCGAGAAAGTAGGTTGGGATTTTATAGACAACTTTGCAATTGATATCAAGGACCTAAAGGTGAGTGCGGAGAACATCGTTGGCGAACTCGACAGAGCCTGGTACAATATCGTAGATAGTTTCAATATGGACCGGGTGGCCACTGCTGCCTCGCTGGTCGGGACAGGCAGGCTTGCGCTTAATCAGGCAGCAGAGTATGCAACCAAGCGAAAGGTCTTTGGAAGAGCGATTGGATCGAACCAGGGCATCCAGTTCCCAATGGCCGACGCGGCAGCTCAGCTCGAGGCCGCAGAAGTGATGATGCTCAAGGCTGCATCAATCGCATCGAAGGGGGGTAATTTTGTGAACGAAGCAAACTACGCTTTTCTCGCTTCCGAGGTCGCAGCTTCTGCGGCTACCGACAGGGCAATTCAGGCTTTGGGAGGCCACGGCTACTACTCTGACTATGACGTCGAAAGGTATTGGCGTGACGTTAGAGCGCACAAGGTCCACCCTATTTCGGAGGAGCTAGCTCTCGCATTGATCGCAGAGCGGAGCCTGAATTTGCCCAAATCATACTAAAGTCAAGAGATGCTTTTTTCTTAGTGATTATTTGCTCGTTAAGGTAGAGCCAGGGGGACAAAGATCATACTAGATGAGACTTGTAGGACCAAATCAAAGCGCCTGTGAATACTCTGCACCTTTGGATAGCTTGAGCAGGGAGATTGTAGAGTGCTCTAAGTGTCCGAGACTGGTGTCATTCAGGAAAAACATCTCAAAACAAAAGCGCAGGCAATTCGCTGACAGCGAGTATTGGGGCAAACCCGTTCCGGGATTTGGCGACCCGAATGCACGACTGGTGATAATAGGGCTCGCTCCCGCTGCGCATGGGGGAAACAGGACGGGTCGTGTGTTTACCGGAGATAACAGCGCTAAATTTCTCGTTAGTCATCTGCATAAGGCAGGGTTTGCAAACCAAGCCATTTCGGAATCAAGAAAGGACGGCCTGCAATACTTGGACTGCTATGTTAGCGCGGCCGTTCGCTGCGTCCCTCCGGACAACAAGCCGACCAAAAAAGAGATGGACAATTGTTTCCCGTACTTAGAAAGAGAGCTCGACTTGTTGCCAAATGCAAAGGTTATCCTTGCACTCGGAAGAATTGCGTTTGATTCAGTAGTTCAACTAGCAAGGAGGAGAAGCAACAATGACATCAAGCAGAAAAAGTTCGAGTTCGAACATGGCCGCAGGTATCTGATTTCAGAGGATTTTCCAGTTGTTTTTGCTTCCTATCACCCGAGTCCGAGGAACACAAACACGGGCAAGATGACAAGCGCGATGTTCTCCAAAGTTCTTCGTGACATTAGCCGGACGCTTGGGGGAAGCCCGAGCCCTCTTAGCTAGCAATTTGCCGTTCTTTGAGGATGCTTCAACTCTTCTTATGTCAAGAGACATCCCTTGAAGAAGAACTAAATGTCTCTATCCATTTTTATATTGCAATGTGAAGCAGCAAATCACAATAGACCGTATAATCTAAAGTGATAAACAAATCGAGAGTGTGAATCGAATAGAAATTGCAATCAGCTAGCGAGTCGGCAACCACACAGCAGTATCAGGATATTTTGTACGAGAGGAAGGATTCCGCGGTGGTCCTCTATCTGAACAGGCCTGAGAAGCGAAACGCAATGTCGTACCGGATGGTTCAGGAGCTCAAGCAGGCCTACCGTTCTATTGAAGACGACAAGAGCGTTCGCGTCGTCATCATGGCGGCGAAGGGCAAGTCGTATTGCGCCGGAGGAGACACAACAGAGTTTCTGACGAACACCGTTGAGCAAACTGAAAAGTTCCAGAGGGAGAACCTGGAGCTCTGGAGGCAAATGGAAAAGCTCCGCAAGCCGATCATTGCTGCGGTCCACGGATTTGCAAACATCGAGCTGATTCAGGCGGTGGACATTGTCGTCGCCGCAGAGGATGCAAAGTTTGGTCTCCCTGAGACTGGCATCGGAGTCTCGCCAGGCGCGGGTATCACAATAAGGTTGCCGAGAGTTGTCGGAAAATTCATCGCAAAGGAACTGCTCTTCACGGGTGACGCCATAAGCGCAACCGAAGCGCATAGGATTGGAATTGTGAACAGAGTGGTCCCTCCGGAAAAGCTCCTTGACGAGTGCCTAGCGCTAGCCTCCAAAATTGCAAAGAGGGCCCCGCTTGCGATAGGCGCCGCGAAAGCTTGTGTGAACTTTGGATCTGAGATGTCACTCGACGAAGGCATGGAATACCAGCTGAGAGAATCGATTGCGATGTTCCACACGAAGGATCTGAAAGAGGGAATAACCGCATTCTTCAAGGAAAAGAGGGAGCCGAGATTCACCGGCGAATAGACAAAATACTCTGCCCATTAAACCGGCTTTCAAATAAAGACCGACCTTGGGATTGGCTCTCCCGCAGGGTCAATCCCTCCTCCGGCTTTTTCCTCGTTTTCGGTCAATCTGATTCTTTTTTGCGAGTAATCAGGTTATAGATCGATTCAGGGGGCGCGATCGACTTTTCTAGCGTGGCCCCGAACGGGTTTACTGCGTCCTGAATTGCGTTAATCACCGCCACGTGCGCGGTCCCTCCTCCCTCGCCGACTCCCTTTGCACCGAGCGGGGCAAAAGGCGAAGGAATCTCCAAGTGCAGAAGCTGCATCGATGGCACATCGATTGCGGTCGGTGCGAGGTAATCTATGAATGTCGAGGACTCGAGTTGGCCCTCGTCGCTGTACTTGTACTCTTCGAACATGGCGGCGGCAATGCCGTGAAGCGCAGCTCCATGGACTTGACCATCGACCACAAGTGGGTTGATCAGCCTGCCCGCATCATCGACGATCACGTACTTCAGGATGCGGAATTTGCCGGACTCTCTGTCGAGCTCGCCGATAACACCGTGTGTCTGGTAGGAGTAGGTTAGGGCAAGGTTCGCGACCTTGTTTTCGTCTGGCGCCTGCAGACCGTTGTAATACACGTTGATTGTCCACAGCCCTCCCTCGATGTCCCTGGGGATCATCGCGGGCATACCGTAAGCGGTGCGGGCGAGCCTCTTTATCGAAATGTTCTTCGAAGGGTCTTCCTTTGATTGCACGTTGCCACCCAGAAGCTCCAGATTCTCGGTCTTTTCATTCAGGAGCTGCGAGGCTATCCTTATCACCTTGTCCTTCAACTTGAGCGCGGCGCCATAGACTGCTCCGCCTCCCATCGCTGCGTACCTGCTTCCGTAGGTGCCGGAGTGCATGGTGTATGGGTGGGAGGCCGAATCAAAGCCCGTTGCCACGTGGACGCTTTCCACCGGAACATCGAACACGTCCGCGACTATCTGACTCGAAACCGTCTCGTGACTCTGTCCCTGCGGTACGGTGCCTAGTTTCACCACAAACCTTCCGTCGGGTGTCAGCTGAAGCAGGCACGCCTCTGTGTTCCCAATGAGCGGCAGTCTCGGATTGAGCATCTTCACCTGTCCGAAGTTGGGGGCGCCGGAGTCTAGAGTAGTGGCAATTCCTATCCCGATATAGCGACCCTCATTTCTCAGCTCCTTCTGTTTTTGCCGCCACGCATCGTAATCCAGGGCATCGAGAACCATCTGTAGGCTCTTTGGATAATCGCCGTCGTCGTACACGCATCCATTCGGAGTGGTGTACGGCTGGTCTTCTCTATTGATGTAGTTGCGCCTCCTGACCTCCGTGGGGTCAAGACCAAGTTCTTGCGCAACGATGTCCATCACCCTCTCTATCATGAAGAGGTGTGGCGCCCTCGCAAATCCTCTGTTTGGCCCTGCAGGACACTTGTTTGTGAATACGGCATACATGTCATTTGCGATGTTCTTGATCTTGTACGCCCCCGGCACGACCTGAGCCCACACGGTGAGCCCGGCAGGTTCGTGGCGGGCGAAGGCTCCGTCGTCGTCGATGCTGAAAATCTTCAGCCCAAGTATCGTTCCATCTCTCTTTATAGGAACTTCAACGTCAAAAATCCTCTCTGCGCCGTGGCTCCCAGCGAGGAGATGCTCGGTTCTCGTCTCAACCCAGTTGACCGGCCTCCTCACCTTCATCGAGGCAAGCGAAGTCAATATGACGTAGGCGTAGTTTGTTATCTTGCAACCAAATCCTCCACCGATGTCCTGCGTGATGAAGCGCATCTTGTCGTAGGGCAGTCTGAGTGAACTGTTAAACTGCGGCAGCATGAAGGAGGGCTCCTGGTTGTTGCACCAGACTGTGAGCGAGCCATCCTTGGGGTTGAAATCTGCAGTAGCAGCGTTGGGCTCAAGCGGCGTGGAGCTGAAACGGTGAAATTTGATCTTTGCCCTAATTACTCTGTCTGCTTCATTCATTGCGCGCTCGACATTGCCGTAGTTGTATCTTACGTGCCCCATAACGTTCGTGCCAATGTTCTCGTGAACTAGGATATTGGTTGATGAGAAGGCCTTCTCAGGATCAAGAACGGGATCGAGCGGTTCGAACTCCACCCTGATCAATTCTGCGGCGTCTTCTGCAATGTACCTTGAAGTAGCTACGACTACGGCGATCGGTTCGCCAACATACCTTACCTTGCCGACAGCAATCGGATAGTCCTTGACGTTGGAAGCAGGCGGCACAGTCATCTGAGGGAGAGGGTCGGACATTTTGACGACGTCTTCAGGCGTGAGTATTCCAAGAACTCCGGAGAGTTTCTCTGCTTCAGAGTAATCAATGCTCTTTATCCTTGCATGGGCGTATGCGCTTCGAAGGATTGCAGCGTAGGCCAGATTTGGCAACCTGACGTCGTCCACGTAGGAGCCTCCTCCACGGACCAGGCGAGCAGCTTCCTTCGTCTTGAGTGCGAGGCCTATTGCCGGATTTTTCTGGGCTAACTGTTGCTTTTGGACCTGTAGTGTTGCTGACACTGTTCCAGTTCTCGCTCTATTCTAACTCAAAACAAATCTCTCACTTTTGAGATTTCCTGTAGTTTTTCGAATGCTGTTGAGCGCGAAAAAAGAGATCGCTTATTTGGCCAGACTTCACAGATTGGTCTTCCAAACTATCAAGTTCAAAGCCTGACTCAATCCTTAAAATTTCAAGGATATGACCAATTGCACAATCCAGGATCAATATCAAAGATGACTTTGAGGGACAAAGCTGCAATAATTGGATACGGCGAAACGCCGGTGAGCAGAGCCCGAACGGATAAGGGCGAACAGAAGCTCTCGGTTCAAGAGTACTTTGCATGGGCCACGGAACTTGCGCTGAAGGATGCTGGCCTTGAAAAGAAAGACTTTGACGGACAGGGAGTCGGGGTCACTGGTGCTGCATTCCCTCATTCTGAGATTTACTCTGCTGAGGTAATCCAAGATCTTGGACTCTCTCCAAGACTGCTGCTCCGCGGGGATCACGGAGGCGCGAGTGGTGCGGCGCTCCTGCATCAGGCCACGCTCGCGGTTGCGTCGGGACAGGTGGAGATGGTATTATGCATCGGCGCGGATGCGCCGATGAACATTACGACACCGGGTGCTGTCAGAACGTGGAGGTATGAATCAGATTTTCAGAAGCCCTTTGGAATGATGGGTCCGAACAGCCAGTTCGCCTTCATCCTTAGGCGCCATGTCTTCCAGTACGGGACAAAGCCAGAGGCGATGGGAAAGGTCGCTGTCGTCCAGCGCGATCACGCGCTAAAGAATCCGAACGCGTACATGAAAGCTCCGCTGACTATGGAGCAGTATTTTGCCTCGCGAATGATCGCCGATCCAATCCGAATGTTCGACGCATGCATCCCGGTTAACGGCGGTTTGGCTTTCATAGTTGCTTCAAAGGAAAAGGCGAGAGAAATCGCAAAGGACAGATCCATTTCAATCCTCGGAGTCTCAGAATCGGACAATTACTACCATGGATCTCGTACCAGGCCGGACATTACCTATCTCGGGGTTTACGAGTCTGCAAGAAACGCTTTCAAAGAGAGCGGGGTTTCGCACAAGGACGTTTCCTTCTTCCAACCATATGACGACTATACCATCGCAGTCCTCATGCAGATTGAGGACGCAGGATTCTGCAAAAAGGGAGACGGAGGGAAATTCGTCGATGAACACGACATTTCATACAGGGGCGACCTGCCGATAAACACGGGCGGCGGTCAACTTTCATCTGGCCAGCCCGCGATGGCTGGGGGCTTTGTCCACATCGTGGAGAGCGTTCGTCAACTTCGTGGAGAAGGAGGCGAGCGCCAAGTCAATGATGCGAAGATCGGAGTCGCAACTGGAATCGGGGCGATCTCCTACGGAAACAGCCTCGTGAACAGCGCAACGATGATATTCGGAAGGGTAGATTGACAGATCTGAGAAAGATCTTCAGCGAAGAGAGAAAAAATAGAGAGTTGATTTAGAACAAGAATTGTCAGAAGAAGCAGCAAAGCAACAAGGCAAGTACGAAAAGACACTCCCCGAGGTCAACACGCTCACGAAACCATTCTGGGATTATTGCAAGAACCACGAGCTGCGGATGCAGTTCTGCAATAACTGCCAGCAATGGATCTGGTATCCAAAGGCATGGTGTCCTGATTGTGGAAAGAGGGACCAGCTAAAATGGAGAAAACTATCCGGGAAGGGACAACTTTATTCCTTTACCGTGATTCGGCAGGTAATCGACAACTCTCCAGCTTTTCAGGCGGATTTGCCTTTTGTCCTGGGGCTCATCGAGCTTGACGAGGGCCCGAGAATATACAGCAATGTCACTAACGTGACTCCGGATCAAGTCTCGATTGGCGACAAGCTCACCGTATTCTTTGAGGACGTCACGCCTGAGTTAAGCCTGCCGAAGTTCAGAAAGTTATGACAAGAGCCGGTGGGCCGGGGGTGTGAAGTCGTGAACTGACTCCTATTCATTGCGGTGAAATCCATACGCTTGCTCTATTAGCTTTGTTCCTTATACTAAAAAATCCGAGCACCGGGTGTACTTTTCGCCATGACCGGCGAATTTCGATGCTTCCTGGAAATGCAGATTGAGCGAGCAAATTATATGGCAAGCCGCCCTGGAGTGGAAGAGCCCAGAGAGAATCTGCCTCCAAGTGCAGCCAATGAACAAGTGGTACCGCCCACGGTACAACCCCCGGAGGAATCGGCGAGATTTCAGTGCAGGTTTTGCGGCCAGATGTTCACAAACCAGGCCGACCTAAATGAACACATGAGGTTGCACGAAACCTCTTCACAAAAATCTGGGTTGCCTGAAGATTCGCAACCGCCCGGCGTTGCGTGATCAGTACCCTTCTTCTTTGTCAACTACGTTGAGTAACTCTTTCCCAACCGCATACCTCTGAAGATTCTCCTCGAACAGTTCCATGGCTCGCCTCCCGGTAAGTTCTGATGTTCCGGCGTAGTGCGGCGAAATCAGAACATTTTCCATGACCCAAAGCGGGGAATCACTCGGCAGCGGCTCTGTCTCGAAAACGTCAAGCGCGGCAAAATCCAACTTGCCGTCTTTAAGTGCACCAATGAGGTCTTTTTCGACCACGGTTTCCCCTCTTCCTATGTTGACAAATATCGACCCCCTCTTGAATTTGGAAAAACGGTCTGCGTCGAAGAGGTGTCTTGTTTCGTCTGTAAGTGGGAGTGCGTTTACAACGACATCGCTATCTGAGAGCATTTCGTCGAGCTGATTCTGGGAACAGACGCTATCAACATACGACCTATACTCCTCAATTCTGAGTCTTTCGGCTGCAGAGTGCTTTCTCGTACCGAGTATCCTCATTTCGTAGGGTCTTGCCCGCCTTGCAATCTCAAGGCCAGTGTGTCCGAGTCCGACGATACCCATAGTCTTCTTTTGAAGATCCGTCGGGCTGACGCCCATGCCTGATTCGAAGGAAAGCGGAACCCATTTCCTCTTCCTTTGTCCCGCGACCGCGAAATCAATTTTGCGCGTGCGAAAAAGTATCATCGCCATAGTATGTTCGGCAATTGAAACGGCGTAAACGCCCGCTGAATTTGTCAGGATGAGGTCGCTTCTCTTCCTGACAGTCTCGAGGCTCAAATAGGATTCCACGCCTGCACTTAACGCATGAATCCATCGGCACTTTGAAGCAGCCGAAATGACCCGTTCGACGGGTCTCGCTACAACCAGTACGTCTGCACTTTTTGCAAGATCAATCGCTTCACTTTCTGAGGTAGTCGCATTGAAAGCGAACCCTCTTTCAGAGTACTTTCGATTAAGTTCACTCAGATATTGACGAGGGACCTCGACGAAAAGGAGAACGCTGTTCAATCTTTCATTTTGTAACAAAAGTTTGGGGCACCGAGAGTCTACACACGGCTTAAGAAAATGCAGCAGGTGAAATTATGGGGAAGAGCAGAACTCGGTGCTCTTTAACATTATTCTATGAAAAGTGGCCACAACAAAAAGGAAATTGGGAGAAGACCTTCCATCGGCGTTCGAAGCGCGACACAGCTTTCTCTTTTGTTTAGACAGAATCTACGCTTTTTTGCAGAGATGAGATTCTCCTGTCCAGTTGAAGGAGCCTGTCACTTGTCTCTGTCAGGATCGATGATGGTTTCGGCGCCCTCCCCTTTACTAGCGCAAGTTCCGTCATCTCCCTGCTGTTCTTTGAGCGAAGTTCCCTGATAGTCTGCTTGAGCTCCGCAAGCTCATACTGTATGATGGAGTACTTTTCCGTAAACTGCATGTGAGTGACACTGCCGTCGCGCAGTCCCGCTTCGAGCGAAGCGTACTCTCCGGTCAGCTGATTAACTGACCTTTCGATATCATCGAGAGTCTCTGCCTTCTTCCGCTTTGGAACCACGGGAAGCAGATGAGTGCCTAGGAGGAGCTCCCTCTCTTGAGGCTCTGAGAGTTCAATTCCCTTTCTGCCCTCGACCGGACGCGGTTCGGATCTACCCTTTCCCGTTTCAGGAGTCAGGACTTCGGGTGATTGATCAGTCTCTTGCTCGATGTTCTCGAGAGATCTTTCGAGGTGGGGCAGTGCAACCGCATCTTCTAGGTCCTGGGACGTATTCGCTATGACGAACTTGCCCCCTGTAAGTTCTGTTATCGTCCGGAAGGAATCAAATTTCTTCCCCTTGTCCTCTCCAAGAATTACAAAGTTGATCCGCGTCCTACTCTTCGTGGCGCGGGTGAGGATCGCGCCGTTCTGGGTAGAAATGCCACTCCTTGAGTCGGTGATTACTGAGATGCTTCTGAAGGTGTTCGATGGACCGCTGGAGAGGATTTCCAACGCCAACTCGATGCCTGAAATAAGGGCGGTACCGCCTTCATTCCTCAATCCCATGATTTTTTCCATAGGAATTGATGGCCTACGCCGGCCTATCTCAGTGAGCGGCACTACTTCATTTATTATTGCCTTTCCAAGAATATTCGTATTGACTGAGAGTATCCCAACTTTGTCGCCGTCGAAAGTCTTTCCCTTTGAGAGGGCGGCGACAAGGCTGGCCTTCGAAAGTTCGATCTTGGAATTTCGAGTGCTTCCAAGCTTGTCCCCCATGCTCTTCGAGCAATCAAGTACAAAGATAGTTGAGAAGTGCGAGGGGGGTTGCCCTGCATTCTCCTTATCTCTTGTTTCAATAGAGGCGGTCACTTTTGTCCCAAACACCTACAACTTTTTCCTATTTACTCGCGAAATTCGCTTGCTCCCTTCGGACCGCGGACTACTGTATCGCAGATATCCATCCTTCTTGGCGTTCCCACTTCCACCTGTACTCCTCTGGGAGGAATAAGCCGTAGACAATCAACCCCTGCCAAACGTTGTACTGAGGATTTGGAGTCAGAGCAACTTTGCTATCAGAGACACCGGCAGATTGGAGCATGTACCTGATCTTCGTAGCGCAGTCGATCGCGTACTCCTCGAGCCCGGGCGGGACTCTCCAGGCGAAGTTGCCTCCGGACAGAAGAATGCTGTGGTACAGAGAGCCTTGGATTTCAAAGGAGCATTTTTCGATTGCTTTCGAGATTGCGTCCACCAGGCCTATTGTTCCGGGCACCACTTCTCCCTTCGAATGCCCGTCACCGGGCCGCTTGAATCCGCGCTTGTAATAGGAGTGAAAGACTTCATGCTCCGGGTTGAAGAAATACTCTCCTAGGAGGAAGCGCTGCCAGGAGGCTCCGCCTAACTCCACATTGATGCGCGTGCCCGGTATCTTGAAAACAAACTTGAACTTTGGGTCATTTTCGTTCTCCATCACACGGTTCAGATTTGACGGAACGAGCCCGACGGTTTCTTTGAACAGTTTAACGAATTTCTTCTCTCTTGCGAGATCTCCGTAACCCGCGTCGCGGAGTATCTCTCCAGCCAGTGCGTCTACATCCGCGCCCCCGCGATTTAGAGTCACGAGTGCTGAGCCTATGACCGACTTGCTTATCGGAGTGATCTGAGTATTGCCATGACCAGCCTCGACCACTGTGCACGTGACGGCCTTCTGGGCGATTGCCACCGCAAGCGGTTGAGGAATCACGGTGACGTTCTTTACTAGTTTTCTGCCCTCTTCCTTGTTTATTTCTTCGTGCAGGGTGAAGATCTTCTCATACATGTATCTCGGCGAACCGGAGAAAAGAGCGGCAACGCAGTTGAAGCCCTCAAAACCTGATTGGTTCGATGGGGCGTACCTATTCAGGCCGTACCTGGTAATCTCCTTCACGACGGCCCATGCCCTATGATCTGAACTATCTATCAGACCAGAAGTCATTGGGTATACGAGGCGTTCTGTAAGGTCTGCCCTGGACTCGAGGTGCTCCGAAACCTCCGGTCCCACAATTATGGGAGAGGGCTTGGAGTACCCGTATACACCAAACGTTGCTTCTGTAATGTCGGGGAAGTATCCTCTGTTTTCTATCACGTCGGGGATGTCCCCAAGAGATGCGGGCCCAAATTTGAATTCGGAGGTTCCGTAATCTTCGCCGAACGTGAAAAGTTCTTTGTAACTCTTTTGTGCGCTCATTTCTTGTGATCCAAACTCTCTCTTTGCTCTTCTAACTCTGCTAATTTGTCCTCGATTTCTTTTGTCTTCAGTTCCTTTTCCAACACATAAACGCGGTGCCCCAAAGGTGCTTCACGAACTTTCAGGCTAGCTTTGCAGGTCTATGCGCAGCTGATGATTCCTCGCCCATCCTACTCCCCGGCATTTGCCGAGACGACGAGATCTCGTTTCGCTTGGCCAGCAGTCTAACTACCTGTCAAGTAACCAACTCAAGAAATAAAGATGTGAAAAATATAAGATAGAAGAATCAAATGCTTGAAACAATCTTTAGTATTTCTTTTCGCTTGAATTCGGAGATACCTACGCCTTGGCCACTGTCTCTTGAAAAAAAGATGGAAAGGCGAAATGGGAACTACTCTGAGGGCACAAATCCATTCGTACTTTCAGACTGCAAATTGTCTTTGCGTTCTTTATGTCAAATCAATCAGCTGAGACTACAGTCTGATCCTTCTTTATGACGGCGGAGCCTGTGATTTCTCCTTCTCCCTCGTTCTCTTCGCGCTCGGACAAAATGGAAGACCATGGGTTGTCTGCGGCTGCAGTTGGCAGTTTGCCTTCGACGGTTTTTCGCGAGCCCTGACCTATCCTCTGCGTGTAGACTTGCGGCACTGAATCGATCTTCTTGGAAAGTCCGAGCGGCCCCTGTTCCTTACCGCCCAGAGGAAGTGTATATTGCGAAGTTGTCGGCTGTCGGTTTGAGGTAGTTGGGACTGGCCTCACCTCTGTTGATGGGACCAAATTGCTGTTCAGAAAGTTAAACTGACTCTCTGCGCCCCAGGTCGGTGCCTGTGTAAGCTTCGCAGCGAGAAGCTTCAATATCGATTCCATAGCATCGGAGTCAGCGACGAAAGACCGCGTCGATCTCTTCCTGCTGGATGCAAGATAATCCTTCAAAGGATCCGTAACTGCAATACCTGCCTGGGGCTGAATTTCAAAGACATACTTTGATAGTGGGTGCCCGATCCCTTTCATCTTGGGAACGTGAAGGTAGCGCACGAGACCCCCTTCAATGTTGCTAGACTTCAGGGAGATTAGAGCACTGAAGAAGAACTCTTCGACGCCGTAGTAGGTCAGATTCTTGGATCCGTGCTGAAGGTTTCCCGTTGCGAGAACCGTGCAGTGGAGGTCGGCGAGTGTCTGAGTGATTTCGGATACCCTTTTCCTTACCACGTCCAAATTTCCTGCCGAAATGAGACTTGTCAGATTGTCTATGACTATTCGCCGCACTCGGTTGCGTCTCGCGATGCGCCGTATCACTTCGACAAACTCTGAATTATTCTTGGAATTGTAAATGTCGGCGGTCTTTACGCTGTACTCCTTCTGCGGATCCTTTATTACAAGAAAAACTTTCTTCTCTTCTATTGCCCTAACTATAGGCAATCCGAGAGCCTCAGACTCTTCGAGTATTTCAAGCGGGTCGCCATCTGAAATCGCAAGGATGCTTGGCTCCTGTCTCTTTGCTCCCTCGAGAAGGAACTTTATGGCAAAAATTGACTTGCCCGAACCAGATTCGCCGGAGAGAAGTGTCAGTCGGTCTTTAGGAATGCCTCCTCCAAAAATTCTGTCAAAGCCCACAACACCAGTTGCTGCCATATTCGGCATGCCAGGGACGACGATCTGGCTTGCAGGTTTTTCACCTTCTTGGACGGCGCGTTGTGCGATCAGTGGTGTCTCGGTGGTGTCGAGCCGATTGATCGCTCCTACTTTCTCCACAACCCCACCTTGTGGTTCCGCCGGAAGAGGGGGGCCGATCCCGTCTGGTTGCTCCTTCATCCACATCTGAGACTGAATCTCTGGGCTCGGCGAAAACGATTCGAAGGCCTTTTCTGACATTTCTTTCTGGGCATACTTCATGAAGAGTTGGGTAAATGCACTCTGATCGCTGTCTTTTCCCGTGAATTTGGAAACCTTTAGACCGTACTTGAATGCGGGGAGAACGTGCTGTATGATTGTCTCCTCGAAAAGCCTCTCACGTGCAAGCATCGGAGAACCGATCTGAGCAGGTTCCGCCCAAACCGGGAACTTTGAAGTGCCGTCCAGAGAGAAGGGGCTCACTACACCCGTACCATTCTCGGGAGAGAGCGAGATCGAGACGATAAATTTGTTCTCGCGGTCCGAGAGTAGTATGCTGAATAGTGAGGATTGAGCTGCCTCGCTCAGACTTGCGTTGCAGGTAGGACAAAAGTTCCAGTCGGGGTGCTCCTTCTTCATTAGAGCGTGGTAGTGTTCAGAGTCGAGCTTTACTCTCCTTGGTACCCTATTAACTGGGCTCGGGGAGGTAGATTTCTCAATCTGGCTCAAATTTTCAGAACTTCCTCTCACGCGGTGCCGGCTGAGCCAATCCAACAGAATCCGTTTAGATTCATAGTTAGTTGCTTCGCAGAGTAAGATATTGCGGGCACTAGAGAAGTAATAACTAATCTCAGAGTGACTGCTCGTGCATATTTTTCAGCGCAAATCTTCAAAGTTCGTCTTCTATCAAGGCCTCAAATTCCTTTAAAGGAGTGCGAAAATCAAGTGTAGAGCTTACAACCCTTAAAACTGTCTAGATAATCCAAACCTTTTTTTCAAAGGTATCTCGAACTTTAGAGCCTGATGGTAGAAGAAAAGAAGCGGGAAAAGAGTAGTGGCCTGGAATCAGGCCAAACCGCCCCATTTCGTCACATTTTAAGCGACGAGAGTGGTAGAAAGGTGCTTGATTCAAAACAGGCAAGCTCTGATGTTGATTTCTCGTTGCTCACCCTGGACGAGTGGCTCACGAAGTTTGGCAGAATCTACGGCAAGCGACACGACAAGCACACGACGGAATATCTGATTTCGAGGCTGGTAGAAGAAGTTGCAGAGCTCGTAAACCCGATGGAGTCGCAAGATAGAGCTCAGATCGCCCCAAACCTCGCTGATGTTTTTTCTTGGATTTGCTCGCTTGCAATCAAACTGAACGTCAATCTTTCTGAACTCGCTTGGCAGAAGTACGGCAAGAATGCCCCGCGACCTTCTTGGACCAGCGACGAGGAGCAACCCGTCCTGACCGATTTTTCAGAGCCACAAACTCTTCGAGATTGGCAGGAGTTCATTTCGAAGGTCTATCAAAGGGAAAACGCGAGGCTCACTCCGATGAACGCTCTCGTGGCAATGATGAAGGATGTTGGTGACCTTGCCATGCTTCAGAGAAAGCGAGCTTCGCCTGAGCAAATTACATCCAAGCTTGCTGCAATACTCGCTTGGACTCTTACCGCCTCGCAGTTGCTCAAGCTCGACCTCGCCGAAATCGTCTTTGAAAAGTACGACGATCATTGCCCCGTATGTCTGCAATCAATTTGCGACACTGACACCTGCCATCCGTTCGCCAATCTTTACGTGTCCTTTGGGAGTTCAACGACGGATGAAGAAAAGTACGTCGTACTTGATTCAGGAGCAAAGCATGGCTTCAGGGTTCTCGTCAATACTTCACCTTCCGTTCAGGCTACAAAGGATCTTGCAACATCTCTAGATCTGATCAACAGAAGCGACGCTGCCTGCATAATTCTAACTTCGCCAGAGGCCAGAGAGGTGGGGTCGACACAATCTTACTATAGGCAGATTTTCGAAACGCTGTCTTGCTACTCAATTCTGTCAAAGGGAAACATATGGGTGTTCGCCAAGGACACGACTAAGGACTTTGCCCAGTACCTGCTCAAAGTCTTTCAACCCGAGAAGATCATGCTGCTCAATTACTCAGACGCAAACCACCTTAGAGCTCTCTTCGAGAAAAGCCTTGAAGAGCTAGCTTTAAGGCGTGGCGAGCGCGCGGCGTCCATTGGAACATTGAAGGCCGCGTTCGACTGATTATTGCTTCTTTTCTCTTATTCTTGATTTTGCAATGAGTTCAGCTGTGGGATTTACTCCCTTTTTGAGGAGGACAATCCTATCAACGCTCTTTACGCTCTCAAAGCAGCGTTGACCCCTAAAGACGAGCCTCAGCGGTCCTCCATGCACAGTAGAAATACTGCTCCCGTTCATCTTCGTGGCGAGCAGAGTAGTGTCCTTTAGCGCATCACCAAGCTTAATCTGCCAGGTGAACTCTCCCGAGCCAAAGAGAACCCATCGAATTTTCGGGCTCAAATTCACCTCGCTCAGCAAGCTCGAAACCCTGACGCCCTCCCAGGCCACTCCCTTGACCTCCCATCCTTCAAGGCACCTGAAGTCCTCGGTGAGTTTCGCGGTCGGGTACCTTTCAACGTTCTTAATCTTGAGTATTTCCTTCTCATCGACAAAGATGGAAAGGCCCTTGAAGGAGCTATGTTTCTTCGCTCGGAATTCCGGCAGACTCTTCAGGACTCGCTTCATTTTAGTTTACATCGTCCTAATCATTTTTCAGTGATTTTCATAATCGGAATTTCTTGCAAGTATGCCGCCTTCTAGTTTCCTCGGGCTCGTGGCCAAAAGAATTGAGGGGACAAACGCAAGGACACTTGCAAGTACGAGCCAGCCCGAAAGACCTACCAAACTCAGGAAGAGCGTCGAGTAGAAAGTGCTCAGCAGCAGGTCTCCGGCGGCCCTGATTAAATTGGCTACCGTCAGAAGTATCAGCGGAAGAATTGAGACGCGGGTAGAAGCAAGCCTCCTGCCTGTGACGGAGGGAAGTATGACGGGCCCGTGAGCAAGAAGCATTGTCCCGATAAAGCCTACAGCGATCGAGTGTATGAAAGCGTCGTACAAGTTGACGTGAAGTGTTGGAACGAGGAAATAGATCTCT
The DNA here is from genome assembly GCA_021325255.1 of Nitrososphaerota archaeon. The sequence goes on along the minus strand of JAJPHP010000078.1, from coordinate 57,420 downwards.
GCAAAGATTATTCCGCCCAATCCCCACGAGTACGCGATCCGAGTGTGAATGGAAACGTATCTTTGGAGAGGCTGGGCAGACTTTGAAAGGAGCCTGAAGTTTGAAACCTCCGCGGAAAGGACGACAACAAAAGTTGCAAAGAGCATCGCAAGGCCTGCAGAGACAAGCTCAGATTCTAAGGAAGGAGACATCGGCAAACCAGCAAGTGCAAACAGGGCCACAGCTAAAATAGAAGAAACGAACGCAGCTTGAAACTTTCTAGAGGAAGTACCCGAGGATACAAATCGCGTGAGTTCCACCCTCTCCCCAAGAATGAAAATCACTGGGAATGAGAGAAGCAACATTATGAGTGAGAGGTCTCCCGCCGGAAGCTTGGATGCAGTGTACACGGACGCTGCGATAAGTGAAGCAACGGAGAGGATCATGAAGTAGAATGGCAACTTTATTCCTGTCTTCCTCGTTAGGCCGATCAAAACTATGAGGAATGCAAGACATCCTCCGAAGAGGAGTGCGCTTCCAACGTAACGAAGGAGGCTTGGACCCGTCGCATATCCGAAAATCTCCGAAACAACTCCGAGGGCTGTGAGCGGAACCATTGCGACTGCCACTCTGGTGCTTTTGAACCTAGGGACAACTGAAATCCCGGCGACACGTTCCGCCATGACGATGGTCGCCAGGAATCCGAAAACCATCATTATCGGATGCAGCGCATAGAGGCCCGACAGTATCCCCGGGTACAGCGCATAGTCGCTCATGAGTCTGAAGATTCCCGTCAGAAGCGCGAGCATCATGAATGCTAGGGCAATTCCAATGAAGATGCCGGGCTTCATTTTAGGCAAGCAGAGTCTCCTTTTCCTTTTCTCTACATTTTTTCCGTTTCAGAAGCCCAAAGCTTTGTGAGCTGATTCGCTCATCATTGCAGGACTCCAGGGTGGATTGAAGACAATCTCTACAAAGACCTGTTTTGTCCCTTCGACGCCAAGGCATGCTTCCTTTACTTCGTCGGTTAGCCACGGGCCAACCGGACAGCCAGGAGAGGTCAGCGTCATCTTGATCTTCACCTCATCTTCTTTTAGTTCAATGGAGTAAATCAGCCCGAGGTCGACGATGTTGAATGGAATCTCCGGATCATAACAGTTCCTAAGCATCGCCAGAATCTGCTCTTTCCTCGAAGGAATCAGATTCGCGGCGGTGTTCGCGGAAGATGCAAGTGGCCCAGGCATTGTGTCGCCATCTTCGAAAAGGAGCGTTCTGACACGGGTGGTAATCAAAGAAAGGTGCCGCTGGAGATTTTCCGCGCTACTTCTTCGTGATCTCCGTCTCCAGGCGCAGGTGACACTAGGTGAAGAATCTCCATGTCGGTTATCGCCCTAACTCCGCGCTTCTGCCCCTTGGGAATGACCACCAAATCTCCTGGCTTGACGTTAAATCTTTGATCGCTTGCGACGACCTCACCGTTACCGGTGTGGACGAGGAGAACGAGATCAATACCGGGCGTGTGGACTGGTATGAACTGCCCTGCCTTGAAGTATGCGAGTATTACCTTGTAGTCTTTGCTGGTATAGACTGGAACAGGCGAGAAGCTCGCATCGTCGGCGATTTTTTCCTTTTCAAAACTTGTAAAGACGACCCCTGACTTGCTCAAGCTTCCGTCTGCGTCTTCTTCCATCGTCTTTCGTTGAAAGACACCAACCCACTCGGCCGGCCCCCTTTGGTAGGCCCTGTAGGACTCGAAATTGAAATCGCGGCGTTCGTGCTTCATGAACTGGACTAGGTGGACAGGTTCGTGGTCGTTGACCACGAGAAGAGTTTCACCAGGCTTCAATTGGTCAAACGTCTTGAGAACGTGAGAATGTCGTGCAGGTGGAGAGAGCGGCCGCACGTCTACTACGAACTGTTTTCCTTGCTCTTTTTCTTCCTCTTGTTTGGCTTCCATGTACACTATGCGTAGCGACAGGAAGGATATAGCTTATCCCAAAAAATTTTGGGATTTTGGTTGATTGCCTGCGGGAAGCAAAGTTACTCTGCAAGAGAATCTCGCGCATAACCCGGCTTGGAAAACGTTGTTACAAACCCTTCCTACGCAAGGAGAGTTTCGAATTCCGAATCTGTCTTCTTATGCCAACGGACTATATTGATAATCCGAGTCCACTTGCATACGCTCTTGCGATCTTCGATTCCCCTCTGCGTAGAATTTCGCTCAACGTAGATGGACTGATCGAGAGTTCCTTCGCAAGTGCCGTCAAGCTGACTCGCCTTGGAAAATCAAAGTAGCCGCGCCTCGTAGCTTCGAGAAGAATCTCCTTCTGGTGAGAGGTAAGAGCCTCGTCTCGAAAGGCATTTTCGATCCTCCTGAGATTCGTGGTCGCGCCACGGAACCTGAGTAGGTCGATCACGTTCGACATATCGGCCGCATCCTTCACGAGGAGACTCCACTCAAGAGCTCCGTCAACGACGCGAGAGTTAAGCGGACAGGCGACGCAAAATGCGTTCGAGCTCCTCGCTACATCACAGAAGATGGGCGACTGGAGTATCAACATGACGAGAGTCTTTGAGGAACTGCTCTTTGCAAAGTATGTTCGCTTTACCTCTCGTCTTGACTTTAGGTCTGTGATAAGTTGGTTCACATCTTTGCCTTCGATCTCAACAAGCAGGCTCATTTCATTCGAGTTTGAGTGCTTGCAATCGACTATGGTCACCTTGCAAGAGTTCTTTTGGGCCAGCTCCTGCAAGATGTTGTCTGTTTTTACCATTACCGAGACTTGTTTCAGCATGCAGTTTTCTTCTTCCTTTTTACAGAGACCTAACTGGTTAGGGATTGAGCTCCCTATTATTTCCAGCACCTGATTATCAAAATTGATAATCAGCTCTAGCCTGCACTGAGCCTGGTTGAGAGCGAGGAATTCGGCAGAATTCCTCAATTTGACCGCGTCGGGTTACCACATTTGCCCGTACTGATTAGGGGAATCTGATATACAACCCCTAATCCATTCAATCGGACATGATCGCTTCAACTATGAAGAAGAATCATTTGGTCTTGTACGGTCTTGCAGGATTTGCGCTATTTTTGCTGGGAGTGCCAGCGCGCTTCTCCTTCGCATTCACTCAAGGGGATCTGGTAAGTGGAGGTTCAGTGTGGCTAGAAACGACAATCGCCGTCGCACTCGTTTTCGTAAGCGCTATGGCGTTTTCGCTTCAGATAGCCAGAGGGTATTTCATCAGAGTGCTGAACAAGTTCACACTGAGGTTAGGCGCAGATATCTGGTGGCTCGCGTACGTGCTGATAAGAGACGCCCTAATTTTCATGTCGTTTATCATGGGTCTGCTGGTTTTCTTCCCCGGAACTTTCCTCGATTACCCCATGGCAGTTCCGTTCATGCCACTGTCTGTCGTATTCTTTGGTCTCGCACTGGTAACCAAACTATACGTCGATGCAGATGACAATCGGAAAGCGTTCAGGATAGTGACTGTGCTCGTCTTCATTGGTACATTGCTTTGGATAAGCGGAACAATCTTTGTGACAGAGACACCTCTCGTCCTCTCGACTCTTCCGCCCGGTGTCAGCGCAAGCAGTGGCATCTGGTACACGATGTACACGACATTTGCCTCGACGCAAAATCTCGGTCTTGCAATGTCATCATTTCAGGCATGTTTTGCGGTTCTGGGCGTCGTTGCAGTCTTTGGATTCGCGCATCCCATACTTCACTCGAGACTTCCGACCAGGAAGAAGAACGTTGGCGCTGTGAGTTCGACCGTTTCGCAACCATCCGGCATCCCATCCGTTCCGACGACCACGAGGCAGACTTCTGGAGCCGCGAACGTTGAAAACGCGAGGGCCCCGCGAAATGCACCTTCGGACGAAACTGGAGCGTACGGGATTTCGAAGATGGGGTCGGAACTCTCAGGACTCGCAGACGCCCATAGGGGGAAGAGCCCTAACTACATCGGGTAGAGTGGCGAAAGAAGAGCAAAGGGAGGTAAATCCGATCAAGTAATGACGCTCTTCAAGTTCACCGTCGACGAAACAAAATGCATGAACTGCGGTGCCTGCATGGATCTGTGCCCGCCGACATGCATCGAGTTCACCAGGCCGTACGAGGTCCAGCTTTATGGCAGCGTCTTCGGGGTTGCAACAGACCAGTTCCCCGAGGACGCCCCAAAACTCTGGATGATGGAAAGGCCATACCTGCCGATCCAAGAGAGATGCACGGGATGCCAGGTTTGCGTCAGGGAGTGTCCGACGAATGCGATCTCGGTGGAACCCGACAGCGGCAAGCCCACGTCGCTTCGTCCTAGGCCCGTGATACTCAAGACAGAGGGGAAAGTGGAAGAGGATTACTGGCACCCTCTTTCCGAGTACACTAGGGAGTACCTGAAGCGACCCGTGCGGAGCCCATGGTCCAACATCGCTGAGTGGAAGCCAACGACAAAGCCAAGGAGAGTGGGAGAAACTTGGAGAACAATGGCGGAGCCGCAACAGGACTAGTCCAAAAGAAGACCGAACCAGCCACCTCGACCGGCAAGGACCACGTCGAGATAGCGCGGGTGATCGTGTCACAGCTCCAAGAGACGGAAGGTCTAGGTGGCCTGATCGATTCCCCCAGAACGCTCTTGGTGATGAGGAATGCCATCCAAATTCTCTCCGAGGCAGACGAAAATGTCGACATTGAGAGGATATTCCTCGTGATCGCAGATCGCGAGTACAGGCGTGGAATCATTGGCAAGATCGAGGCAGGGACCCCAAACTACTGGGACGAGTCTTGGAACGCAGAGTGGAGAAAGGATGCGGACCCACTTTACTCGAATAGCCAACAGAGAATAGCGAGACGCAGGGGGCTCGTCCACTTTTGGACCAAGGAGTGGGACACATTCCCTGAAGACTACGTAAAGTCAGTTGCCAGGAGTCTCCAGGCACTGGTGAGGTAAGCAAGACAGGTACTCGTCTCTTCGCATTCTTTCTTCTCGGCGGTAGTATATTGTCATCGCAAAATCTTCTGAGAGGCCTCTCTGTGAGATGCTTGGTCACAGATTGCCGCCTCGGATCCTTCAAAGTCATCGTAAAGGCTTGCAGCGGAAGTGGGGATTGCGCTTCTGTGTGCATCGTCAACGTGTTCGAGCTGAACGAGCGAGGTGAGTGCACGGTCAAGAACAGCGATCTTTGCTTTGGATGCACGGCCTGCCTTTCGCAGTGTACCGACAATGGGGTGGAGGTCATACCTAACGAGGGTGGAGAATATCCTGACCTCGACGAGCTCCTGAGGTAACCCAGATAGTGTTGAATCGCCTAACAGATTAGGGACACGGAATAAACAGGGCGCATTTCTAAATGAAATCCATACAACGGAATAATATCGAGTGATTCGAGGAACATGCTGACGAATCAAGAAGAGAGGGATAAGGAAGAAGCTGCGATACTCAAACTTTCAATGAAGACTCTGAAGGAGCACTATGGGTTGAATCCCGGAAAGAACGCAAAGACCGTGCGTGCAATCGGGTATCAGTTGGGGGCGGAACTCGCCAACTCCTCGTTGCACTCAAATGAAATCGGCCCGCTTGTCGAAGAACTTGGGACATACTGGAAGAAGAATGAGATCGGGGAGATGAGCTGGGAGAGCAGGGAGGACGGGCTTGTTGCGATCAGCTTTTGCTCCGATTGCTTTTCAAGATCCTATGGTGCGGGATATACTCTCTGCCCCTTCAAGGAGGGCCTGCTCGAGGCAGTCTTCGACGCGAAGCTCGGCCGTAAGTACAGGGTGACTGAGGTGGAATGTTGCGGGACTCTTGCTCCCGGATGCCTCTTTAGGATCGAGAATGCTCCGCAATAAATCGTTAAGAAAAACTACCTCTTAGTACTAATGCTGATCACTCATGACGAGTATAGAATACAGTGTCGAGTCTCATCAAAGCGTGGCGGAAACTGTAGAGAAACTTACAGGGGAATTGAAGAAGAGGGGATTTGGAGTCCTCAGCAACATCGACGTGCGAAAGGTAATCCTCGAGAAGCTCGGTGAAAAACTGGATCCATTTGTCATCTTGGATGTATGCAGCCCGCGAGATGCAAAGAGAGCAATCGACGCTCACAAGGAGGTGGGTCTGGTTCTTCCCTGCAAGATCACGGTCTACGATGATCACGGAAAAACCAAGGTGTCGCTCTACAAGCCTACCGAGGCCATAAAGGTGCTGAGATTTTCTGACCTAGATCCCCTTGCCGAGGAGGTGGAGGGAAGGTTGAAGGACTCTCTGGACGCGATAAGCGCCTGAGAGAGACGGTTGTATCCATAGGCTTGAGATTAGTACGCATAGTCCATGAGTTCTAAGGAAGACTAGTGGCCAAAGGGAAGACACCGGCAAGGCGTCAATCTCACAATTGATGATCGTGCTCCCCGTTTAAGTACGAATTCGTTGAAATTAGAGATCAAGCGAAGAGAGAGGATCAAATTTGAAATCAGAGACACGTCAAAGTCATTCGGCGAAGAGTACAGGTAATCGACAAGAGAGTTTAGGCGAGAAAAGTAGAAGTACAACAACGAAGAGAGAGACTAGAAGCGTTGAAACTCCCATGGCGCGAACAACATCAGTCATCAGAGTCTTTGACTTCATGTCTACGGACCTAGTGACGGCGAGGACTTCCGAGCCTCTGAACGAGGCCGTCCAAAAGATGCTTCGAAGAGATGTGGGCTGCATCGTTGTGACTGAAAATCAGTCAGTCGTAGGGATTATTACAAAGGGAGACGTCCTGAGAAAAGCATTCCTCAAGGGATTAGACGCTCGTCAGGTTACAGCGAAGAATGCAATGTCCTCGCCAGTTGTAACTGTAGATCACGACGCAACCATAGAAGAGGCGGCCAGACTCATGAGTACAAAGAACGTATCAAAACTCCCTGTCGTGAAAGAGGGGAATCTTGTCGGCATCATAACCTCTACGGATATCATCAGGGCGGAGCCGATGCAGGTCGGATACCTGCAGGAACTCGTGAGAGCGAGATTCGTCCCGCACGAAATGAGAGCCCTCTAAAGAGCTGACTCCCAAATGGCGCGCACTGTTAGGCGAAAATCCAAGATCACAACGGGCACCCATAGAAAGTGCCCCAAGTGCGGCGGAGTAATGCTGCGCGGAGTGTGCACAAAGTGCAAATACTCCGCGAAAACTGCGTACAAGAGCAGGCGAGAGGCCAAAGAGTCCACGTACGCAGCGGACTAGCAGATCTAAAATTACTATGCTAGCACGAGTGCGTGGAAGAAAGAGAAGAATAGTTTCCAGTACTACACGAGCCTGTGAGTTACCACCCCGATTTCTTTTGGGTGGCGTGTTTGAATCCTATGTTACTCTATTCGATCGACTTGCCCCGTATCCCCTTCAGAATGTCTTCCCTAATGTGTACTTCGTCAATGTGACTTGATAGTTCGTCCCTGTCTTTCAAGACCGAGCCGCAGTAGGGGCAGCGCGAGCCTCTCGCCGGTTCAAACAAAGGAATTGGTATTGATGCCTCTCTTCTGCTTCCAATTACCTGAGTCAGCGTTGCAATGCCCATAAGTCTGCTCCCCTCCTTGACAACGATCCTCCTGAACCCTTTCTGAAGCATGAGCGACATCGCTTCGCCGACCTTTGTGCTTGGTGTGATGGTCCAGAGAGGGGAAGACATGATCTCGCGCACGTGAGTTGTCTTGACGTCCTTTCCTTGCGCGACAGCCCGAGATAGTATGTCCCATTCGGTAACGATGCCAATCGGGTCTCTGTTTGCAGAAGTAACGACTGCGCACTCTGCCTTCGCGCTAGACATCGCCTTTGCCGTCTTCTCTATCGAATCATCTGCAGAAACCAAAATTGCGGGCTGAACATACTCTGCTACCTGCGTTTCCAAATCTATTTTCAACTGCGACATTTTTCTTAGCCTCGTTCGAGAGTTCTGGGCCGAATTTCTGCGCTCGGCGCGTGCGTAAAATTCGCTGACGTGACTTCATATTTGGATGCTTGCACTATATATCTGAGTGTGACGATTCTCAGTATTGAGAATCTAGTTATCCTTCAGTCATGCTTCTTTTTCTTATTCTCTTTTCAAGTTGCGAATTTCGTAGCCGATCTAAATAACGATTCTTACGAGGTTGAGACGTCGTCTCCCGTAGTGCGAGTTTCTGCCCAACTGTTTCGCATGAGTAGGACCTCATTCTCAAGTGTGAGAATCTACCCAATTCTTATGAAGTACTGAACCTCCAAGTTAACTACAGGAGATCCTAAACTTCACATTGCCACAAAAGCAGAAAAAGAAGTTGGAAGAGAAAGTTGCACGCGATGCGCAAAAAGAAGAGATCGCAGTCTGGAGTCCGAACGAGTACGCACGGGAAATCGACCGCGTCTTTACGGATTTTGAAAAACGTTTTGAGAGGTCCTTCCTCAGCCCCTTCGGTGGAAGCTGGCTCATTCCTAGCTGGCGTTCCCTGGGACTCCCGGAGACCAGGAGAGTTTTCACCGATCTAATCGATACAGGGAACGAATACAAGGTTCGTGCGGAAGTGCCCGGCATACCGAAGGAAAAGCTCGACATTTCTGTCACCCCCAGAGAGATTCACATCGAAGGTGAAGCGGAAACAGCAAACGTCGACGAACGGAAGGAGGGGTTCGTCCACAGAGAAAGGACCTACTCTAAGGTCAGGAGGGATATGACCTTTCCTGAGGAAGTAATCCCCGAGAAAGCGGATGCCTCTGTCAAAGACGGAATTCTCGTGGTAACAGTACCCAAGAAGACTCCAACCGAAGCAAAGACACACAAGGTCGAGGTGAAATAATCTGCCCTCAGCGCGCCCTCAGGGCGTTGAGGATAACCGACGCATCGATAACTTCCTGAAGCATTGCGCCTACTGTCGGAGGAATGAAACCAAGGGCGGCGATCGCCATCAACACGAAACTGAACCCCAGGCCGATAAAGATCCCCTGCTTTGCCACCCTGAGCATCCGCTGTCCGATCAACATTGCGTCTGTTAGGACAGTGACATCGTCGACTAGCAGTACGACATCCGCAGCTTCTGCAGAGATTCCAGCGCCGTGAGCGCCCATCGCGACACCCACGGTTGCAGTAGCGAGGGCGGGAGCGTCGTTGATGCCATCGCCGACCATCACGAGAGGGTCAAACTTCTGCTTCAGCTTCAGGAGTGCCTCGACTTTCTGACCTGGGAGCAGATTCGCTTCAAAGTTATGTATTCCAGCGGCTCTGGTAATTGCCTCCGCATTTCTTGCGTTGTCCCCCGTCAGCATTACTGTTTCTTCGACGCCAAGATCGTGGAGCTTCTGAATCATCGCGGGAACTCCTGCGCGAATCTGGTCGCTGAATACGATGACTCCAGCGGGCTTTGAGTTGATTGCGACGAAAGTCAGGAGCCTGCCTCGGGTCTGGGCCTCTCCTATCACTCTTTCAAAGCTCCTTCCGGAAATCTCCCTGCCGATGAGGCTCTCGATGAATCGTTTCGAGCCTATTGCTATGTGTTCTCCCCCAATATCCCCTTCAGCACCTGCTCCGGGCGTTTCTTTGAAATTCAAGGGTAGCTCGAGTTTGGAAAATTTCTGTATTGCTTTAGTTGCAATCGACCGAGCCACTACGTGCGAAGACAGTTGCCCAATGCAACCAACTTTGTACAACAATGCATCGGAAGGGATGCGATCGATCGAGATTATCTTTTCGACGAATGGAGTGCCATATGTAATGGTGCCGGTCTTGTCAAAAGCGACCGCCTTTGCTCGACCTATTTGTTCGATGGCTGCCCCGCCCTTTACGATTATCCCCCGTTTTGCCGCGCGGTTTACAGCGCTGATTACCGCTATGGGAGTGGCAAGTATAAGCGGACAGGGCATAGCAACAACGAGCACCGCAAGGACCGTCACGGGATTCAAAGTGATGAGGAACCCAACGAACGCGACAGCAAGTGTGATGGGTGTAAAGTACACCGCGTAGTGATCAGCGAGTCTCTGGATTGGTGGTTTTTCCTCCTGTGCCCGCCTAACCAGTTCGACGATCTTGGTGTACTGGCTCTCGCTACTTGGCCTATCTGCCCTCATCTCGAAGGCAAGGTTCGTGTTCACGCTACCGCTGAGGACGGTGTCACCGACGCTCTTCGTCCTAGGCAGCGGCTCACCGGTCAGCGCCGACTCGTCAATTTCCGAGCTACCGTAAGTTATCGTCCCGTCGACAGGAACTAGATCGCCCGGCCTGACCAGCAGAAGGTCGCCGACTCTGACTCCGGAGACTTCAATTTCTTCGATCGATCCATAAGTGATCCGTCTTGCCATCTTGGGTGCCCGAGCTAGGAGCTCATCGAGTGAGGACGAGGCTCTTCTCAGACCATAGTCTTCTATAGCTTCACCACCTGACTGCATGAGGACGACAACTGCGCCGGCAAAAGCCTGATCCATGAGAATAGCTGCAATTATTGCGAGCATGGCAACAATGTCGGCGGCAAATTGGCCGCGGAGCATCCCGCGCAGTGTGCCCCAAACGATTGGAGCTCCACCAATGACAAGCGTGGCGTACCAAACCCAGCGCGCCAGAGCGGGTTCAGCCAGAGCAAATTCAAGCACTGTTCCCGCTAGGAGCCCAGCAATTGCAAAGACAGGAATAGGATACCTGCGGGCCACGGAAGCTACTGTACGCAGGGGACTCCTCCGTCGCTGCTTGACGCGATTTTCTGAAAGAGGTGCTTTGGCTGTTGACAGGTCTTGATTGGCGGTTAATCGCGTTCGATTCATTCCTCTTTTCGCCTCCGCAGCATCATGAAAGATACGCTGCACACCTTATTTATTGAAGGAGTACGATTATCAATCTTGAGAACTTGAGACGACCTCTATCGGAAAAGCATCTGCAATCAATATCCAGATTGAGTCTGACAAATCGAAAAGGTAGAACAAAACAGAGCGCACATTACAGCGTCTCGTTCCTAATCTTGCCGAGGTAGTCTGCTTCAGGCAGTTGCATGACGACGAAAATCCTGCCCCCCTCGATCTAGCACAAGACTTCCACAATTAGAGCAGATCGGCAAATCTTAGTTTCTTGGCGATTTCTTCAGATGATTATACTGGGTAAGGATTCTTTCAGACCACTGAAACGATCTTCAATATTGAGAGCTTATCGAAGAGCTTGTAAATTGAATGGTACAGCAATTAGCCAATTCATCGGCGACTAAGTGCGCGACTCAAGGTGCATTCGCGATTTCAATTACCCCGCCCGCCACCATGAGTGAAGAGCCTACGAGCAGCCCCCACATGGTTGGGAAGGCGACTAACGCTGCGATGAGTACGAGCGCTGACCCCGTCATCGCGGCTCTTTCATTTCGCGACTTCATTTCCCATAACCCGATTGCTCCAAGCACGATTACCAGGGCTGAGAACGAAAGCCATGCGCCACCGACCCATCCAGAGAGCATTCCGGACGAGTAATAGCTTCCCATCGCCCCGCGGTAGAATCCATTCATCATTGCGCCCATCATTCCGCCTCCATAGAATCCTAGACCCGGATCGTAGAAGAAGGCGAACATGATCGACGTCCAGATCGTAATTGCGACCTGAATCGCAAAACCTGTCAGTGCAAGACCGAATGCAATCCCTCTAGAGGAAACATTGGCACCTTTTTCAACCTGCAATTCTCTAACAGACGTCCTGCTCACGGCTTCAACTGTCATGTAATTTGAGGCCTCCTTAAGGCGACTACATCTCAGTGAAGAGACTTTCGGGTATAAAATCCCCAGATACAATTCTCAATGTTGATAATGTCAGAGAATGCTGAGGTGACAGACTAGGCAGATTCGCCCAGTAAGATAGAATTCAAGTCGGCTGATTCTTAAATTTGATAATCGTCTCCATTTCTTATAAAGGGCAAATTTCAAAGCCGTAAGCTTGATGTCGAATCCAAAGGAAGTACTCCAAGCGGCGGAGCAGCAAAAAGTCCTTCTGGTTTGTGGGCCTTATTTCTTTCTGCAATGTTATCAAAAACTCAAATCGCGAATCGCTTTTATTTCCGTAAATTCGTCGTTGATTGCGCCTATCTGTCGCTGCTCTGGCCGTTCGGAGAGGATCAAGGAAAGCGTCCGTAGACCTTCGACCTTCCGATTTGTCAATGAGTCAGCATAACTCGAGGCGTTTGGATAGATTCTATGATTTCAATTCCTATTCCCTTTCGAATTCTGAGGTCATTGAAAGTGAATCGACGCATTACAGCTTTTTTGGCTGTCATGGTGATTATCTTGGGCCTGCTCTCGTCTACATTGTTTGCGAATGTGTACATTTCATCCACGCTCTTGCCTTCATACGCCCAGTCTTCATTCACCAATATAACATCGTATAGAGTCGATGGATCGCCAAACTACACGTCGCCGGGAAGTGAATCATTTTGGAACGTTATCAACTGGACAAGCGTACCTCTGGCCGCTTCTGTTTCTCCAGGCGGAGGACACACTCCCAATCTGCTCGTCAAATCCGCAAACGACGGGTTCTATATCTATATGCTATTGCGATGGAATGATACCAGCGGCCCTTCATTTGCTTCTAACAGTGAAATGTACACAGCACCAAACGGGACATTGCTCCCACTGCCCCCTGGCCCCGCCGCAAACATTACCCAACTATTTTATAACTCGACGTACTACTACCCAGATAGAGCAGCCATACTCTGGTTCATTGCCAACCAATCCGAAAGAAAGCAATCCCCCGCAATGCAACTGGGCACCAACGGAGCCATCACAGGCGGTGCTGCTGAAATCTGGCACTGGCAATCAAACCCCACTGACAACAATCCAAATGACACAGGCTTTCCCGGTGGTTACACCGACACGGCAGGTAATCCAATCTATCCACCCGAAAATCTGTCGTTTGCAGAAGATGACTACACAAACACCACTGGCTTCTTCATTATAGCCGGGAGTTTTGGCGCGAATGCCTCCAATCTTGTGCCAAACGCTGATCCGTTTGATATTCACGTAGGGAGCTACTACTCTTTCGCTAACAAGACTTGGACCGTCGAGATGGTAAGAAGTTTTACTACTTCTGATGCTCCACAATACAGGGTTCAGCTCAAGACCGGTTCATCTTATTTCATGGCAATGGCCGTCTGGCAGGGAAAACTCGGCGAGTCGGCTGAGTTCAAATCCGTCTCACAGTGGTACAATATCACTATCAGTTCTCTCGCTCCGCCTTCTTCACCTTCACCCTCTCCTGTCATACCGAATCCCGCTGGTAGTGTGACCATAGAGCTCGCGATCATTGTTGCAGTCAGTGCGTTGATTGTGGGAATTGTAATCGGGACTGTGGTCAGGCCCTCTGCGAGCAAAAAGTAAGAGTTGACTGGTATTTTGGCGGAAGACGAAAAGAAGGCCCAGACGAGCCAGCAGCCAAGAAGCAATCCGGAAGGAACCGACGAGGAAAGAAGAGGCTTCCTCAAGGTGGCGGTAACGGTATCAGCGCTTCTCGCCGTGGGAGGCACCGCGGCTGTATCAAAGTCGATTACGGAACGCGTCGGGGCAACAGGTACCACTTCAAATGTCAAAACTTTCCCGAAAATCAAGGTCGCGAGCTTGAGCGATCTTCAGGTTAACAAGCCGGTTGTTTTCAACTACCCTTTGGATAACGAGCCAAACATCCTTGTCAAGTTAGGGCAGAAGGCTACCGGAGGCGTAGGGCCTGACGCTGACATCGTGGCGTTCAGCCTGATTTGTCAACACTTGGGATGTATCTATTCCTATCAGGCTCCAGGCACGACCCCTCCGTGCAACCCAGTCTACAAGGCCCCCGGGCCGCAGGGATACTGCTGCTGCCACGGGTCTGTCTATGATTTCGCAGACGGTGCAAAGGTAGTTAGTGGCCCTTCACCCCGACCTCAGCCACAGGTCATCTTGAACGTCGATACGAGTGGAGATATCTTCGCAGTGGGTATGTCACCACCGGCAATTTTCGGACACAACACTGGGTCAACAGACGTCACCTCGGATCTTCAGGGCGGAAACATTGTGAGTTGAGATTTTGTGATTGGTTGAAACGCAAGAAAGCGAAGACAAAGGGAACCTGGTTCGGCTCGTAAGGTGGTTTGACTCAAGGCTAGGGCTTTCCTACGAGATGCTGAGGCCGGCGCCCCAGTACTCGGTCAACCCCTTCTACTGGCTCGGGGCCCTGACCGTTGTAGCTTTCGTTATCCAGGGAGTCACGGGGATCATAATGATGCTCTACTACATCCCCTCTCCGACGCAGGCCTACTCGACTACGCAATACATTTTCCAGAACGTTTCTTACGGCAGATTCCTCGAGACCGTCCATCTTTACACGGCATACGCCATGATCATGCTCGCATTCATGCACATGATGCGAAACTACTTCGTATCCACGCACAAGAAGCCCAAAGAGATAATGTGGCTAGTTGGAATGGGGATGGGCTTTGTCACCCTAGGCTTCGGATTCACCGGATATCTGCTTCCCTGGACCGTGGTCTCAAAGTCTGCGACAGACGTCGGAATCGGGATGATCGATGCGCTCCCGCCACCAGTCTCCTCGCTCATAAGTTTTCTAGTCGTGGGAGCGGGTGGAGATGCGACAGAACTGCTTCGGTTTTACGACCTGCACGTCGTCGTTCTCCCGGCCGTGCTACTCGTGCTTTTGGCGGTTAAGATGTACATGCTTGAAACTCACGGCGTCTCCGAACCGGTGACTGGAAGAGAGCCACTTCCCGAGAACAAGACAAGGCTTGTTCCGATCTTCCCTGATATGTCGCTATACTTGCTTGAACTCGCCGCACTCTTCGGTGCAGGCATGCTCCTGATATCCGCGCTTGTCCCACTCAACCTGCCTCCGCAGTACACGCCGGAGCTTGCCGCGCAGACAGCGGCCCAGCCTGATTGGTACTTTCTCTGGATATACCAAATTCTGAAGATATCTATCTTCGAGCAGAGCGGGCCACTAGGGCAGGCGGCGCTTACAGTCGCTCTTTCGGTCGTCACTTTGATTTTCATACTCCTGATCATCTTACCATTCATAGACCGTGGCCCAACTAGGAGAATTTCGAAGAGGCCGAGATTTGTGACCGTTGGGGCAATCTTCGTGGCAGAGCTTGTCGTCCTTGCAATCTGGGGATACCTTACGCCGGGGCAAACAATACCAGTCGAACAGGCGGCTCTCGTGCTTGGCGGCATTGCCCTAGTTATCGCGGCGCTCTCGCTCGGATTGTATCGCCTGATCTTCCCAAGAGCCGCCGCTCCAAAGGTTTCGGCGAAACCATCGATCAGGACTGCTCAACTCTGGAACGGAATCAGCTTTGCCGCGCTCTGCGGTCTCGGAGCTCTCGCCATAGGCGCATCGGTGGATGCTTCAGTGAAACTGGTTCTTGGAGGCGTCAGCATGCCTCTTGTTGAGTACCTGGTGATCTCGATACTTGGTCTGGGTCTGATCCTGATAGGGACGGCCTATCTGCTGTACCGCTCTGACCTCGGAAGTGGTCAAATCAAGCGGAGAGTCGGCGCGTTTGAAATCGGCTGGAGTGAAGAGTGATGAATCAAGCGAACAGGATGATCTCACTTCTCCTTGTGCTTCAGGTCTTCTCCACCGGCTTCCTGTGGACGCTTGACGCCCTAAACCAAGTGAGCGAAGGCATCTTTGCTCTGTTTGTGGCGGTAGACTTGCTTGCGTTCGCGATGGTCTCATACATCTACCGCGCCGAGAAACTCCGCGCGTCACCAAGTAGGGCATGGGTTCTAGTGGGGTGCATCATCCTAATCGCGATTGTTTTTGCAAGCCTCGCCATCCACTGATTTCTCTATCCTGGGCGAAGGGGAATATCAAAACGCACTCTCCTCCGACTACACATACGTACGGTCGCGCTTAGGCAGAAAGGCATGGGCTCGAACCGCTAATCTTCACTGGAAATACGTTTCCGCTTTCATCCACGCGCAGCTGTATCGCGGGTAGAGGGAGAGAAGCAGGGCCACGCAACACGCTTCCATTCTGATCAAAGAGCGAACCATGGCAGGGGCAGAATATCTCTGTTGACCCAGGATCGTAATTACACTGGCAGCAAACGTGTGTACACAGCATACTGAGCGCGCTCAGCGTTCCATCAGCCTTTTTCAGGAGTATGCCAGGATATCCCTGGGCCGGATACTCGAAGTATACCGGCGACCCTACCGTAAGATCCTTAACGTTCGCTATCGCGCCCGAAGGCAGGTTACTGTTCGTCGTCGTGCTCGGGTTTCCCGATAGCTGATTTGACCCCGAGATTGCATCAAGAGCGGCCAGCACGCCGGTGAGCGCGAGCAATCCCGCTATTATCCCCATTATCTGAATGAAGTCGCGTCTCGAGCTCTTTGGGGCCATGTCAAAGTAGGTCAACCTCTTTTTCACTACTAGAATGCGAGAGTATTTTCGCGCAGAGAGCACTAGCACTATCACCACTACCTGCGCTGCGAGCAGCGCGTCGAACGCCCAGAGTCCAAAGAGATACGAAACGAAATACTGGGTCGTCATCTTATACTGCGGAGCGGTCAAGATGTCCCCGAGCTGCAAGGCGAGTGTCAGTATTGCCCAGAGAGCGGAAACGATTAGGATTCTTCGAAAGGAAAGGAAGCTGGCAATGGCAAGGCAGATGTCGATCGCGCATATGGCTATCAATCCGTAAGCGTGAGAAACGGCGAGTAGCCAAAGCGAAAGATCAGTAGAAAGGAGGTAGATTCCAAACACAGCTGAGGCAACAAAGGCAATGCCGATCAGACGTTGGAAAGTTCTTAGGGATTCCCTTGCTTCAACCTTGGATACGCCGGAGGCTGTGGTCGCAGGCTTTTTCGTTGTCTCTGGCTGCTTCTTCTTGCTGCTCCCTCTGGACATCAGGCATCGCGCTCTTTTGTTTTCTTCTTTCTTGACTTTGAGTGTGACTAGACGATTACAGCGAACCGCGCCCCTCTGCGAACAATCTCAAATGCTGAAAGAGCGAAATCCAAGGCGGAAAATACTCGTTCAACAGTGGAGGAGCATTAGACCTGAAAAAGGAGGCTAATAGGCATTTATACGAAACCGTCACCTTTCTTCCACTCTTATCATGGGGAACATGCCTTTCAAGGTGAGAAGATTCCTCGAGAGGTCGTACTTCAGAACCCGTTCGCAACATCAGAATGGCCTGACTAGACCGATTCCCGAGACCTCGCCGCAATTCACGAATTTGGAGAACAGGACGTCCAATATTGCATGCGGACAATATCCAGAGTAAGAAACTGTGCGAAAGCATTCTCAAACTTGAGAAAAGTCTATTACAATTAAATAGTGAATTGAGGCTGAAATAGCCAAGCGTATTCCATGCCTACAACATCATCGTCATCAAAGCAAGATTCAGTCAGTAGGGTGATGACGAGAAAGGTCCTCACCCTCACCCCAAAAAGGAGAACGATAGATGCCCTGAACATGATGATCGCCCACGACATCGGATCGGTGGTCATAGCCCAGCGCGGACAAGTGCTCGGCATCATAACTGAAAGAGATATCGTACGGAAGATTACGAAAAGCTTCGATTATCTGAATAGGCCTCTTGAGGAAACAGGCACGAAACCCGTCGTTAGCGTAAGCCCAGCAACACCAATTTGGAAGGCGTTCGAACTGATGCTGAGGAAGAAGATTAGAAGACTCCCCGTGATGAATTCAGGAAACAAGCTTGAAGGAATTGTCACAGAACGAGACCTGTTCAAGTGGGTTGTAAAGATTGCTTACGAGCCAAACATCCCAGATGACATCAAGAGCTTGATTCTCCAGAGAAGTTAGAGCAAGTTGGTTAGTCGCAAACTACTGTCCGCATCTGTATCTTCTTCATCGACTAGGTTGCTGACCCTCTGATTCCTTGAACATAGCTCGTTCGGAAAAGTCACAAATCAAGCAGTACAAAAGCAACCTTCAGAAAGAACTTGACTCGGCGGAACTCTACAGCACTCTCTCGGGGCTCGAGAGGGATCCCAAACTCTCAATGTTGTATCGGAGGATTTCAGAAACCGAAAAGCGCCATGCCGAAGTCTGGGCGAAAAAATTGCGTGATGGAGGTGTCAGCCCACCAAAGCATCACCCTTCTTGGCGCGCAAGAATGCTCGGCTACCTCGCAAAACGGCTGGGCGCAAACTTTGTTCTACCTAGCATTCAATCGCTGGAAAAGGCCGACCAATCAAATTACTCAAAGATAACACCGTTTGGACGTGCGACCAGCAAACAGCAACCGATTTCAGACAAAGAGATGGCCAAAATGGCGGCCGATGAGAATTCTCATTCAAGATTGCTTGCTCAGATTACGGGCATCGGGGGAGGCGTCGAGGGAGGAGTCCTTGCCAGGATCGAAGGCAGACACAGGTCTGTAGGAGGCAATGCACTCAGGGCCGCTGTTCTCGGAGCAAATGACGGCCTGGTTTCAAACCTGAGTCTTGTAATGGGCGTCGCTGGCGCCGCATTGTCTGGCTCTGCTATTCTGATAAGCGGATTTGCTGGGCTAATTGCTGGAGCATCATCCATGGCGCTAGGGGAGTGGCTGTCCGTCCGGAGCTCAAGGGAGTTGTATCAGCACGAGATTGCAACGGAGAAATCAGAGCTCGAGGCAGCTCCGGAGGAAGAACGCGAAGAGCTGTCGCTGATCTATCAGTCCAAGGGGCTAGATGAGACAAGTTCCCGCGAACTTGCAGGCCGTATAATCAAGAACGAAAAGGAAGCACTTGATACCCTTGCGCGGGAGGAACTGGGAATCGAGCCACAGACGCTTGGAGGGTCTGCTCTTGAGGCTGCCCTAACCTCATTTATGCTTTTCACAGTTGGGGCCATAATTCCTGTCATCCCTTTCCTTTTTGCCTCTGGCCTGTTGTCAGTCATTGCGAGCGTGGTAGTCAGCGCAATCAGTTTATTCGCAATCGGCGCCGGGATAACCCTCTTCACAGGGAAATCCGTTGCCTACTCGGGTGGCAGGCAGGTTGTGTTTGGTTTGGCGGCTGCGGCATTCACCTTTCTGGTCGGGCATCTTTTCGGGGCTTTAATATGAGTAAGCATAACTTCGGGCGAGATGATATTCGAACATTAGATTACAATATTCAACTTCCGAAAGGATCCTTTCAATATACCTAAGTAGTCTGAATGAGAGGGTCGTGTAAGGTATGGGGGAAAGTCAAGTTACGGAAAAGACCCCTCAATCAAAGTTCCCACCGACGAAGATTCTTGCGCCCATCGACGGTTCAGACAATTCAAAGAGGGCGCAAGCGGTTGCAGTGAGATTCGCTAAGGATTATGGCGCGGAGCTATTAATTTTGAACGTAATCCAAATTCCAACTTATCTTTTGTCAAGCACTAGCATTGGCAACACGCCCGCAATATGCTTCGAAGATCTTTTTGAGAAGAGCGAAAATGACGCAAGGGCGATGATTGATGCTGAGAAGGCTACTGCAGAAAGAAAGGGAGCCCCCAAGGTCAGGGGGGAAGTTCTTCGTTCTAAATCCTCCGTTGTCTATGAGATTACAAATTACGCTCAGCTTAAGGGAATCGATCTAATTGTAATTGGCACGAGAGGACTAGGAGGTTTCAAGCGGATGGTTATGGGCAGCGTGTCGAGCGGCGTTGTAACACATGCGAGCTGTAACGTTATGATAGTGAAGTGACCTGAGACGGGCCGTGCTTAGTTTCTGTCACGCTCGCCTCTTATCTGTCGAGGCATTTTCGTGTAAGAGAGACGCCGTACATTGCGATTACACGAAACCTCACTCTCAGATTTGAGAATCATGTGCTTGCCTTAAGTATCTGAATTTTTACCGAGTGCTCTTGGCCACTGGCCGGTCCAGGGGTTAGCAGAGTTGAAGCCGCGCGATAACTATTTGTTCCTGCTGACAGCTTTCGATCTTTCAGTGCCTCCCGCAGATGCGGATAACATCCCAGCAGGTGATCAATTCGTTGGTCAACGCGCTGGCGGATGAGTACTCGAGAAAGATTCTTTTGAAAACCATCGACCACTCATATTCAGTTGAAGAGCTGAGCCGCAGTGAAAATGTTCCTATAAGCACGGCATACCGCAGGGTCAACGAACTAAAGGACGCAGGCTTGCTAACTGTCGAAAAGACAATACTCACAAACGACGGAAAGAAATTCGAAATGTACCGCAGCGCATTCAGGTCCATACACATTGACTTACGAGGCTCGGAAATAGTGATCGATGCTGACCTGAACGAAGACGTTGCTACTCGTTTATCCAGACTGTGGGCTGCAATGAGAGCGTGATTACACAAATTCTTGGTACTCGAATCAATTGATTTTCTAAGGGCGTTCCAGATAGCAATAGTTGTCCTAGGCATCATCATGGTGTACTTTGCGACGAAGGGGTATAGAAAGACGAAGAGTAGGTCCTTGCTCTACCTGGGCCTCGGATTCCTTATAGTCACGGTCGGAGCAGTTGGAGCCGGGATATTGTTCGAAGTCCTAAGTTTCGATCTTGTGACTGTTGAAGCTATACAAGCCGCCACTCTGGTCGTTGGCTTTTTACTGATTTTATACTCCATTGTCGGAAAGAGAGACTGAAGAAAATTATCGAGATCCTAGTTCGCCAGGTCGAACAGCTTCTCCGAAATCCCGGTAATCCGGAAGTATCTGTCCCGCCCGTACTCTTCGATTATTTTCTTAGCTTTGCCCATGGATTCGCTCTCGCTGTCAGAGGGCCAGAACTGGAACACAAGATTTTCCTCGCTTGCGTTGTGCGATTCCAAAGTGTCTGCGTATAGCATCGTCCTCTTTCTCGTGGTATCGAGGTCTCCCTCGGCGGTTCTCACTTTAATCTGCTCTCCAATCATTTCAATCAACTTGTGGTCCGCTTCAAGCCTCGAAAGCACCTTGACTAGGTTCTCATCTTTGCTCGTTTCGAAGATTCCTTTCAGCCTTGGAAATACCACCTCGTCTTCGATCCTCGCGTGGCAGTTCCTCACAAAATCCTCGAGCTCGTAGATCGAATCGGCGCTTTTCTCTCTGACCAGGCGTAGGTATACGCGTAGTGATGCATGCTCTACCATCATGAGTTCGACGATGTTCAAAGTTCTTGTTGATTGACTCCCTCTGAAGTCCTCTAACCTGAGTTTCTAAGAACTATTGTATCATCAGATTGTTTGCATAGTCAACAATTTGGCTCTTTGGGATTTCTGTTCCGTCCATCGCGAGAAATGCGCCGCAATCTGAGCATTGCTGGATCATGACCTTGAGCCGATTGCCATACATGTCATTGACGAAGTACGACCTGAAATCGCTGACCTCGAGATGCCTGCAACTTGGCCTGCTTCCTTTCTGGCCAAGTCTTCTCGCCGACGCTGCGCCGCCTGATGCAAGCGGAAACACGACTTCCTGCTCTTCAATGTGATGGTTTTCAAGAAAGAAAAGGAATTCTCGAATCTCATTTCTCGTAGAGCCGGACCTCTCGTTTTTCCTCTGTAGCTCGGGTAAAACATCATTGAAAAAATGAGCGATCCTGCGGTGTTCCTGCAAGATTCTGACTGACTCGCTCGATTTTTTCCTTGCATTCTTCATTATCGCACGGGCAAGTATGGCTTCCTCTTCGACGGCGTGCCTCAGGATTTCTGTTTTCAGGACAGAAAGCAGACTCAGTGCGACCGGCATGTTTCCAGCATCGACAGCGCGGCGGATCCTCTCGAACTTGGTTCTGAACTCGACGTGCTCTTCGACCAGCGTTTGGATCACGTACTCAATGGGCTCCTTGTAATCTAGCCTGTAACTCATAGCGCGAGACTTCCTTTGGATGAATAATATATTCTCAGGCCACGGAAATAGAAGTTAGCCCGAAGAATTGTGGGATTAAAGAGATGGGCACACGTTGAATTCGAGTGCGCGCGGGCGATATTCGACTCTCACTTTATACGTTCGTTTCTTACGCGTTCTTGAGACGTGATTGAAAAGTGTACAAAAAAGGAAAGAAGGTCGAGGCACCTGTTGGAACAGGCTGTGACTTTCACGGATACGGGGAGGAGATAAGGCGCCAGCTCGAGTCTCGAATTCCCAGAAAGAAGGGAGTGAAGATCCTTGACGTAGGAACCGGTTTTGGAATCAATGTAGAATTCTTGGCACGCCTCTTGCCGCTGGGGGAGAAGAAAATTTGGTCGGTAGATCCATCGGAAGAGGTTCTAGATAATGCAAAAAAGAAGATTCAAGAAAGCATCCCAGAGTTGGCCGCCGATATTGAATTCGTCCATGGATCAGCGGATAAGATTTCGTTCGAGGACGGTTTCTTTGACGCTGTCATCAACGTCATGGTATTACACCACATCGAACATCTGGAGGAGTCTCTAAGAGAAATGACTCGAGTCACAAAGAGTGGAGGCAAATGCATCCTGATTGATTACGCGCCGGAAGCACACAAGCTGGAGTGGACGAATCCGCATTACGAATCTGACTTTTTCAAACCTGAAGGAGTCAAGTCGTGTTTGACAAAATTAGGCATGGCAGCAAAACTCGAGACCTTCGGCTTATGGTATCTGATAGAAGCAACCAAGTGACTGAATACTGGTCGCATAACTTGGCTGCTCGAGTGGTTTGCTAATCTCCCCCGCTTGATTTTTTGTTTTCCTTCTTCGCGTCTTTCTCTCCTTTGCTGCTGATTCCGCTTTCGAGCCAGACAGGGAATGTCGGAGGCGTAGCCCCACTCCTAATATCTTCGGCCAAGTCTGCCATCTGCATTTTTCTGTAGAATGGGTAAGTATCTGCACCCTTCGCAACTAGCCTAGTGTGTATTCGTTCAGCGTACCTCATGATCGGTGTCAGCAGGGCGTGGAAGAAGTGGGTGAACGGCGCAGTGATGAACAAAGCACCAATGAATCCTAGATGGATCAGGTAGTTAATATCTGCAAAAGGATCAGTCGAGAAACGAGATACCTCGGTTGCAAAACCTGTGATTGTCGCAAGGTAGAGGAATGCCAGAAAGAAGAGATCTCCCTTGTAGTTCTTTCGGAACTTCTCAACGGCGGCATACCTTAGCACCACAGCGGCAATCCCAATGAGCAGCACTACGCCGCCGATGTTTCCAATGATATTTCCAAAATTCTCCAATGAGCCAGGCGAAGGCAGGGTACCGTTACGGAAGAAAATGTCGTCCCAAACCGTTGCAAATGCCAGTCCTAGAAAACCCCAAAAGATCATTAAATGAATTATCTTTCGGCTCTTTGAATCCGTAAGGACGTTTCTCTGTATCAGCACTCTGTTTCCGAGTTCGGAAAAGAACAGTCCAACGAGACCGGAAGATCCAATATACTTCTTCGCATCGCGAATCAAGCCAGAGGGAAGAACTCTGATCCATCGCCTCAGTTTGTATACAACGCCCAAAGCGATGATAAGGACGGTCACCGCAGCAGCGACGTCGACCCACAAGACAGGAAAAATCGAGTTGAATTGTACGACCATTTCTGAGATACAGTCACACCACTATTCTTTACCAGACGTAGGCAACCTTGGGTTTGGTCCGAGCTTCGGGTCTCAGGGCAAATACAGTTCGACCGTCCGCCTTGGCCTGCTTGAGATACTTTGCAGCTGGACTGTTGGGATCCTCGATGTTTCCGAAAATTCTGCATTCTGCGGGACAGGCGAGTACGCATGCTGGCGTGGCGTCCCTGTCGACGCCGGGGATCATACCCTTTTCCTTCGCCATGTCCATCCTGTGAGAACAGAAAGTGCACTTTTGGGCTGCTCCAAATCTGTGCTTCCGTTTGGCCATCATGTCAAGCGGAGTTTCGCCTTTGCCGTAGAGAGGAGTTTCCTCTTCCCAGATGCTTATTGCGTTGTAAGGACATGCCGTCAAGCAAGCCCTGCTTCCGGCGCACTTGTCCTCGTTTATCAGAACGATTCCGTCTCCTCTCTTGGAGATTGCTTTCACCGGGCACGATTTCATACAAGGAGGGTCTTCGCAGTGCATGCAAAGCGTGGGCAAGAAAGAAAGCCTGGCCTTGGGGAATTTTCCCACCTCGGTTTGAACAACTGGCGCCCACCAGATTTCTGATGGAGTTGCGTTCTCAATCTTGCAAGCGACGGAGCAAGCATCACAGCCTACGCATTTCGCAAGATCAACAATCATGGATAGCTTCATTTTGATTTCGGCTCATTGCTCTCCTTGTTGTTCGCACAGGAAAGATTTGATTCCTTCAACATGAAGGTGCACCTTGTAACTCCAACAAACGTTCCAATTACCATTCGCCCTAGCACATGTCGGGTCGGATACACGTAAGCTAGTTTGGATACAGTCATGAGCGATTTTGAACTCCGTGCTTACTGTAGATGATTATAAGATTATGCGCGGGGAACGTGGGTGACGGGAAATCGCCCACTTTGAAATAAAAGGGGTACGATTTCCTCGAGTTTGGATTCGCGTCAGTCGCGGGCAAGAGAAAGACGCCCACTAGTTTAGAAAAGAAAGACATGCCTAACTTGTCGGAAATGTGAGCTGAGCACAGCGCATTAGAAATCAGTAGCTGCCGTTCTTGTACCCACCAATTCTAATATAGCGGGCGCATCAGGTAATCTGAGAACCTGGTTTTGGAAGAAAGACTGGGAAACGTCGTGAGCCTCGGAGTCACAAAAATTAGAAAAGGACATCAGGCGACAGAGAGGCTTGATGAGCTCGCGACAGAGGAACCTATGGAAATTCGCGTCTTGACATATCAAGACGGTCAGTGGTCAAAACACCAGGTCGCTGTTGCCATGCGGACACCGGGTCACGATTTCGAGCTTTCCGCAGGTTTTCTTTTGTCGGAGGGAGTAGTAAAGAATCGGCGCGACATTATGAAGATTTCTTACTGCACAGATCCGGGTGAGGTTCAGCAATACAACATTGTCAACGTCTATCTGGCTGAGAATGTGCAATTTGACGAAGAACGTTTGAGCAGGCACGTGTACACTACATCGAGTTGCGGTATTTGCGGGAAAGGAGCCTTGGATCAAGTACGAACGTTATGCGACACGATAGTCACTGCCAGAGTCAAAATCTCGGATCTATTGATAACTTCACTACCCTCGAAGATGAGACCATCGCAGAGCATATTCAGCAGGACCGGTGGCTTGCACGCCTCAGCACTTTTTGACCTGGCAGGCAATCTTCTAGTTCTCAGGGAGGACGTCGGGCGACATAACGCCCTAGACAAGCTCATTGGATCGCTCTTATTATCGGGGCGTTTACCAGCCTCGGAGTCGATACTGCTTCTGAGTGGTCGGGCCGGATTCGAGTTGATTCAAAAAGCTGCTATTGCTGGAATACCTATTGTGTGTTCGGTGGGCGGTCCAACAAATCTTGCTGTGGATCTCGCAAGAGAGTACGGAATAACATTGGTCGGATTTCTAAGGCAGGACGGCTTCAATCTCTACTCGGCGGGCGAGAGGATTAGTGTTTCCCAAGATGCTCGCGAGGTCGACTAGGTAGAAGACTACCAGCTGATGCGTCTACTAACTAATCATGCGATGACGGGAGAACTCTCATTTTCCAAGCTTATGGTTGCGAAGTAAAAACTAAAATAAGCAGAAGCAGTTCTCGGGGTTTCGTCTCGCCGTGGAAGTAACAGAACAGACGCATAGTTCTATCGTTCAATCTCATATGAAGACTGTGGGAACTGGGAAGGTACGCTCAGCTTGCAGTCTGTGTCAGAATTTTTGCGGCCTCATTGCTTACGTCGAAGACGGGAGAATAGTCAAGTTAGAAGGTGATCCTGGCAACCCCAGAAACCATGGCCACCTCTGCGCGAAAGGCCTCTCGGGGTTCATGAACGCGTACTCTCCAAAGCGAGTCCCCAAACCTCTGATCAGAACTAACCCAGAAAAAAAACTTGGTGTCGACCCAAAATGGAAGGAGATATCTTGGGAGGAAGCAATTGACCTAGTAACCGACAAACTGAAGAAAGCAAAAGACCGAGGGGAAGCAGAATTAGGGCACAAGTTGTCCGGCAGGCCATCCAACAATCTGTCGGAAATGCATCCGTGGTCACAACGCATAATTTTCGACACATTCGACCACTGGTCTTCCTACAGTGGTATACAGATGTCCTGGCTTCAGGCGCTAGATGCTTACCAGTGCATTCTCAGTGCGGAATGCTACTGCGGCAACGCGGTGCATCCACCTTCATACCTAAACACTTCGACATTTGAGGTCACAGTCGACCCCGAGTACTCGAAATACGTTCTGCTCGTCGGAGCCCAGGCCGGTTCCATAATTAACTACGACACCATGAACGTCGCAAGGCACATCGCTGAGAACAGGCCCGGAGGGATCAAAGTAGTCTCTGTGGATCCAATGGCAGGATACGCCGGATCCAAAGCTGAAGAGTGGGTCCCGATTCGGCCAGGAACAGACGCTGCTTTCCTTCTTGCACTAATAAATCTCCTCGTCAACGAGCTTAAAATTTACGATGAAGAGTTTCTCAGAAACAAGACAAACGCTCCGTATCTCGTGAGGGAGGAGGACGGGCTGTATGCAAGAGACGTGACTTCACACAAGCCCCTTGTGTGGGATGCGGAGGCAAAGTGCCCCAAACCGTTTGACGCGACATCAAGCAAGAGTGTCGCGCTGGAAGGCAGCTACGTCGTAAATGGCGTTAGTTGCAAAACCGGATTCTCGCTTGTCAAAGAGCACCTCCTCAAGTACACCCCAGAGTATTCATCACAGATTACAAGTATTCCGGCCGATACGATAAGAAGAATTGCAGCAGAGATTGGAGACGCCGCTTGCATAGGACAGACGATTACGATCGATGGGAAAGAGTTTCCCTACAGGCCTGTTTCGGTAGCTTGGTACAGAGGGCTCAGCGCTCACAGACACTCTTACTTGGCTGGTCTAGCAGCAATCATGCTGCCAACGATTCTTGGGGCGATCCAGGTTCCAGGTGGCATCTGTGGACACCCTCCCAACCCCGAGTATGTCAGCCCAGACGGACTCATGGGAACAATCTCGCGCCACGGGCCGCCCTATCCAGCCAGAGAAGCTTCGAGGCCACAACGCGTCGATGCCTTTGAATTATTTCCAGTTTCCGTATATTCCCACCATCTCCTTCCTCTCGTTTTGAACAATCCGCAGAGGTTTGGAATAGACGTCAAGAGTTTTGTTTGGCCGGAGATAATGTTCATCTTCAGAGACAATCCTGTGAATAACACCTATTCTCCCCAGACAATTGTGGAGGGATTGAGCAAGATTCCTTTCATCGTTAGTCTGTGCGTGGATCTGGACGAGACCGCAAACTCACTTGCCGACGTCGTCCTTCCTGACCTTCACCATCTTGAAAAGCTGGGAGAGGGACTCTACATGCGGATCAACGAGCCGGGTTACTGGTACGGGGCAAAACCCGTTGTGAGACCACCCTTCGAGCCTCCCTGGGACCAGCTAGTTAACAACGGCCAGATTCTTTTGCTGATCGCAGAGAAGGCCAAGTTCTTGCCCGAGCTCTATCAGGTCATCAACAGGAACTGGAAGCTTGCAGGCACGCCCTATGAACTCAAGACCGACAGGAAGTACACATACGAGGAAATAATCGACAGTCGGCTGAAAACGTGGCTGGGGCAGGACAAAGGACTGGAGTGGCTCATGAGCGATGACGGAGGCCTGATTGTCTGGAAAGCCAAGCCCGAAGAGAAGTACAAGGGGGCTTCAAGGGAGGGAAGGTTGCACGTCTACTACGAGTTCATGCTCAGGGCAAAGGAAAGCCTGGACAAGACTGTCAAAGAGATCGGGCTTGATTGGTGGGACACGTCGGATTATCAGCCAATCCCAGACTGGAAGCCCTGTCCCGCGTATTCGAACAAGGACGATGAGTATAATCTCTACCTCATTAACTACAAAATACCGATAATGGCACACTCCTTCGGCAGGTTCAATCCCGTCCCGATGCAGTTGGTTCAAGCAAGGAGGCATCTGGACAGTGTCCTAATTCATCCTGAGACTGCGACAAGGTTGGGAATCCGAGAAGGTGATACTGTTCAGATAGAGGACAAGAAAGGAAGAAAGAAGCAGGTCAGCGTAGCGCACCTTACAGAAAGGATCCATCCAGAAGTCATAGCCTCGAGCCAGCACAGGCTGAAAAATGGTCTCAATTTTAACGAATTTGCCACGCTCGAAGAGGATACTATGGACTTTGTAAGCGCTGCAGTCGACGCGTGCATTCTCGTAAGAATTTCGAAGAAAGAGTGAAAGTGTCGGAGAGCAAATGCAAAGACAGAAAACTCGCTCGCGTCTTGTCTCTTGCCCTGATTTTCCTATCACAGGTTTGTACACCTTGATTTCACACACGAATAGCTTCCATTAGTGTCCAGGAGCTATAATACGGCCCTTTGCGATTTTAGAACAGGTAACACGATAGCTTGTTAAGCTCCTGGCAAGATGGATATGAGAAATTTATATTCTTCCCCCTAATGCAACCTTCTTTTATCAAAGTGAAATCAAGAAGATCAACGCAAAGTGCTCTGGGGGTTCAAGCGATACAAACATGATAAAGATCGAGAAGAGCATCTACGACAAGCCCGAACCTGAGGATGGCCAGAGGATACTCGTGATGCGACTTTGGCCGAGGGGTGTGTCAAAGGAGAGGGCGAAGATAGACTCGTGGATGAAGGAGTTGGGGACTGAGCGCGATCTCATCAAGAAGTGGAAGGGAGGAAAAGTCACTTGGCAGGAGTTTGAAAAGGAGTACAGGAAGAGCCTCAAGGATAAGAAGGAGATGCTCAAGGAACTGGCTGCAAGATCCACTGAGGGAGACATTACGCTGCTCTGCACGGACAAGGATCCGGCGCGATGTCACAGGTCGATTCTCGCAGATGAAATCAGGAAGTCCTTGAAGAAAAGTTGAAAGGACTATTTTTTTTCCCGTTCCAATTTTCTTTCTAGAATAGTTATTGCATTAGTAGAGCAGTGCTCTTCGCGTCGCAAGTTGCCGTGGCGACGACTACCAACCCGGATAATTCAGTTTCTTTCCCTCCCAAATCTTGGGGTCTCCCCACAATCCCAGTCGCCATGCGTTAAACTCGACAACCTGGGAGTGGTCAATGAAGAGGTTGACGTCCCTGCCGAAAGTTTTCAAGTACCATTTGAAAACAGGAGGGTCGGAGGCTTCGAACATCAGCTTCTCATAGCCGAACCTATCTACAAGTTTCTTGATCACGTCCTTCCTCCATTTGTTGGGTGGCAAGTCTTCGGTGAGGCCTTCTGATTCAATCATCAGCATATGAGCTCCCGCCTTCAGGTGCTTGTTCACTTCCTCAGAAAACTCTTCGAACGAGCGTAGTTTTGGTTTATAACCCGCGATATGCGTTCCAGCTCCTGCACCGATCATCATAGATATCTCGGGCTTTGGTTTCAACCCCTTGCGCTCGACCTGCTTTACAATCTCGATCTTGTCCTTTAGAGGTATAGGAGCAAGTCCACTTGACACCTCGATCACGTCAAACCCCAAAGATCTGCATTCGTCGATGTACTGATCGACAGCCCTCGCACCCTGCACGATGACACGCTCGACCATGCCTCCTGTTGAAACATACACGTCGTTTTCATGACAGTATTCGATGATGTCCTCGACCTTTGATCTGGCAAGCAACCTTTCCGAAGCCCCAGCGAACTTGTAACCGTCAAAGTAGTAGGACCAGTCATCGAGCAGATCTTGAAGATAGCCGAGGGTAACCGAAGTGTAGTAGGGGCCACGAATTTCAATTACACCAGTATTCCTGGGTTTTGGAGGGAGATCGAAGATCTCGAGGAAATCAAATGCTCTCTTTTCTGCACGCCTGCTCCTGACCACCTAAGCTGCGCCTTCTCTTTTTCTCGTCTGTTCATAGAGCAGGAGTACCCTATTTTGTTTTCTATCTTCTTCCTTCGATAGAGTCTATTTTGCAAGAGACATGGCAGGATTCTCTCCTTGGGCCTTGCCCCGAGAGGGCTTTCTTTTGCGTAAGATGCAATATGAGGAAGTAATCTGCAGCTCCGCCCAAAATCTTTCGGGAAATAGGATAACCACGACCTGCAATCAATCTACTTTGACTAGGGGGAAAAGTGATTTTCTATTCAGTTGAGCGAACTTTCGGTGGAGCTTGGGACGATAGGTGAACTAATCAAGAAACTCGTTGCAGAACACAGAGACTTCTCTTCCCAGACAGAGCGGCTGGATCGAAGCTTAAGGGAGTCCCAGACTTTTCATCAGTTAAGCGAAATTTTCACTCCGCTGAAGGAGGCGCTTATCGACCACATGCTCGTTGAGGAGACCGAAATCTTCCCTGAGGTGTCCGCGCGTGGTCTCTTCAGCGAAAGAGTAAGCGAGATAATGCAACAGCACTTGGACATCACGGCCGCACTCGACAGAATGAAATTCGCAATTCACGGAAAGAACCTGGGAGCCGCAGGGGAGGCTTTCAACGAGCTTTTGAGCGCCATGAAGATCCATTTTCCAGCCGAGGAAAGCGAAGTATTTTCACTCCTCAGCTGAGGGCGAATATCTCCTTCAAAGAGCTACCTTTGAATTGATTGAAGTATTCGGTCCAGCATTCAATCCATTCCACCATTCCGATAGCCTTGGTTCAGAGATGATGATGCTCTCGCAAATCGAAGAATCCAAGCTCGTAAATTCGGATTGAATGAACTTTAGATAACTGAAGGTCTCTTGGTTGCAGGCTATCGGAATAAGGGGCGAATTACCTTTCTCACTGGAGAATCTGATGTGCCAGTGGGGCCTCGGAGTTTGAATGCAAAACCTTCTCCTCTCGAGCCAAACTTCCTCATCCGATGGTACGTTATGCACATTCGTGGGCGAGATCATCGCTTCCCCCTCTCACAGAGGCGATCTCCTGCGGCGGCAACACAGACTTTATTTTGGGAACGGATGTATACCTCTGACTTGCATAATTCATAAACTGAGAAGGGGGGCCATTCAGCAAGAAATGTCTGAGACAATGACTCAAGAAATGAAATACTCTGGAGACCAGATTCTGAGGCAGAAGTTTGGGACGCCTGACATTCCTGTCCAATCGATACTTTCTAAAAGAGTTTCCAGATACCTAGAGTCCTTTGACTATTTCTTCATCGCGACGAGTAACAGGAAGGGGGAATGCGACGCCAGTTACAGGGAGTAGGGGAGATGCATCTCCCGCAATCAGAATCCTCGACGAAAAGAGTTTGATCTTCCCTCACTACATGGGAAGCGGATCGTTCAGAAGTCTTGGAAACATTCTTGAAAATCCGCATATCGGAATGCTCTTTATTGACCTCGGTAGCGGGGTCAGGACTCGGCTGAACGGAGCCGCTGAAATCAGCGACAATCCGGAATAGCTCAAGATGTTCCCAGGCGCAATTGAAATCGTGAAGGTCACGGTAAGCGAAGTGTACAAGCAAAATAGGCCCGTCAGCCAGTAAAAGGTTCCTTGGGCGTAGCTGCACTCCTAACGGGCCGGAATTGTACACCAGTTTGCAGTTCACTTGACTGGGGTCATTGCCAGTTTTACTAGTTAGAGAGTACCTGCCTACTTGCGATGGGTGAGATTGCATCCGCCTCCATTTCTTGTTGCAGATTAGGCTTTCCACGAAGAGGCGCGTAGTACTTCTCTGCAATATCTACGACCCTTTCGACGTTTTGAAGCATCTTATCCAGGCGCTCCTGTTCGGGGCTGGGCTCCGAGACTTCTCTAGCAAGACTCAAACATTTTCGCACATTTTCCTTGTTACCCCGAGCTATCTCTATCCTGGCGGCAATCTCATAGTCGGGTCGTGCAAACTGCCTCTCTCCCCTCGCCTTTGCCTCATTTCCACGAGCGATGAAAGTGTTAGTCTCCCCAATTCGAGGTATTTGACTTTCTGGATCGAGAAGAAGGAAATGTTGCATCGCGTGATAGAGATCTAGGTCTCCTCCGCAGAGTTGTTCCAATGACGAGGGCTCGGCTCTTCCCAAGCTTGTTTGTTGCACACTTTTACTCTTCATTCGGTGAAAGATTTGCATTCGAAATTCTCCCTACATGTCAATGAGTACCATCTTGACACGCACGCATAAGTTCAATCCCGAAAATTTTCGAGGGGCCAACCGGCTGAGCACGATCCGTTCTTCGGCTGCGAGAGCTTCCCTCCCCGAAAATTGGCAAAAAATGCGAAAATTGAGCCCAATCCTAAAAAATTCGGCGATTCCCTTTTGAGCGGGCCGACGAAAGTACCATACTGCTGACGCGGCTACAGACCTTACTAAGAGAGTCGGTAGCCAAGAATCAGTGAACGTGAGAAATGATCTAATGACAAACAATATTCCTTTTTACTGGAAAACAAGCTGCCACACGTGTCGCACGGCAAAGAAAGATTTGGAAAACAAGTCGGTCCCGATCGAACCAATAGACATCATAAAGAGCCCGCCTTCGGTCGAAATCCTTCGGACTCTAGTCGCCAAATACGGAATCAAGGGCATGATTCGTAAAAACAGCCGCGACTACAAGGATCTGGCGGTCGGGAAGATGAACCTTACCGAAGATAGAGTTGTAAAACTCTTGCACGCGCACCCAGACTTGGCATCGCGCCCAATCGTCGTGACGGCGACTGGAGTCTTCCTCTCAAAAGATCCTGAGCTTCAAAGACACCTGGAGAAGTAGCGGAAGAACGTAGCGATTGAAAGCAGGCCACAATTAGGGCGGCGTTATCTTTATCGCCTGCACGGGGCACACGGTCTCGCAGGCCATGCAGTATATGCAGTCCTGCTCCCTGACCATGTCCGTCTTGTCCGTTCTGTATGTGTTCCACTCCTCGCTCCCCTTCTCAATCTTGTGATCGTTACCCGTTCCAATCATGCCAGGATTCAGGGCCCATTCGTACACCGACGTCGGGCAAACGTCAAGGCAGCCGCCATCCGCGATGCAGCAGTCCCAATCAACCCCAACGGCCGTGCCGTGGATTCCGAGCTTTGTGGGGTAGGGCTTCCCTTCATTATCTGGCCTCTCAAATCCCATAGCCCTAACTGTATGACCTACGTGTTCACCGTTTACTGGGTACTCGTCGGGCTTGCTCAGAAAGTCTCTATCAATCGGCTTGGGTTTGAAATCAAGTTCGGAGAGGTCGACCATTTTCTTTTCTCAGCGGTTATACGAAAAATGGGAGATAATAAGAACTTTTCATGGAAAGCAAAAACGGTTAAATCCGTCCCCGATCGCTACTCGATATCGAGTGAACGAGCGAAAAATGGCTCGACCGAATCAGTCTGACCTGCAGAGCTTGGAAGATAGAATCCAGAATCTAAAGAACGCGCTCTCCCAAATTTCTGAAGAGCGTTGGCGCGCGACGCACTCGCGCGACCACAAGGGCATTATGAATGCAAGAATCAAAGCCTCAGAGAAGACACTTGAAAATTGCACCATGATTGCCTCCTACCTGGATAGCTTCAGTCCGCCCTTGTCACACGAAATTAGAACTGGCGAGCAGCACGCCAGGTCAACTCTGGAGCAGGTCAAACGCACGGGGGATATCAACGAACTCCACAGGTGGATTAAGATGCAGCTAATTCCTCAGGCAAGGTTATCCGAGCGGTTGGGCCACTTGGCTGCTTCGAGCATGTTAAAGGCCCGCGGCGGGGACCTGGACTTTCACAAGTGGTGGCGGCCTCGCTGATTAGGCCACTTCTGCTCCGTCTCTACACGGCGCTATCGATTTTTGTTGCAACTTGCGGCGAGACGTGAATGCATGCTGGATCTGAAGAGAGCGGATCCCCACTATATGAGAAAGCTCTTGCCCGACTCCCTCCACATATTTCCTTGTAATCGCAGACTCCGCACCGTCCTAGCATTTTCCTCTGTCTGATATCTTGGAGCGTCTGATTTTCCCTATAGACCCGGATCAGGCTGTCATTTTTCACGTTACCCAGCGAAATGGGCAGCAATCCTCCGGGATGGATCGTGCCGTCATGGGCAATGAAGATGATGCCGTCACCGTCAAGCGTCCCCACCGGTCTGAGCGTCGAAAGATCGTTTGGGTCTCCCTCGAGTTGAATCAATCGATTTCGCAGTTCAAGATAAGTGGTGGATTGCCAGTATGAGCCGTCGGATGCTCTTTGCTTTGCGACCCGTCTTATGAAGGGGGCCTCAACGGTTCTAATCGTAACGCCATAGTGTGAAGCATCGTACAGAAAATTGCAGGCGCTTTCATATTCGTGAGGTGTCAGGTCTTCAACACTTCCACCGCGGCCGACCCTGATTAGGAAAAATACCTCCCAGGTCTTTACCCCAAGTCCTTTGATCAGGCTGAAAATGCTCGGCAGCTCCCGCAGATTTCGCCTCATGACTGCGGTGTTTACCTGGAGGTTCAGCCCAGCCAATTGCGCATCTTTAATGGCCTCGATCGTCCTCTTGAAGGTGCCCGGTTCTCTTCTTATGGAATCATGTACTTCCTCGGTTGACCCGTCAAGACTGATGGAAACTGATGAAGCTCCGACGTGTTTCAATCTAGAGAGTGTCTTTTGGGTCAGGAGTTCAGATACCGCTGGAGATACGGCGAAATTTATGTCAAGCTCGGCGGCGTGGATCAGAAGTTCGAACAAGTCTTTCCTTTTCAGAGGGTCCCCTCCAGTGAAGATAATAGTTGGGTATGGCTTGCCGAAGAAAGTGACCTGCTCGATTAACTCTCGCCCTTCTTCTCTAGACAGTTCTCCCGGAAGTGGTTCGGTTATGGCAGATGCCCTGCAATGCACGCAGGACAGCGTGCATGCTCTGGTCGTCTCCCAGAAGATGAGTATGGGCTTGCAAGGGAATGGCACTTCTCGAGTCGACCTTATCTCCTACAGAATAGAATCGTCAGCTTATCAGCGTGGCATGTCTCCTGCGCAATTGGGTCGCTCCAGAAGTAAGACCACGCCGAAATGCTATCAGACAGAATAACTCCCTTGACAATCAAGAAGAACAAATCTTCCGACTATACATTGAGTTACATCGAATATCGATTGTCCCTAACGCGTTCGGGGTACTAAAAGGAGAGAGCGCGGGAAAGACGAGCGAGCTTAGTTTTATTACAATCGATACTACGGGCGAAGAGGCGGCTCGACCATGTAATTGAAGATGAGCGGCCACTCCCGCAATTCATACGATATCATGTTCTGTTGGACGTACGGGTCCTCCCCAGCGATTCTACGAGCCTCTTCTAAGGTGTCGGTATTCCAAAGAATCATCGCGCCCTTAGAGTCAGCGAATCTTCCAGCCATCAGGACCCTCCCCTGATCTCCGTATTTTCGTATGAACTGCAGATGCCTGCTCCTGATTTCACCCTGTGGAACAGATTTGTACGTTGTAATTTCACATACTATCATATTGGTCGTTAGATCGAGGAAACAGGGCAATGTACTAATCTTATACGAATTGCCATGCGTGTCGCCCGCACCAACCGGGCTCAGTATTTCATAACTTCATCTATCGCTCTGGAGATACGATTAGAATCAGGAAGATAATATTTCTCGAGTTTGCCAAGGGGAGGTGTGATGTCATAGCCCGTGACCCGCTTGATTGGTGCTTTTAGCGAAAGGAGTTGCGTGTCAGCAATCGAGGCCGCTATCTCCGAGCCAATCCCGCACATCTTCTGAGCTTCGTGGACTATGACTAGCCTGCCAGTCTTCTGAACAGATCTCTCAATCATCCTCATGTCCATCGGAGATATCGTTCGCAGGTCTATTACATCAGCGGAGAGGTTGTTAGTGGCCTCAAGCGAAGGGTATACCATGTAACCATATGTGACGACTGTGACGTCGTTTCCCTCTCTTAGTAGGTTGGCCGTCCCGAGTGGGATCTCATACTCCTCTTCCGGCACTTCTGACTTCGGTGTATCGTAGAGTCTCTTTGGTTCCATGAAGACAACAGGGTTGCCGTCTTTTGCCGAGGCAATAAGGAGCCCTTTCGCATTGTATGGGGTTGAAGGAACAACCACCTTGATTCCGGGAGTTGCAGCAAAGTATGTTTCCGGAGAATCGGAGTGATGCTCTAAACCGCTCGCTCCGCCACCAAATGGAAATCGAAGGATTCCACGGATGGGATATCTGCCTCGCGACCTGTTCCTCATCCTGGATACGTGAGTGATGATTTGGTCGAGTGTTGGAGGTGTGAAGCCGTCGAATTGAATCTCCGCTATTGGAAGGAGTCCGCCGATGGATAGTCCGACGAAAGCACCCGCTATGGCTAGCTCCGAAAGCGGACTATCAAAAACTCGCTCCTGACCAAACCTTTCTTGGAGTCCGCGAGTAACCTGGAATACTCCGCCGTTGAATCCGACGTCCTCTCCATAGATTACTGCGCCCTCGTCTAACTGCATTATCTGGTGAAGTGCGGAGTTGATCGAGTTTCGCATATTTAGCAACGGACCCCCTCTAGGAAGGTTGCGGTCAGCATCTGAAACGTCCGACTGCTTTTCTCCTGCTACAATTCCGAACGCTTCTTCGAGTTGCCTGCTCAACCTAGGGGTAATTCCAGAATACATGAACCTGAACATCGAAGTTGGGTCGGGTGCGGGTTTTGCCCTAAACAGCACAAGTGACTGACGCATCCTGTCTTGCGCTCGAAGGAGTACGTCCTCCTTGTACCTCTCTTCGACGAGCCCCTTTTCCACTAGGAAACGCTCGAGACGAGTGAGGGGGTCACGCGTCTTCCACTCCTCGACTTCCTCCTGGTTTCTCTTTTTTGCAGAGACGAGCTCTGCGGTAGTGTGCATCCTGAACCTGTAGGTTCGATACTCGATCAGCGTGGGCTTCTGGAGGATTCTGGCCCTCTGAGCCGCATACTTTACCGCTTCGTAGACCGCGAATGCATCGTCGCCGTCAACGAGTATGCCCTCGATTCCATAAGCGATAGCCTTCTGGGCGAATGTTGATGAGCCAGTCTCCTTCGCGTTCGGCGTTGAAATCGCGTACTGATTGTTTTGGACACCAACGACGAGCGGGACTCCCAGCGCTGAGGCAAGGTTGAGCCCCTCGTGAAAATCAGCCTTGGAAGTCCCTCCTTCGCCGGTGCTTGTGTACACGACAGCACCCGTCTTCCTGATTTTTTGCGCGTAAGCAAGCCCCGCGGCGTGAGGTATTTGCGTTGCAACAGAGATTGAAAAAGGAATCATGTGAACGTCCTCCGGCACCCGCATTCCGAACTCGTCGCCAGACAGATGCTGCAAGATCATTTCAGGCGGCATCCCCTTTGCGATCATCGCCGCATTATCCCTGTACATGGGCACGAGCCAGTCTTGCTTTGAAAGCGCAAAGACCGCTCCTACTTGCGCGGCCTCCTGACCCGAGTGAGGGGCGTACACTCCAATCTCTCTTAGAGTTGATAGGTTGATTGCTTTCTCGTCGAAGACTCTTGCGAACACCATCGTCTCGTAGATAGATCTTGCAAGTGAAGGATCAACTTCGTATTCCTGTGTGAGCCTTCCTCTCTCATCAAGTATCTGGAAAGGCAGAACCTCTCCGAGATCAGCTTCCTTCAGAATTCTAATCCTGCTTGATTTGGAAACAACAGACTGCAAATTCCCTTTTCTCAACTTCTACTATCCTATGGGCGATCCATTACGTTAATCATTGTCCCATAGAATTTCGGGTCAAAGGAAAATACTCCTAACCGTGATCATACTATCGTAGAAAGAGTGCACGATTACCACAATGAAGGAATTTGCTGATTATGTAATAGTTGGAGGAGGAATCGCGACAGCTTCTGCTGCCTCCTCAATTCGGAACAGGGACAAGGCAGGACGGATTGTAGTAGTATCCAAGGAGAACCATGTCCCGTACGATCGGACGCCGCTGTCAAAGGCGTACCTGAGAGGAGACAAAAGAGAGGACGAGCTTTACCTCAACAAGGATCGCTACTACACGCGACGCAGAATCGAAATGATTCAGAATCACTCCGCCGAGGATATTTCTCTTAAGGAAAGGTGCGTTACACTCGATGACGAAAGAAAGTTCGAGTTCAAAAGACTCTTGATTGCGACGGGCGGCCACCCTAGGAAACTTGCAATTCCAGGTTCTGACCTTGATGGATTCTATTATCTCAGAACTGTTGAAGACAGCAATGCAATCAAAGAAAGGATCAGAGAATCAAGAAACGCCTTAGTCATAGGAGGAGGGTTCATTGGATGTGAGGTAGCATCGACCCTCGTTTCCAAGGGTCTCGACACGACGATTATCGAAGCGGGCAAGTACCTGCTTAACACGGCTGTTGATGAGGAAACGGGCAGATGGCTTGCCAACTACGCTGAGCAAAAAGGAGCCCGCGTACTCACCGAAGCAGTAGTTTCAGATATTTATGGAAAAGACGGAAGGGTCACTGGTGTCAGGATTGCGGACGGAAGAGAGATTCCCGCTGACCTAGTCATTACCGGCATCGGAATTGTCCCGGATACTACCCTCGCAGAAAGAGCTGGGCTAGAGGTAAACAATGGGATCATGGTAAATGGTTATCTGGAGACAAGCACCGCAGGAGTCTTCGCGGCAGGAGATGTGGCACGTTTCTTCAGCCCCATATACCAGCGTTACACGCGTGTCGAGCACTACGACGTTGCGGTGAAACAGGGTAGCATCGCCGGGGCAAATATGGCTGGGGAGCATCTTCCCTTTGACGAATTGCCCTATTTCTTCTCGGACCAATTCGGACTGGAAATCAACGCTTTCGGTGATCTCTCCCATAGGACGCGCGTTGTGAAGAAAGGCGTTCTAAACGAGAAAGACGGCTTCCTCCAGTACTACTTCGACGGCGAAAGAATCTCCGGAGTTCTCGCCGTGAACAAGGAGTGGGAGGAGATTGAATTCGCTAGGGATCTCGTGCTCCTGAGGAAGAGGTATGAAGAGATCGTTCCGAAATTGAAACGCAATCAAATTCTAGCTTAGAGCTTCCGAAGAGACCTCACTGTCGGCACAGGTGGTTCGCGCCATAATTCTTCGGGACAACCAATATCGACCTCCGGCCCGCAAATAGATCCCAAGTGAAGTAGTAGAATATGTTGGTCTCACCAAAATCATTGGACGAAGAGCACGAAGAGTTGATTCACTCCCTGAGGTCGTGTGCGACTTACAAGAACGGCGTCGGCAGGGTGGTTTCGGATCTCCTGGAAGTTCTTGAACCGCACTTCGAAAAAGAGCAAAAACTCGTTATGCCGCTCCTTGGCTCGATTTCAGATCTCGTTTCCGGCGAGAAGATTTCAAACCTGAAAGAAATTGCGGACGAGCAGGCTCGGCTCGTGCAAGAATATCAAAAGATGTTCGAGGAACATGGAAGAGTAAGGGATCTGATTCTCAAGGCGAAAAAGGCGGCCAGGGACGAGGGGGACCAGGAGGTAATCGAACTTCTCAACGGCCTGGCGCACCATGCTAGAATCGAGGAGGAGGTCCTGTACCCATCTGCTCTACTTGCAGGAACCGTTGCCAAGTGCCTGATTCCGCCGGAGCAATCTAACGGAATAGCCTAGCTCCTGCTGCCTCACTGAGCAAGCGGTGCGGCGCGACTCAGCTGCCCAGTTACGAGCTTTCTTTTAGGGGTCGCGCGGCTGGGCGGGGAAGAAGAGAGCTTCCGACTAGTGCTCCCTGAAGTAACGAGTCAGGATGTGCTTCTCCGCCCTTCGAAGGATCTCCGATAATGTGCCAGGTGATATGCCGAGTTTCTCGGAAAGCTCTACAAGTCTTACCTTCTTCGGAAATTCGAAGAACCCGAGGTTGAGGGCCATCTTCACTATCTGCTCCTGCCTTGCCGTGAGATCCTCCTTCTCGATGAGCTTGTCAATGTCTCCGATTTCGTAATGGACTCCCTGTGCTTCAAGCCGGCCGGTGAGCTCCCTGAGCGAGTCCTCGCCGCTCACGAGTATTCTCCAATTCATTTTCCCGTCTTCTCGAGTAGTAGCAGAAAGCAGGGAACAATTCAGGCCGGAAAGCGTGGAACACACCGGGCACCACTGCGTCGTAATGGCTCCAATCACCCTGTGGGGGCTGACCGGAACGAGGTCTATGCTCTGAATATCACCCGAGCTTCCGAGACTTTTGATCAACTCGTCCGAGCTCAACTTCGTCGACGATATTTCGACGAACTCTTGCACGAGCGGCTTGGGCGAGGTCCCTTTCCTTATGTCAGTGATTTTGATGAGCGCCGAGTGCCCGCGCTCCATGTCCTTGACCCAGTTCTCAGGGACGTCAACAATGAGTCGAACTTCTAACACACTGGAAGCTTCGCCATTTATCGTATTTACTCGTTTCCTTCACATTTTACAACCCTGCAAGGTCGCTGCCCCACAACTACGCCCTGCTAGAAATCTCGCCGAGACTTTGAATAGTTCGCTCGGGGACCGTGGCCGAGACTCAAAGAATAAATCGAAAGTCGTGCGCTAACTTTGAACAGGAACCTGTTCCACTTGGCTTACAAGGATATTGATTTCTCAGAACCGATACCGTCGATGATTGACAGGCTGATTCGAGAACACCGAGAGCTCACTCCAAAGCTCGGCGAGATTGAAAACGTCTCGAAAAAGAGTCCCAGTGAAGCCGCCGCATTGCTTCTAGTTTTGCGAACGACAATCCTCCGTCACGCGGTTCAAGAAGAAGCGCGAATCATGCGGGTCGTATTGAAAGACGCAAAGTCGGAATCTGCCGATTCGGTCAGAATCATGCAGGAACACAGATGGGTTTCAGAGTTCTTGGAGCGGAGGCTGAACGATCTTCCGCAAGTTTCTTCAAAGGAGGCAGGGAGCGAGATCGAAAAGTTCATC
Organism: Nitrososphaerota archaeon; assembly: GCA_021325255.1. Next base: position 16,726 of record JAJPHP010000078.1, on the reverse strand, counting down.
GTTGATCTCAGGCATCACTTCGACGAAGAAGAACAGATCGTGTTCCCACTTGCGCTGAAGGCTCTTGCGTCAGAGAATTCAGTTTAGTAGTTTCTCAGTGTGAAACGAGCTCTCGTTCCATCGCCTTTGCGAGAAGCTTCCACGCGGAAGAGTCCTCCTCTCTAAGCCTTTTCGCTAGGGCGTTGCTGTCAGCCTTTGACATGCTCCGGTATTCGACATGCTGTCCAAGGAATTCCAATTTGGACGTCTTCCTTCCCTCGGGAGTGATTTGGTAAAGAAATTGTGAGTGCTTGTTCGGGCCCGAGATGTGAGTGTTCGTCCAGAACATCCGAGCAGGAAAGAGCCTGACAAGTTTCCTTTTGCTCACTTGCTCCCTACCCTCGCCGGCATGGAACGAGTCAGTGAGGATGATCGTATCCTCTGAGACGTGCTCGATTTTCCGTCTTCCTTTCTCCCGCATCAATTCAAGATCTCTCGGCTCGAAGTCAGTACACCATCTATACGCAACAGATGCTGGGACGCGGAAGCGCTGGGTGAAACCGTATCGAATCGTGGCGATATCCAATTATTATCCCTCTCTCTATCTCCAAACATCTGCGAAAATTGCTGGTGGGATAAATGTTCCTCTTTGGCAATGCGTTCTTATTTTCTTGCTCAAGGCTTAAAGGAAGGTGGGCTGTTTTTCGCAGAGTATGCCAAACTTTTCCGTTGAGGTCATATCTCCACACGAAAAGATACTGACCGATGCTGTCGGCCGCAAAGTTCTGCTCTACAGTAAAAAGGAAGCAAGGCCAAAAAGAGCTTCTCAGGAGACGAATGTGAGCCTCGCGGTGAGGACACCTCTCAGGAGGACCATCGCCTGCACGCCGATACAGCTTGTCTTGTCATTGAGGCTGGAGAAAGAGTCTTGAGACGGGAGTTCTCGACAAGTTTTATGGCGTTCTAAACGCCGCCGAAGCCCACCTCGTCCTGCCTGAACTTGCGGAGAGAATGCGAAGTGTAAGGCTGCGCGACGTAAAGAGCATTTCGGAGCTGAGGGCGGCCAAGCCGGACATCTCTTTCGCATTTCTGTGGACAAGAGAGGATCCGCAGCTCGTCTTCAACGTGAGCTGTTCGCCTGAGCATAATGAAAATGTCCATGTATCCATGCACTTGTGTTGGTTTGAGTATAAGACTTTCACGCCGCTTAGATTGTTATACGAGGTCATTCACGGTATCGGCTCTAAGCAGCCACTAAGACTCATGATGATGGATAGAGTTCCTATGAGCAAAAACTGAAAATCTTGGAGTCTTTGCCTCTGACTGATCAAAGGCTTCTTCAAAGCATTCGGCGCAGACTAGCTTGGACCCGAGAGTCTGTGAGTCCAACCTCCAGTATCCCCTTTCTTTTGGATCTAGTCTCCTGTCGCATTCAGTACAAACTTCGCGCCCTTGGAAAGTCAAGACGAAACCTGACAGCTCCCACGCTGAAAGGTTGGACGGCCGTCGGCTTATTTCCCATCCCCAAAAAATACGATTCGCCCGCACTTTTCTGGTGGACTATAGCGGCTTCGTTAGGAATGTTGGGGCCGGAAAAAATGAGGAGAAAGGGACTACTAGACCACTAGTTCACTAGAAAGCTTCTCAAGGTCTACCGAGGATTTCCCCGTCTTTCTTGACAGGACTTGCTTAGCTGGGTACGCCTGCCTGTAAGCGGAAATCCGGTCGGTAATTCTATCCTCATAGGTCGATACCTTCTCGTTTTGATAGAAAACTCCTATTGGAATTCTGTCGCCCCACTCCTTTGAAAGCTCGATAACTTTCAGGGTCTTCTTTTCAATCTCCTCCTGAGTCATCTCCGGAGTAATTTTTGGGTCAAACCCAGTGGTTTTCTCGATGTCGTAGCACCTCGGAATGGGTCTATTTGTCTTCTCGTCTCTCCTGTCCTCGCCCCCGTACCAGTCCTTGGTGTTAATGTCGTTGTAGGTCGGGCAGGGCTGCAGGACGTCCACTAGTGCAAGGCCCCTGTGCGCGATCGCGCGCTTGATCGTCTCCTTGAGGTGCCTAGAATCGAAGGCATAGCTCCTGGAGATGAATGTGTAACCGGAGGCGAGGGCAAGCATGATTGGATTCACCGCGCTGTTAATGTTCGGCTCGGGCAAGGACTTTGTCTGCACTCCTAGTCCCTGAGTCGGAGAAGCTTGTCCCTTTGTTAGGCCATAGACCTGGTTGTCGTGGACAATGTAGGTCATGTCAATGTTCCTCCTGCCCGCGTGCATAAAGTGGCCCGCTCCAATTCCGTAGCCATCACCGTCTCCTCCGATTGCGATAACTTCGAGATCAGGGTTTGCAAGTTTGGCCCCCTGCGCGAACGGCATCAGCCTTCCATGCAGTGTGTGAATTCCGAAGGTGTTGGTCCAGTGAACGATCTTCCCATGACAGCCTATCCCTGAGAAGATGACGACCCTGCTGATGTCGATCGGAAGCTCGGTGAGGGCCATCTGGACTGAGGCCTCGATCCCAAAGTCTCCGCAGCCGGGGCACCAATCGTTATGGAGGTCTGTCTTTACGTCTGTAAGCCTAAGCACCATGAACGAGCACCATCCTCTTGTTTTCCTGCGGAGTCTTTACTACCTGTCTGATGGAGTCATACATTTCATCCCGAGAAATAGGTCTACCATTGATTTTCAAAATCTTGTTCTTTATGTCGATCAAAGTTTTTTCTGCGATCAGTGCTGCGAGCTGCCCCGAGTAGTTTTGCTCGATATCGATTATGAGTTTCGATTTGGATAAAATCTTCTTCACAAGCTCTGTTGGGAAGGGACTCATGAGTCTCACCTGCATAAACTCCACGTCAATTCCGTCCTTGCGAAGCAGCTCCATTGCTTCAAGTATTGCCCCTTTCGAGGAGCCCCAGCTAACAATAGTTGCGTCTGCCGTTTCCTTCGTTGCCGTGAAGAAGTTGATTTTTTCGTTGTCTGAAATCTCTCTTGCTGCAGTTTCAAGCTTCGTCATTCTCTTTGTCATCATTTTGTCTCTGTTTTCCGGGTCTTCGCTGATGTGCCCGATTTCAGAATGCTCGTCGCCCGTATTCCAGAATCTGTAGCCCTTTAGACCTAGGACGGCCCTTGGAGACACTCCGTCCTCTGTAAATTTGAAGCGCTTGTAGGGTAACTCGCTTGGCGGCGGAGGAGAAGAACCGTCGAGTATTAGTTTCCCTCTCTCTATTGGTATCTCTTCAGATGACAGTGGCAGAATTGTCATGTTGCTGTTTGCGAGTGCCTTGTCTACCATGTGGATTGCGGGGCACTGATACCTTTCGGCGTAGTTGAAAATCCTGATTGCGTCGTAAAAGCACTCCTCCATGTCGCCGGAGGAAAGAATGATTCTCGGGAACTCGCCATGCGATGCGTGTAGCGCGAACTGAAGGTCTCCCTGCTCATTCCTTGTCGGCAGTCCGGTCGAGGGACCTCCCCTCGAATACAGCGTGATAACAACCGGGACCTCGTTTATTCCGGCCCACCCCATTCCTTCAACCATCAAGGAGAAGCCCGGACCGGAAGTGGATGTGGAAGCTCTCGCTCCTGTCAATGCGGCGGCGGTCGCCATCGTGATTGCCGAGATCTCGTCTTCGGTCTGCACCACGACGAGAGATCCCTTTCCATCCGGAGCCTGGCCTTCGACCAGGTCGAAATTCTCGTGTGATTCTAGGAACTCGCTTTCGTCCGAGGCCGGCGTGATCGGATAATAGGTCTGCATCCTGCACCCACCTACAATCTTTCCAAGGGCTACGGCCTGGTTTCCGGCAACGAACATCCTCCGACTCGTTTTCTCGAGAGGAATCAGCTTTGAAGAAAAAGGCTCGTAGTGCTGTTCCTCAGAAAATCGCTTGACGACATCATAAGCTATTTGCGCCCCAATGACGTTCATTTCAATTATTTTCTTCTTCGATCCGAAGATTGCCCCAATCGCCTGCTCAACGTACTTTGAGTCCAGGCCCAGTACAGCCATTGAGGCTGAGACGGCCAGCACATTGATGATTCTCGATACCTTGCTTAGCTGGGTCTCTCCAATCTTCTGCGCAGTCTGGCTGATAATCTGATCAAAAGGAACAGGGAAGACCTGAATCTCCCGCTTTTTCGCTTCCTCGAGTATGCCCGAGACATTTGGAGTGAGACCCTGACGAGCCAGTCTTCCGGTTATCTTCTCGACGATGTTGTCCTCAATTGTATCGACTTTAGCGATTTCTGTGCGGGAAAGGGCGGGATTGTACATTATTCTTCCACCCGGTCTAACGGCTTCGGCGTGCCTGATCAGTGTCTCGGCATCGAATGTGGCGAGGAGGTCAACATCGTCGATCTTAGACCGGATCTGTCTGTCGCTTACTCTCACTTCGAAGTAACTGTGAAGTCCCTTGATGTTCGAATAGTATTCCCTGGTTCCGTAGACCCATAGGCCAGCAAGAAAGCATGCCCTCGAAAATACATTTGCGGACGAGTCGACACCGCTACCCTGCGGTCCGCCGATCATCCAGCTGACGTCGATAGTTTTCGCGGAGGTTGTAGACATGTCCAAGATCTAGCCCCCGCCCGTCGCCCTACCATATCCTATCGCACAATCGTCTGCCCTGATTTCACCACAGTACGGGCAGGCACATCGGCATTCATCTATTGGATTTGCGCCGCAGTTCGGGCAGGTCATGAGATCCCTCTCGAGTGTCAAAAGATCAAATTCCTCTCCTTTTGCACGGAAAAGAGAAAGGCATGAGCTATAATTGTTTTATCAGATTTCTCTTGAGGAATACGATATCCGCCAGCCGAATATAGGTTGCATTCCTCCTATTCTCCAAATAATTTGCTAGAGGGAGGATGTGTTCTGGCTCCCGACGCGAGCACGAAGCGGGCAGCTAAGATTCGGTGGACTTCAGCCTCATGCCCTTTACTCTTTTATCGGAGATATGAGTTCGTAGAAGAGTATTCAATTCTATGACAATCGTAGAAGAAATGGCGGAATTTGTTGTCTCCTCTACATTCGAGGATTTATCAAGTCAGGCCGTCGAACAGCTGAAGATACGGATTCTGGACGCTCTAGGCTGCGCGCTGGGTGCGTTGACTGCGCAAACAACCAGGCTTGTCAGAGAAGTTGCAACAGACCTTGGTGGTGAGAAACGCTGCTCCTTAATCGGAGGCGGGAAATCCTCGCCTGATAGAGCTGCATTGTTCAACGGGGCGCTAGTGAGATACCTAGATTTCAATGATAGCTTTCTATCGAAAGGCGAGACCTGTCATCCCAGCGATAATGTTGCTCCAGTACTTGCCGCAGCAGAATACGCAGATTGCGATGGAAAAGAATTGTTGCTCTCGCTCGCGATCGCCTATCAAGTGCAGTGCAGATTGAGCGAAGTCGCTCCCGTGAGAGTACATGGATTTGATCACACAACTCAGGGAGCATACGCCGTAGCTGCAGCAGCTTCGAAGGCGATTAGGTTGGATGCAAGGCGAACAGCTAACGCAATCGCGATCAGTGGGACGGCCCTAAACGCTCTTCGCGTCACACGCACTGGAAAGCTTTCAAACTGGAAGGGATTGGCATACCCGTTCACCTCGTTTGCCGCGATGAATACTGTGTTTCTCGCAAAGGAGGGGATTACTGGTCCGCTTGAAGTCTTTGAGGGAAACAAGGGGTTCAACGACGCGTTCTCTGGCGGTACACTCGCAATAGACTGGGGCCGGGAAGAATTGGAGATTGTAAGACATACTATCCTCAAGAAATACAATTCGGAAGTTCACTCGCAATCGGCCGTAGAGTGCATGTTGCAGATGAAATTAGATTCTTCTTTGGAACCGAAGGATGTTGAATCAGTGGAAGTCAAGATATTTGATGTAGCCTACAAGATAATCGGAGGTGGGGAGGAAGGAGAGAAGCTGACAGTGCAAACGAAGGAACAGGCAGATCACAGTCTGCCATACATACTATCAGTCGCGTTGTGCGACGGAGAGGTCATGCCCGCTCAGTATTCTCATGAAAGAATTAATGCAACGGATGTGCAAGAGCTGATGCGAAAGATAGCCATCCTGCCAGACCCAGAGTTTAGCTTAAAGTTTCCGGAGACTATGCCCTGCTCTATAACAATCCGGACAAAGGATGGTAGGGTGCTGACGAAGCAGGTTGAGGATTACGAGGGTTTTATTACTCATCCAATGGACTGGAAGACAGTTACCCGAAAATTCGAACGCCTTGCATCGGGAACCTTGGACTCTCACACGCTCAGAGAAATTGAAGACAAAGTGCACACTGTAGATAAGAGAAAGATTTCCGAACTTACAACCCTTCTCCAGCAAGAAGTTTCAATTGTTACCCCAGGCGTAGAGTGACGGATGGTTCCAAGCCGAAGGGTAGCTTGTAGAGACTCGCGCTCCTGATCGCAACGTTCGATCACAATACATGCGATTCTCACGAAGCTAACGGAAAGGCAGTTCTCAAACTCGTGTGAGTGTTGAGGCCCGGTGAGCCCTTCGAGCAACTTCGAAGAGTGCTAAGAGGAGGCGAAGCTCGGAAAAAACAAAACAGAAGTCTCAAAGATTCTTGATACCAGGAGTCGAGTAAATGACTTGCTATGGACTTCAATGCGCGACTTCTCTTTCTAGCATACACTTTGCAGCAAAGAACGGATCGAAACTTTATCGAATTAGAGCAAAATGTTTTATTCCAAATAGCATTCCTACTCTTTTGACCAAAAATTGCATGAGATCGAAGAAGGTGCGGGATCCCACGGCGGAGAAGAACAGCAAGATCCTCGGTATATTCCTGGGACGGAGTACTAATGAATAAGCAAAATCCTAGCCTTGTATATTGAGTATCCGCAGTTTGAGAACGTGGTCAGCTCCGCAGGTTTCTTCTGCGCCACCTGCATCTATTTCTGGGAAGGGCATGATGATTGTGCAATCGTCACTACGAAGGGAGAGAGCGCTGAGTGAGTAAGGTCTGATAGAATAGCTCCCTATGCAATGTGCACCCTGTGGAAGCCCAGCTGGGCCGTGATACCCAAAAAGTGGCAATGAAGAAAAGAGAGAGGAGAACAAACTAGAATTGTCGGAACAATTAAGACACGCAATTGGAATCCTGAAAGAAGCGCGAATTGAGAAAAAGAAAGCAGGCTACATCGAAATCGACGACTTCAAGAACGCGGATCTGAAACACAACTTTTGCTGCTACATCTCCGTATTCATCTTCAACGTCCAAGGAGGAAGGTGCCTCATAGTCCACAATCACGGTGAGGACAGCCTAGGAAAGAAATCGGACATCGTCGCGCCTTATGGATACTGCAGACTCTGGGAACGCAACTAGGCGATCATCAATGAGAAAGACTAACCGGCTGTAGATACGCTAGCAATACCTTATCCGCCTGATTCCGGTAAGCCTCCATACGGTTCCGGATGAAAGCCGGAAAGCTTATGCTCTAACTGGACGTACTCCTTTCACTCGTGACATTGCTCGTAAATGTGGGAATGCATTCCAACAATCAGCGCGACATGACACTTGCAGAGCTGTGCTTGATCCTGTTGATCATCGCTGCAGCGAGGTTTACAAGCCAGAGCGTACCTGCCCAACAGAAGAAAGTGGAACTCAAGGCCTGAAACAGACCAAGCTGGCATATCCCTCAATCTTTCTTCGCAAAATCTTTCGATATGATCTACTCGAGACTCGTGGTTTTTGCTTGGGATATTTTATTGCGGACCTGACGACTGTTTCAATTTCCCTCTGCGGAAGAGGCGGACTGTTCATTAGGTTCCACCGTAGTAACTCGTTAAGAACGGCTAATTTGTCCAACTTGATTTCGAGGAGAAGGTAGCGCGCATATCTGAATGCTGCGCTATTGCGCTCTCCAAGCGGCACTCCTTCCAAAATTTCTTTAGCATAGGCTCCGTGCTTGTTCGTGACGTAGCCGAGAGATCGCATTCGATCCAGAACCGCACTCGCGAATCCATCCTTTCTTTCGATCACCTCAGTCCCAAGAGGTCCATCGTAAAGCGAACCCGACGGATGTGTATTTAGGGGGCAAGAAACCAAGTGATGCGACAAGAGCAACTCAGCTTCAAGTATTGGTCGAAAATTCATGCTGGAAGGGGCGAGTCTTTCAGTCAGGTCCTTCACCCAGACAGAGTATCCTCTGTGAGTCTTCACAGTAAATGTCTCGTCAGCTACATCTTGCGGTGCTTTGTCGAAGAAGATCCTGAATGCCTCCTCAGAATCGAAATCCAAGATTGTGAGCCCCGCACTGCGCCGTCCCGCAATCGCCGCTCGATCGTATCCCAACTTCAACCACTCTGTCAGTTCCGAAAGTGTGGCCCTTCTTCTCCCGTCGAAGAACTCGATAAGCGGAAATCCTCTAACGGGAACCTTCGTGCCCGGAACCGTGGGAACAATCGAGATCCCTTGGCTGAGCAACGTGTAGTCAAGTAGTTCTCGGTCCATTTTCTGCAAGTTGTATCATCAAGCTTTCCGGATCAACATTGCGGCCCCGGCCGCAGAGCAATGAATCGACTAACTAACGGTTCTGAACGCCTGGCAAACGAGCGCGAGAGAGGGACTGATAGGAGCGACACGATTCCTGCATCTCCTGTTCATATGAGCGGTTTCCGAAAGTTATTCGTTATCCCGAAAAGATCCGCTGTCGGAGCACACTGGGGCGCCGAGAAACGGACCCGTCTGCCCTGGACGCCCCGGTTACAACACAAACCGAGAACCGCCAGCTAGCCGGGCGAGGAATGCAATGCTACCCAGAGATCTTCGGGCGAAATAGGCACAATGCCTATCGGCCTCAGGCCGACGAAAGAAAGGGCATCGTTGATCGCGTTGGCCACCGCAGCTACGACGCCCATTGTTCCAATCTCGCCGAGGCCCTTCGTTCCGTTTTCTGTTAGCGGCGAGGGAGTATCGCAATGGACTGAGATCACATTCGGAACGGTCTCAGCGGTCGGGATGAGATAATCCATCAATGTCGGGTTCAGGGGCTGTGCCTGTTCATCGTAACGCGCCTCCTCCAGGAACGCAGCGCCGATCTCGCGGCCCAGTCCGCCGTGGATCCGCCCGTCTGCATAAGCAACGTTGAGCGCGGGTCCGTAGTCGTCCACAACCACATACTTTACTATCTCGACTGTGCCAGTTTCTGAATCCATTAACAGAGCACACAGGTGAGCGCCAGCGGCAAAGGTGTTCACTCTTTTGGACGAAGCGCGGCTTGCCTCCTTGCCGCTCGAACTCGCGAGAACCGAGTTTTCTTCGATTGCCAAGCTTATCCCAATTCCCGCCAGTTTCATGCTCGCGGGACTTTTACCCTCTTTGGTCATTCGAGCGAATTCGTTGTTTACACTTGTCCTCCATGCCTTCAGTGACTCATAGTCCGATGCCTGCAGAAGACGCTGGAGCAAGGAGGGAAATCGGCCGCTATCATACACGCAACCTGCACCGTTGTCGTACGGGAATTCTTCTGGCATGATCAGGTTCCTCCTTCGGAAGTCAATGGGATCCAAGCGGAGATGCCTTGCCATCGCGTCAATTGCGCACTCCATGAAGTAGCACGCCTCTGTCTTTCCGGTATCCCTAATCGGTCCGGACGGGATCTTGTGCGTGGCGTAGCAGAATGCTTCGATGGACACCGAGGGTATTCGGTACACTCCAGGCAGAAGTCTTGCGGTGCTCAAGATCGAAAAGTTCCCGTCCGGTGCGGCTTCAAATGCACCGACATCCGCCTCAATCTTAGCCTTCAGTGAGACAATTTTCGCATTGTCGTCACATGAAAGCTCAATTTCGCACAGCTTGTCTCTGCCCTGGACACTTTCGAGGAGGTCTTCAGTCCTATTCGAAACCCACTTTGCGACAATACCAGGATTCCTTTTTGCGAAGAGACAGGCTAAAAACGCCTCAGTATAGGGCACAGCTCCCTTTGCACCGAAGGCTCCGCCGAGAGTACTCTTCTTAACCGAAATTCTGTCCGATGGAATCTTCAGAACCTTGGAGATGGTGTCCCGCAGGGAGTCGGGTTGCTGGACGGTAGAGTAGACTGTGAACGAATCTACGGCCGCATCGTAACTTGCAATTACCGACCGAGTTTCAATTGGAACAGCGGCCTGTCTGTTGACCCTAAATCTCGACTCTCCTCGGTGCAATCTTTGCTGTGGAGTACCGTTCTCTGCCTCTTGTCCGGGTTCAGAAATTCCTCGCCCGACGCTGAGATCGGGCGCGTCTCGCGCAAATTTAGTGTGAAAAAGCAAGTTGTCTTTCAGCGAGTCGTACATTGCGCTGGTGGCAGCTTTGGATGCATTCAAGGAACCAACTGGCGGAAGGACCTCATACTCCACGGAAACCTGCTCGAGTAGGTCTTCCACAGTGTACAGATCATCAGAAAGAACAGATGCGATCGGCTCGCCTACGTAGGTTACCTTCTGTGATGCGAGATAGCCTCGCGTAATCGAAGGCTCGCCTTGTCGCATTTCCATTATAGGGAGACCCCCTATTCCTTGTCTGGCGAGGTCCTCTCCAGTTATGAGATCAAACAGTCGTTTATCTTCCCTTATCTTTGAAGCATCGACCTTGCTTATCATTGCATTCGCGTATTGACTTCTGACAAGTCCGAAGTAGGCCACCCTTCCCCCGATCCGAACATCATCAACGTATGAAGGACTTCCAACAAGCAACTTGCGAACGAAAGGATCGATTGCTTCCAGATGCTGCTTTGCTTCGGTGGCGACGCTCATTGTCTTGCAATTCTGCGATGCGGCATCAATAAAGAATCTTTTTGTGCAAATTCCTAATGATGGAATCAAATGAGACAACACATGTTGATGGGAGAGCGTGGATGCACAAATATGCGTGGTGGCCCACTCTCAGGGGGATCACAAACTCACCATTGTGGTGAAAGAGCTAAAGCATCCTATCGATCGGGGCGATGAATCTCTTAAAGCACAGTCAGAGAAATGCCGATTAATTTCGAGATGAACTCACTTTCGCCGAACCACAAAGTGTATAGTTGCGGCCCGCAGGAAAAGTGATGTAACAGATGCTTTCGAAGATTTGTGAACTCTCAAAGTTGAGCGAGACTCAACCCGAGAGGTTCGATATCGAAGGAAGAGCTCTGATGGTGACGAAGATGGCAGAAATGGTCCTGGTCACCGACGTATTGTGCACGCATGAAGAAGCTGATCTTTCGATGGGGATACTCTCCGAAACTGTGATCACCTGCCCGTTGCATCAGGCCAAATTCGACCTCAAGAATGGGACGGTTCTTGACGGGCCCAATGGCACGGATCCAGATACCATCCCCAGCCTGAAAACGTACTCGGTGGTCGTAAGGGATGGCGAAGTCTGGGCGGATATCTAGCCGTAGCACTTTGCCGAGCAAAGATAAAGATAGAAAGAGACGGAGAGGATGCGGGCGCGTCTCTTGCTCGTAACGCTCATGAGTCTCAGGGCCGACCTCTTGCGCACGGCGACGTGGTCAATCTTATCACCTGAAGAGGTTAGTTCGGGCCAGATCGATGATTTCATCCCCTCTCCCGTTGATCACTGCTCTTACCATGTACAGGGTAAATCCTCTCAATTCATCAAAATTGATCGTTGGGGGAATCAAGAGCTCTTGCCGATTTACGACTACTTCTACAAGTGCTGGTCCCTCATACTCAAACGCTTGAGTGAGAGCGGGCTCTAGTTCCTCGGGCTTTTCCGCTCGAATCCCGAGCACACCCGCAGCTTCTGCCACCTTCGCAAAATTCGGGTTCAGCAGATCTGTTCCGTACTCCACAAAACCCGCGGCTTTCATCTCGAGTTCCACAAAGTCAAGAGACGAGTTGCTGAAGAGCACAACTTTAACGGGGAGGTTGTGTTGACGCAGAGACAACAAGTCCCCCAGCAGCATCGCCAGACCTCCATCACCAGAAAGCGAAATCACCTGTCGATCAGGAAATGCTTCTTGGGCACCAATGGCTTGAGGAAGTGCTCCCGCCATCGACCCGTGCGAGAAAGACCCGAGAAGCCTTCTCTTCCCGTTCATTTTGATGTAACGTGCAGCCCAGATGGTCGGCGTGCCAACATCGCATGTGAAAATTGCATCTTCGGACGCCAGATCATTTACCGTCTTTGCTACATATTGAGGATGGATTGGAGTCTTTCCCGGACTGCCCGCCGCGAGAGAGTCGAGTTCAGCCCGAGTCTTTCTGTAATGATCAAGCGAAGCTTTCAAATGCCCGCTATCAACGGACTTCTGCTTCAAATGTGACCTTAGAGCACGAAGAGTGTGTTTGACATCACCAATCAATCCAAGATCGACCTTAGTTCTCTTACCAATTTGCTCACCACGAATGTCAACCTGTATTATCCTTGCTTGTTTTGGATAAAATTGCTGGTAGGGAAAGTCGGTCCCAAGCATTAGCAAGGCGTCGGAATTTATCATCGCGTGATAGCCGGAAGAGAATCCTAGTAACCCCGTCATCCCGACGTCATAGGGGTTGTCATACTCGATGAATTCCTTTCCTCTCATGGCATGAACGATCGGGGATTGAAGCAGGCCTGCGGTGTCGATGAGTTCCGCATGAGCTCCTTCGCAACCTGCCCCTCCCAGGATTGTCACCCTTGATGCTGAGTTCAGAATATCTGCTGCTTTCTCGATTTCATCTTCAGAGGGACAAACGGTTGGCATCGGTCGATCGAAGACTACGAATGGACGCTCCGACGGGCAATCCATCAGGGCAACGTCGCCTGGAAGCACAATGACAGAGACTCCACGTCCTGCGACGGCGGTTCGTATGGCAATCTCAAGTATCCTTGGCGCTTGTTCAGGATGTGGGATCATTTCACAGTAAAGCGAACACTCGTTGAAAATTAGTTCGGGGTGTGTTTCCTGAAAGTAAGTGGTCCCAATTTCACGACTGGGAATGTGTGCAGCGATCGCAAGGACCGGGACACGACTGCGATGGCAATCGTACAGACCGTTGATGAGATGGGTATTCCCAGGTCCGCAACTTCCAGCGCAGACCGATAGTTTCCCAGTCAGATGCGATTCAGCTCCGGCAGCGAACGCTGCTACTTCCTCATGTCTAACGCCTAACCACTTTATCTTATCATTTGAAGCGCGAATTGAATTTGCAATTCCATTCAGAGAATCGCCCACAACTCCATATACTCTCTCGACTCCCATCGCTTCAAGGGAATCGACCAAGACCTCGGCAACTTTCTTTTTCTTTGCCATGATTTCGATTCCGGGTTTGCCTATTGTAATATAGCCTTTTCAAATCTCTTCTCCTGAATCCGACACCGAATTTCTAATTTCCTTCCTGGTTGAGATTCTCGTCTGAGCAACCGTTACTTCGATTTTAGCAGAATTCGACTGGCAGAGGCTTTCTACTTATGCAAAGCATAGAGAAGAGGACCGAGGAAAGATACTACGCCTGCATAGCCATCTCGTGATAAATGAATAAGAAAGAAAGGTGAGGAAAGGGAAGAGAACGGTAGGCGAGATGGTCAAAGTGCAAGAGCAGGCATCGTCTCCAACTTCCAGAGAAACTAGGGGAAGGCTTGAAGGGGAGGTAGCAATAATCACAGGAGGAAGTGGAGGTATCGGCCAAGCAACCGCTCTAACATTTGCAAATGAGGGTGCAAAGGTTGCACTGCACTTCTCAGGTCTTACCGAGGCGTCATTCAAGAGAGCTACCGAAGTTTCGGACAAACTCAAGGCGCTTGGCTATGCAAGTATCTCGCTCCAGGCGAACGTTTCAAAATACGAGGAGGTCAAGGCGCTAGTTGACAAAGTCGTTTCGGAGTGGGGAAAAGTAAGCGTCATCGTGTGCTTTGCTGGTTTCCCCTCCTCTCTTCAGTTTTGGAGCGAGGATCCTTTGGAATTATCTGGTGAGGACCTGCTTTCCGCGATCAAGGTGGATTTCCTTGGTTCGTACCACTTTATCCGGGCTTTGAAAGACCGTATGAAGAAAGATACCTACGGGAAGATTGTTCTCGTAAGCTCAACACCGACGTTTTATGGTGAGGAATTGGGCTACAGGTTCGCCCTCGCAAAAGATCTCAATAGGCTAACCGTAAAATCGCTTGCTCCTAAGCTCATCAGGCAATACGGGATTTATCTTAACGCCATCGCACCGGGTCCGATAGGTACACATGCAAATAGGGTAAACTACACCGAGCAGCAGTGGAATGAGCTCACAAGCTCAATCCCTCTCGGTAAGATTGGCGATGCAAAAGATATTGCGAATGTTGCTCTGTTTCTTTCTTCTCATGATTCAGATTATGTGGTGGGGCAAACTATCATTGTCGATGGCAGAGAAGTAAGAGTCTGAATTTTTTCCGACATTCATTGGCGAACCAGCCCTCTTTAGGCGACCTCATATTTGATAGAGCTCTCAGTATGATCGATGGGTTTTCTGTCCCCCTCTTGCACGCCGCCACTCTATCTCTCTGACGAGTTTCAACGGCGTACCTTTGTGCATCGCCACATGATCCGTCTTCTCGCTCTTTATGAGATACTGTGGCTCATCTTTTGAAGCGTGGTGCACGTAACCCTTGAACTCGATATCAGACGTGATCTTTTTTATGATCACGCCTCGAACTTTTCCAGCTTCCGAGTTCCACTCGACGTGGTCGCCAATTTTAAACGCCTTAACCTGACATTTATTCAAAGTATGTTTACCTCTGTGCGAACGAAGTTGTAGGAAAAATAAATTCGAATCGAATCTGAGGAAACCAACACAGATCGTACATCAGGTATTTCTGTGCTTGGTTGTTTGATACGTGCCCGAAAGAGTTCTCATGCTTATGCTCAAGCGGTTCCAGCTGTTTATCGCGATTATCGCCATCGTCAGGTCGACTAGTTCTTTTTCGTTGAAGTACTTTCGCGCCTCTTCGTAGATATCGTCGGGCACGTGCGACTCGCTCACGAGGGTTACGGCCTCTGTCCACGCAAGCGCCGCCCTTTCCTTGTCGGTGTAGAAGGGTGCTTCCCTCCACGCGTCCAGCACATACAATCTCTGTTCCGTCTCTCCTTCTGCACGCGCGTCCTTGGAATGCATGTCAAGGCAATATGCGCAGCCGTTGATCTGGGACGCACGCATCCTGACGAGCTCGAGCATGGACTCTGGGAGGTCAGTTTTGTGATCGACATAGCGCTGGACTCCGACGAGTGCCTGATAAGCCTCTGGTGCAACCTTCGAGTACAGTATTCTTTGCTTGGGTACATGCTTGTGCACGGCAGTCTGCGAACTCTCGCGAGATTCCGTCAAAACACTCTCCTTATCATCAGGCGGTGACAATTTGTTATTCGCTCCGAGTGTGGGAACTGGGACGGGCAGAATTTAATGTATGCGTGAAATTCAGAGACTCTGTCTAACGTAATAGGCGTCCTACATATGAGTGGCCGAAGTTTTATGACCCTTGCATTCGAAGAGTGAAAAGGTTCGTGAATAAATCTGAGATATACAATAACGCGATTATCGCGCGAAAATCATAGGTGTGCTAATCTCTCTCCCAGTCGAAATAAGAAACTCCTCAAACTCCCGTACTCAATCGCAAATCCGCAATTAGTCAATTTCCTGAGCAAATCCCTGACGCCGAATTTCTCTGCTTTCAGAACCAGTTCACGATAAGATCTTTACTTCGACACTCTCCACTTTAGCTATCTATCCATACTTCTTGAATAGCGAATCCCGAACCCATTCGGGAGTATTGCTATACCGTCTGCTGAGGCAAATCTTCCGCAGTCTCAGACGTCTTCGCATGCGAAGGATACGAAAGAGATTCAGGCGGTCAGAGAGAGGTTTTGGATGAAAGAATTGGACGACGTAAGGCGTTGAAGACCATTGCGATCATTGCTGCGACAGGTACAGGCATCGCCATGTTCGGAGGAGGAGGCATGTTCGAATTGTTTACACATCAGGGCGCCAAATCTCCGCGAACGGCAACGCCGAGCCATACCAATGTGACTGCGACCGTGACTCCTGCACAGCAGAATTCCTCACCTCTAGCGAGTGGCAACAAGCCCTTACAAACAATCAAGGTGATCTACTTCGGAATGGCGACCCAGACAACGGGAACCAAGCAGGAGTATTATTCACTAGCATCTCCGGCGTATTTCGATGATCTTATGTCTCAGGTCAGAGAAAAGCATGTCGTTCTCGCCCCCATGCTAAGTACGATGCAAGTAGTAGTAAATGGCAATCCGGTCGAAGGAAATCCGATTTTGAACAACAACGACGAAGTCGATTTCATTCCCATACTTGCCGGTGGCTGAAGTTAAAGGGAAAAGTAACTTCGCCTACGGTGTGCATTTGCCGAGTACTTTAGGCAAGAATATTCGAGCGTGATGCTCCGCAAATTGCTGACGGAGAGAGCTCCGATTTCAACCACTCTTTTTTTAGAGAATCGACCTATCTTCGAAGTTGATCTCATTGTTCTATTTTTTTTACTTGCTCGTCCCTAACGAGATAAAATCCCTTACCCGTTCGGGACTAGAAATATAGTTCATCTTTTCGAATCCAAAATTACATTCATAAGTACAAAGCTCAGAATTGGTCTTGAAGTGAAATGAGAATAGCAGATCGTAATCGAAGTGGAATCAGTCGGGCTGGCGCTACGTCGCTGGTCCTATCGCTCTTTGGATAAGTAACAATATATGCTAGTTAGAGCAATTCGCCGCTGACGCCATGACATCAAAGCAAAAGAGGATAAGGGAGGAAGGAAATAAACCCAG
>JAJPHP010000059.1 GCA_021325255.1 Nitrososphaerota archaeon | reverse complement strand
GAGCGCATATCCAAATTCCTGCATCTATTCGCGTACTGGTACAATCACATAAGACCTCATGAGACATTCAAGGAGAGAGTGCCATCAGCCTTATCTTGACGGTACCTTCTAGGCAACCAAAAACCGTTATTACATGGGCAATGACCAATTCTACTCTGTATTCCTATTGACAGATTATTTCTCTGATTGGATACCGTACGTACAGAAATCCGGGATCAGAGAGATATTCGATCTCGCCGAGAAAATGCCGAACCTCATCAACCTTGGCATCGGAGAGCCCGACTTCAAAACCCCTTCATTCATCAACGCGGCTGCCAAGAGAGCATTGGACAGAGGATTCTCAAGGTACACGACCAACGCGGGCATACTTGAGCTCAGGCAGGAACTTGCAAGAAAGCTCAAGCACGAGAATGGAATTGAAGCGGATCCGAAAAAAGAGATCATAGTGACTTCGGGAGCGACGCAGGCAATCTTCGTGCTGATGAATTGCCTGCTCAATCCGGGGGAGGAGGTGATACTTCCCACTCCGCTTTTCAGCGCGTACAAATACAGTGTGAGAATCGCAGGGGGAGTCCCCATCGAGGTGCCCATGGATCAGAGAAACGGTTTCTCTCTGGATGTAGGACGTTTGCAGAGCGCAGTTAGCTCGCGATCAAAAATACTAGTCATCAACTCTCCATGCAATCCGACCGGGGCAGTCTTTCCCAAGGATAAGATTGTCGAGGCATGCGAGTTCGCACAGAGGAACAAACTCTTCATAGTGTCAGACGAGATATACGAGGACTTTCTTTATGGGAACACGACCACCCACTTTAGCCCGGCATCACTTCCAGAATTCAGTGATCGGGTGATCACGATTAACGGTTTTTCCAAAAAGTACGCTATGACGGGCTGGCGGATAGGTTATGCTGCGGGCAACGAAGAAATTATCCGAGTCATGACACTTTTCAACATGTACAACGCCGTCTGCGCAAGTTCCTTCGTCCAGCTTGCGGCCCTTGAGGCTCTGAGACACTCGCAAGCATTTTTCAAAAGAATTCTCAAGATATTTGAGAAGAGAAGGAGCATTGCTTGCAAGATGCTACGCGAAATGGGATTTGAATTCGTCGAACCAAGAGGCGCGTTCTACGTGTTTCCCACTCATAAAGGCGTACGCATGAGCTCCCAGTCGTTCTGCAAGGACCTTCTTGTAAAGAAGCAGGTTTCGACGATTCCAGGAACGGCATTTGGCGATGCTGGAGAAGGTCACATCCGAATATCCTATTCAGTAAGGGAAGAAAAGCTCGCAGAGGCGCTCTTGAGAATAAAGAAGTACCTCAAGACCATATCCAAGTAAGATGGAGAGTAAACCATAGCAACAGGGGTTCCTACAAAAGGCGTTCCTGCGGTGGTGTGAATTCCTGACTTTTTTTATCCCTTTAGTCTTACAAGGAAACTGCCTTCTACCTGCATCACACTTTCCTGTCTTTGGTTTGTTACGTCTGACTCAAGTATGACTCTTCCTCTGTTTTCCTTTGGCGGATACTTTTCTTTCACCTTTACCGTTACGGTCAGGGTGTCTCCCGCAAAAACAGGCTTGATCGCCTTAAACGACATTCCGAGTAGAGCAACGAATCCTTCGCCGAATGGCCCTGTCGGGAGCTGATAGGTGAGCCCGGTCGCAATCGACAGCGTGAGTAGACCGGGAGCGATTCTTCTTCCAAAGGAAGTCTTCTTCGAATACTCCTCGTCTAAAAAGAGTGGATTACTCGCACCGGTCATGCTTGCAAAGAATATGATGTCTGCCTCGGAGATGGTCCTGCCGAACGTCTTCTGGACTTGGCCGACCTGGAAATCTTCGTAATACATGGCTTCATGAGTTTGTGACATCCTCTATTTATCAAATATTGGAACCCATCAATCTGTTTCGAAGCTCTCGCATTTGCAGAATTCGAAAGAAAATCAGTTTCGAGATGAAAAACATCATTAAGGCTATCTTGTGCACAAAATCACCTCTCGGAGAAGTGTGTGGGGCAAATGAATTTGCAGACAAAATACAATCCAGACGCTGTGCCAGCACAGACCCTGGATTCGACCGAGACACACGCGCTTCCAAGATGGAATCTCGGTGATGTAATGCCAGCGAGAAGTGGAAGGATATTCCAAGCGGAGATTTTAGATCGTCTTGAATCACTCATTGTTGAGTTTGAGCGCGAGAGATCTGAACTCAATGAATCCATCTCGCAAGAGCGCTTTCTTCAACTGCTCGAAGAGTTCGAGAGAATTGAACGATTGAGGAGCAGGCTTGGTTCATACGCTTACATGTACTTCTCCGAGGACACGCGCTCGCAGGATGCTAGGACTTTCAAGTCGCGCACCGAGGAGATCGAGGCAGACGCGGCAAACAGGATCCTGTTTTTCGAACTTTGGTGGAAATCCCTCAGTGATTCCAAAATAGACTCACTCATCTCTGTTGCAACAGGATATCAGTACTTTTTGAAAAAACTCATCCAGACAAGGCCTTACACTCTCTCGGAGCCCGTTGAGCAGGCGATCAACCTGAAAGATGTGACAGGGCGTAGTGCGTTACTCCAAATTTACCACCAGGTTCGCGACTCTTTCACTTACGACGTTGAAATCGAAGGCGTCACAAAGAAACTAACCGACGAACTGGTTCGTGATCTCTTCCACAGTAACAAACGAGCTGAAAGGAAGGCTGCCTACTCAGCAAGCCTCTCAAGATTTCACCAGAACTCAGATCTGCTTGGAGAGATCTACAAGGCTCTCGTGCGTGACTGGCTGAATGAAGGGATCAAGCTCAGAAGGTACGGTACCTCCATTTCAATCAGAAACGTTGCAAACGATGTTCCCGACGAAGCTGTTTCCGCTTTGCTAGAAGTATGCAAGGAGAACGCGGTACTCTTCCAAAGTTTCTTCAAGCTGAAAGCAAAACTCCTCGGAATCCGAGACTACTCGAGAATAGACCTCTATGCTCCCCTTCCAACCATTGAGCAGAGGAAGTACACCTGGGAGGAGGGCATGAATCTCGTCCTCTCAACCTTTGCAACATTCAATGAGGAATTTGCGTCCTACGCCAAAAACATTTTCGAGCAAAATCACTTTGATGCTCAGATCAGGGAGGGAAAGCTAGGCGGGGCGTACTGCATGAGCGTGTCGCCAGATATCACTCCTTACATCCTCTTGAGCTACACGGGAAATCCTAGGAGCGTCGCGACGATGGCTCACGAATTAGGTCACGGCATCCACTCTCAGCTTTCCGCCAGGAGAAACAAAAACAATCAGCTTACATTTGAGGCACCACTTCCACTCGCAGAGACGGCCTCCGTCTTCGGAGAACTACTCCTCATGGACAGGTTGCTCGCGGAGTCGGACGCCGAGAGTCGAAAAAGCCTGCTTGTCGAGATGCTGAACGATGCCTACGCCACGATACTCAGGCAATCTTTCTTTGTACTCTTCGAGATGGAATCCCACGAAGCCATTGGATCAGGCGTCAACGTCGATGAACTTTGCTCAAAGTACTTGAGCAATCTCAAGACGCAGTTCTCCGATTCGATGGATGTGCCCGAAGAGTTCGCGTACGAGTGGCTTTCGATCCCGCACATCTACCAGTCACCTTTCTATTGTTATTCCTACTCATGGGGCAATATCCTAGTGATGGCGTTGTACAAACAATACCGAGAAGAGGGCGCCAAGGCATTTGCTCCTCGATACATGAAGATTCTTGCTTATGGAGGTTCGGAATCGCCGGAGAAAATATTGAATGAAGCTGGATTTGATATTAGGTCAAAGTCATTCTGGCAGAGCGGTTTTGACGAACTTTCGAGATCCCTCGGCGAGCTTCAGAAGCTGGTCTGAGTAACGGGAATTATTGGGCACTCCGGATTCAATGTCAAACCTAGAGCAATCGAATCCAGAGAGAACGCTGAAATAGAAAGTCGGACTGATTCATCTCCAGTCCTTCGACGGAGCACTGAATCTGTTCTCTTTGTTCGACGAAAATTCAGAGGGTGCCATGTTTGTCTGGAAACCACAAGAGGAGACCATCGCTCGAGCGAATGTAACGCGCCTGATGAAAAAACAAGGAATCAAATCCTTCAAGGATCTTTGGAGCAAATCCATATCAGATCCAGCGTGGTTTTGGGCCTCTGTCTCAGAGGACCTTGACATAAGGTGGTTCGAACAATTCACCGATGTGCTTGACGAATCTTCGGGCATTCAATGGTCAAGATGGTTCCTCGGTGGAAAGACAAATATTGCCCTCAACTGCTTGGACAAGCACGCCACTGACGATGAAGATTCCGCCCGCACAGCTCTGATTTCTGAAACTGAAAATGCTTCTGACAGGAGGGAGGTAACCTACGCAGAACTCCACGCGCTCGCAAATCAGATCGCAAACGCCCTAATATCTGAGGCGGGTATCAAAAAGCAAGACAGGGTTGGGATCTACATGCCGATGATACCCGAGGCCGTAGCCGCTTTTTTTGCGGTGTTGAAGATAGGGGCAATTGTCGTACCCGTGTTCTCCGGATACGGGAGTGAGGCGATTTCGAGCAGGCTGAGAGATTGCGAGGCTTCTGCCATCCTGACTGCAGAATCGTATTTCAGGCGAGGCAATCGCATCAACATGAAGGAGACGGCTATTGAGGCGGCAAGGAGCGTGCCTTCGCTTCGATCAGTTCTCATTCTCGACCGGGCCTCTGTCCCCGCTGTTGCAAGCGTCGCAAACCAAGAATTGGGGCCAGCAGTAAAGATACCCCAGGTGATTCATTGGGCAACCGTGCTTTCACATTCAAAGTCGTTCGACACTCTACCTATGGACTCGGAGGATCCCTTCATGATAATCTACACTTCGGGAACGACTGGGAGACCGAAAGGTGCAGTACACGTCCACGGTGGTTTTCTTGTGAAAATCGCAGAGGAGGTGGCCTACCAAGGAGACGTCAAGAAGGAAGATCTCTTGTTCTGGTTTACCGACATGGGGTGGATAATGGCTCCTTGGGAACTCGTGGGAGGCCTGTGCCTCGGTTGTACTGTCGTTCTCTACGACGGTGCTCCCGATTACCCGAACCCAGACAGATTGTGGGAGGTTGTCGAAAAAGACAGGGTCACATTTCTTGGCGTCTCTCCAACCCTAATTAGAGCACTTATGAAGTATGGAATGGATCCAGTGAAGAAGCACGACCTCACTTCACTCAGGGCGTTTGGATCCACCGGAGAGCCATGGAATCCAGAATCTTACAACTGGCTATTCGATAAGGTGGGCAACAAGACGCGCCCCATTGTCAACCTCTCCGGTGGAACGGAGGTTGGGGCCTGCTTCCTCTCTGTTCATCCAATCATGCCATTGAAGGAGTGCAGCCTCGGCGGCCCGTGCCTTGGGATAGATGCGGATGTGTTCGGAGAGGACGGCACCCCCCTTCGCGCTGGCGAGACAGGCGAGCTTGTCATAAGGCGGCCGTGGCCAAGCATCACTCGCGGGCTTTGGAAGAATCCTCAGCGGTACATTGAGACCTATTGGTCTAGGTTTCCCGGAACTTGGGTCCATGGAGACTGGGCCTCCAAAGACGAAGATGGATATTGGTTTCTTCACGGTAGAAGCGACGACACAATCAAGATTGCGGGAAAGAGGGTAGGCCCGGCCGAAATCGAGAGCGCGCTTGCATCTCACCAAGCTGTCCTAGAATCGGTCGCCATAGGCGTGCCGGATAAGTTGAAGGGAGAGGCAGCAGTGTGCTTTGTAGTGCTGAGACCCGGATTTGTCCCGAGCGAAGAATTACGAGCAGAGCTCAAGCAACATGCTGGCAGATACCTGGGCGAGTCCCTAAAGCCTGCACAGGTACGATTTGTCACCTCGATCCCCAAAACGAGGAACGCGAAACTGATCCGAAGATTAGCAAAAGCTGCATATCTTGGTCTCCCGCAGGGGGACATTTCCAACCTTGAGAATCCTGAAGCTCTCGATGCTGTGACCAACTCGAAATGAAGTTGCAGGAAAAATCAAAATCTTTGTTCGATTTCTTGCCCAACGCCGATCCTTCCGATGTGAACCAGGTACTTCACCGACTAGACGACGAGGCAAGGCTCGCTTTTCGTACTTTGGCTTTTGGGAATGGAAAGGTGTCGTCTGGCCCTGCGTCTTGCGTAATCTGCTTCTCAGGAGGGATAGATAGCTCGATCCTTGCGTCGCTAGTTTCGGATGAGCTGTCAAAAGACCTCCCTCTCCTGCGTGTTGGAACGATGAGCTCACAGGACGCAAATGCGGTCGCCACCTCGTTTGCCACGCAAGCGGTTTCAAGGTTAGACGAAGCAATTGTCGAGCAGGCCGTCCTTGCCGTTTCGAGCCTAGCAAAGCCCCTTTCGCTTTCCCATTTTGAAGACTGCGTGGCTTTCTGGGTCATAGCGCGCGAAGTGCGGGAGAGGTTCAAGGGCGCACGATACATACTTAGTGCCAACGGACCAGATGAGCTTTTCTGTGGTTACGACCGGTTCAGAAGAATTGCAGACACTTCCGGTTACAAGGCTGTGAGCGAGGAGATACACAGGGCAGTTTCGATAGCTAAAATTTTGGCCCAACAGGTTAGAGTGATACTTTCCTCAATTGGTATAGAATTGCTTAATCCATTCCTCTCAGAAGAGTTTGTACGGTTTTGTGAGCTTGGGGTGCCAGTCAAATATAAGATCGCCATCGGAGACGACCGACTTCGGAAGAGAATCTGGAGGCTCTACGGGAGGAAGCTCGGGCTCGCTGAAGAGGTCGTGCAAAAACCCAAAAAGGCGATGCAATACAGCATGGGAATTCACGCGGTGGTTAAGAGGATGCTGAAGAAAGGAAAGTTAGAGATTGGTTTGCAAAATGCAGAGATGGAGCATAGAACTTCAAATGCCTGATGCAACCATAGCTATCGTAATTCTGGTTTTCGAAAATCGAGAAGTGGGAAATCAGATGTCTGGGTTGGTATCGGGACATCACATCGCTTAAACGTGACGGAGACGGACAAGTAATGTAGATTACAAAAGTGGAGAGAAGTTGAGGTTGAACCCCTACTTTTATCCTCTGATATTCCATAAACGTATAGTGATTGAGTCATTAGGGCAGCAAGTATCTATTTGAATCCGATATCCAGTGGTAACACGTTCCAAGGCTTTCTCGACAATTGTCGAGAAATCAGTGGGGTACCCCCCTAGAGGGGGGTACGTAACGGTGCTATTATGGTATTTAAAGCGGGAAACCCGAACAGAAAAGCGAGCTCATTGCATTCCTTTTCCACTTGAGTTGAGGATCAGGGACGGGTGGATTGTGGATGGAAGAAAGAATTCGGAGTTCTTCGGCGTGTCGAAATCTTCTAATGCGAAACACACAGAACCGCTTATTAATTTGGCAGAGGCGGAGGCATGTTTGCAGAAACAATGAACGACAGAATCATTCTGCTTGGAGTAAGCATCTTGATTGCGAACTTGTTCGTCCTCTTCGCAGGGGTTTACAATTTCAACTACTACATCTTCGACGCGGTCATCATTGCAGGAATAGTTATAGGCCTTGCAGGAGCCTTTGCCCCGAAGGCAAAGCGCCAGGTAGAAGCAACAAGTAGCAGTGCCTCATATTAAGAGTAAAAAAAAGCAGATGCAATTCCTGCCAATTCCGGGCACGCGACACGACGCTTAGGACCTAGGCACCTGGTCTGCAACGCTCGATAACCTTTACCTTCGTCGCAGGAAGGGACAGGAACAAGAAGGTGAGTGCTCGCGAAATTGAAGGAATCCGAAAAGCTGGTTCGGCCTGCATCGCTCTGGCCTTTTCATCGACTTTCTTCTCCTCGAGCCTCAACTGGTTCGGTCCCGATTATTCTTCGTGCATATCCCCAGTTCGTCTTTTTCATATTCTGTGCTTGTCATCGAATTTGGTTGAGAAGGTAAGCCCGCAACTTTCGTCGTTCCAGAAAGCAGAGAAATTAGAGGTGTGAGACAGTTAAAGTGCGTGATTCGGCCAGTACACCCCATGAAATGAAACAGGTTTTCGATTACATCGACTCTGTCAAGGATCGCTCGATCGAAGCTCTGAAACAACTTGTTAGACAGCCCAGCGTCTCGGCCACAGGCCAGGGGATAAAGGAGTGCGCTTCTCTGGTCGCGAAGATGCTTGAGAATTTAGGCGCATCGCCGAAGATCCTTGATGTTGAGAAGGGGGGTGCCAGCCCGCTCGTAGTTGGCGAGATAAGGAGCAAGATGAATCCGCAGAAGACCCTTCTGTTTTACAACCATTACGATGTGCAGCCACCCGAGCCCCTCGAACAATGGGAATCGCCGCCATTCGAACCTCGAGTATCCGGCGGTAGAGTGTATGGCAGGGGGTGCGCCGACGACAAGGGCGAGCTAATCGGAAGGCTCAAGCTCACCGAGGCATTTCTCGAAGCGTGGGGAGACGTGCCTTGCAACTTCAAGTTCCTAATTGAGGGCGAGGAAGAGACCGGGAGCATTCACCTTGAGGAGTACTTCAAAAAATATCCAGAGTCATTCAAAGCCGACTCCGTTGTCTGGGAATTCGGCGGTATCAACGTCGAGGGAAGGCCCATGGTAACGCTGGGAGTCAAGGGCATACTCTACGTTGAACTTGTAGCTAGGAACGCCAAGGTTGACGCACACTCTTCTCTCGCAGCAATTATCGACAACCCCGCCTGGAGGCTCGTAGCGGCGCTCAACACAATCAAGAAGGCGGACAAGATACTCGTGCCGGGCTGGTACAAGGACGTACGCTCGTTCACGAAGGAGGAGATCGAGCTCCTAAAGAGAGCTCCCTCTGAAGAACAAGCAATCAAGAGGAATTATGGCGTGAAGAGTTTCGTTAACAGGGCAAGAGGACTCGAAGTGAAAAAAGCGCTCGCTGGCAAGCCAACCTGCAACATTTGTGGGATTTCAAGCGGGTACAATGGGCCTGGCCCGAAGACTGTCCTCCCAAACGAGGCAAGGGCCAAGATCGACTTTCGACTTGTCCCGGATCAGGATCCGCTCGATCTTTTAAGAAAGCTCAAGCGCCACCTGAACCAAGGTGGGTTTTCTGACATTGAAGTGACTTCGATTGAACATGAGAGAGCTAGCAGAACCTCCCCTAAGCAGCTCATCTCAAGAGCAGCGATAGAATCGGCAAAGCAATTGTACGGTCCTTCAAGGCCCCCAACGGTCAACATCTCTTCTGCGGCTACGGGCCCGATGTATCTCTTCGACTTGCCGTGCATTGCAATCGGCGGCGGCCACTCCGAATCCAGAAACCACGCGCCTAACGAGAACCTGAGGATCGACCAGTTCATAATGGGAATGAAGTGGGTTGCCGATACCGCCAACTTGTTCGCCAGTGGTACGAAGGAGTGAGTGAAAAGAAGTGAAGAGTCGCTCTGGTTTTCTTTCTCTCACTCACTGTTGTGCCTTGCCACAGGTGTGGCAGAACACTTCGCCCTGTCTCAAGCTTGCGCCGCAGAACTTGCACTTTGGCCCAACTGAGGCCATACGCGGAGAAGGAGTTGTATTGATTACCCGCGCACCACTCTTTCTCCCGCCAGAGAAGAGACCGAGCCCAACGACCAAGATACCAGCAATCGCGATCACGATGGGGATGCCGCTCTCCACGGCCGAGGGAACTGTCCTATTGTCGGTGAGGTGCATCAGAACATCTGTCGATACTCCGTGTGAGACAAATACCAGAAAGAGGTCTCCGCTAAAGCTCGTTTCGTTGAATGTCAGCGCATAAGTGGATACATTGAGCTGCGACTGTGGATAAACCGCATAGGCTGATCCGTTCCCGGCAGAAAAGCGGCTGTAGTTACCTTGGTTCATGAGAAAAAAGTCAACCGGCGCAGGGCTCGTCTTGAAAGACAGGCTGAGCGAGTCCTGAGAAGTCAGCGGCACCCTGACGGACGAGGTGTAGTTTGAAGGCGAGATCTGGACAAGCACGTTCCGGTCGAGAATGTTTTGGGTAGGCGACAATCCGATTGCTCCCATTGTACCGCCGAGAAGCGAGGTCTCGTAGGCAAAAAAGAGCCCGATCACGATGAGTACAACTCCCAAGACAACTATCGCGCGCTTCATTGCTTGTTTGCTTACTCTTTTTCCAACCGAAGTGGTGCTCCAGGTTCAGGTTACACGCTTCAAATTTAGTGATTTGGGTAAGACAAAGGAGTGGGAAAAAATCAGAGCGAGGAATTTCTTCATCAAAAAGACGAATCGGAAGAGTCTTCCTACCTGCACGTTGACGCTCTTTTATTCCAGTTCTTAAAAGATATACTGAACAATCTCAAATAAACAGTGTGCCATAGCAAGCAAGAAGAATGGAATTGAAGCGGAGTAAAAAGTAAATGCAGAGGGGGGCCATTCACACACACAGATTTCAAAGCAGGGTGCTAAAATCAAACCCGCTGAAGGACCCTTCCGTCCGCGACCTCATAGTTTACCTTCCTCCGGGCTACACTCAGAGCGACTCTCGTGGTTACGTCGCGTCATACTTCCTCTCTGGGTTTGGCGGGACGGGCAGGATGCTGCTTAACTTTGATCCAATGAGCGAGAATCTGGAACAGCGTATGAACAGGCTGATCTCGTCGAGAAAGTGCGGCCCGATGATCTGCGTGCTCGTTGATTGCTTCACAAAGTTAGGCGGAAATCAGTACATCAACTCTGTAGCTACAGGACAATACGAGGACTATATCGTGAAGGAAATTGTGCCATACATTGACGCTAACTACAATGTCCGCAGCAGAGCAATCGTAGGTAAGAGTTCCGGCGGATACGGCGCAATCGTGATCGGGATGCGCAACCCCCGGGTATTCCACGCGCTCGCAGATCACTCCGGCGACTCTGCGTTCGAGTACTGCTACCTTCCCGACCTCCCGAAGGCCATGGATGCGCTGCGTGAAGCTGGGGGCGCAGCTCGCTGGCTTGAAAGGTTCAGGAGAAAGAAGAACAAGAAAGACTGGAAGGACAACCAAGTCTTGAACATCGTGGCGATGGCCGCGCACTACTCACCGAACCCGAGATCAAAAGATCTTGGAATAGATCTCCCCTTCGACGTCGCAACCGGAGAGTTCAGGGAAGACGTGTGGAGGCGCTGGCTCGCGTGGGATCCCGTCAAGATGGTTCGGAAGTATCGAGAGAATCTGAAGAAATTGAAATTCATCTACCTCGACTGTGGGTCGAGGGACGAGTTCAACCTCCACTGGGGAGCAAGGCTTCTCCACCTGAAACTCAAAGAGTTCGGTGTCAAGCACCACTATGAAGAGTTCGACGACGGACACATGAACATTAGCTACAGGTACGACGTCTCTATTCCAATGATATACGGGGCGCTGAGCGAAGGGCAGAAGACTAAGATCTAGTGTTCGTCTGATTCGAACTTTTTTGCCACTTTCTCTGCCGCAAACGTCGCGGCCTCGACAGCATTCATTATGCTAGTCCTCAGCGACCCCTTCTCGAGTTCGTATATTCCCGCAATAGTCGTACCCGCGGGAGTCGTCACCGTGTCTCGAAGCTCCGCCGGGTGCATCTTGTTTTGGCTCAAAAGATCGGCGGTTCCAGTGAGCGTCTTCGTCGCGAGCTTGAACGCAATGTCTCTCGGGATCCCCACTTTGAGGCCCGCTGACACCATCGCCTCTATGAGCATTGCAATGTAGGCCGGGCCGCTCCCGCTGAGCGCAGTCACGGCATCCATGAGCGACTCTGGAACCTCGATATAGTCCCCGAAACACCCTAGAATGAACCGCACTTGGTCAATGTCTTTCTTTGTCAGGTTGCTTCCCGGCGTGTAAGCCGTTATGGCTTCTCCAATCGTTGCGGCAATGTTTGGCATTGCTCTGACAATCTTTGACCCAGGAAGCGCTGCTTCGAGACGTCTCACTGAGATTGCCGCCATGAGTGAAATCACAATCTTGCCGGTGCATTGTTTCGATATTTCCGAGAGCACGTGCTTTGCATCTCCCGCTTTCACTGCGATGAGCACGATGTCGGCCTTTTCTGCAGCTTTCGAATTGTCCGAGGAGAGTTCGAGCTTGTCCCGAGCGTGTTGCTGGTGGTGAGTGGTGGAGCTTGCTCGTCTCGTCATGTACACGCGCGAGACCATCTCTGATTTTGCAATGCTCTGGGCTACCGCATAGCCAATCTTCCCCGCACCCAAAACAGCGACTGTTGCCAATTTCCTACTTCCAAAGCTCCAAAAGAGAGAGTGAGATTCCACTTTTGCTAGGACCGAGTTGCTACGTCTTCGTGTCCTTGACAATCTCCGGCTTATAACCCTGCTTGGTACTGTTGGTATGAAAAGCTAGGAATCTTTACGTTAAAGTCTCTTCAATGTTTCATTGCGTTTGCCACAATCGGAAAGGAACCAACCTTTCCTGTTTCTTCATATACGCACTCATAGAACTGCGGGGAAGTGAAGCGTCCTAAACATCTTGTCGAAAAATCCGCCAAGCGCTTCAAAGAATTTGTTCAGTTTGCCGTCTATCACGAACAGCCCGAGGAAAGTGATAGCCCCTGCCACAGCGAGTCCTCCGAGAACGTCGCTGGGAAAGTGCGCTCCGAGATAGACTCGCGAGTAGCACACGACCGCCGATTCAATGACAAGCAACACGACCGCCACTTTGTTTTTCACCTTGGCGGCGACAAACATCGCGCCAATCCCGACAATGATCGCGTGGCCGGAGGGGAAGGAGGAATCACTGTCGGTCGAAACCCTCAACTGAATCTCGGATGGCATCACGAGGAAGGGTCTGTCGCGATAGTAAGCGAACTTTAGCGCCTCGCCGACTACTATCCCAGCTGCGAATAGTACAGCTAGCTCTATTGCCAGGATCTTTGTCTCGCGCTTGCCGAAGATTAACATCACTGCAACGATCGCAGTCCAGAAGTACTCTCTGCCGTAACTGGTCGCGAGCACCATGAGCTGGGTGAAGGCTGCGCCCAGGTAGCCGTTGATTGCTAATGCTGCGGCCTGGTCTGCATTCTGAAATATCCCAGTGTATACAAGCGCAAAGATCAGGAGAAATAGAATTAGAGATGGCCCCCCGGCGATGAGGTAATTCCTCATGACTGATCTGCTCGCTACCACTTTTTCCGATCCGTTGTTCCCGTTGATTTTCATGTTCTAAATGTCAAACTCGCAGGATATCTGTGCCTCTCAATCAAGCGCGAGGCTGCGCGCCTCCATGTTTACCCCCATTTGCTTTTGCGTCTGAATGTGATTCCTGAGCGGAATATACGCCGTGCCCATTGAGGGCAAATGAAAGAAAGTGACAGCCACTCACTTTGGCACCTCCTTCAGGTTCTGGAAACGAGTGATAATGATATCGTAACGCCTACCATTGCAAATGCAGTAAGGCTTAAATTCACCAAAACTTTTCCCGAATTTAATGAATAAAACAATCTCCACGGCTGGAATCGTCCTGATAATAGTTTCTGGTTTTCTCTTTCTCATTACGTACTCTGGAGGAGCACTAGGAAACTTTGTGATCACTGGAAGTGATCCGACGTTGAACTTCGCGGCGTTCTTGTTTGTGATCATCTTCCTTCCGATCGGATCTGGACTGGCATTTTTTGGTATGGCTTATCGGCCGCCGGTACTGGTCGCAGGCACGCAGGCAGTATACAGAGGTTCGTCAGGAGTCGCAAAGGGGGCGCTTGCTCTTGCTGTTATTGCGATCATAATCGGGGCCGGCGCCTTAGTTTACGCAGGGGCTACATTGGCGAGCCAGAATGACAAGCTCAACTCCATCAACAATTCCGTGAGTACCCTGAGCTCAAAGCCGAGCGCAGCGTCTATCAACCGAGCTCCGGGAGTCGTAGCGTATAGAGTCGACTGGAGCAACACAGATCCCACCGGTCAGGACAGGTTCAATCCTGAGACTATAGTAGTGGTACAAGGTGACATTGTTCAACTGTTGTTCGAACACAACGATACCGATGCCCACACCTTCACAATGTACACGGCCACGACCGCGTACGGCTTCCAGATCAACCTGAGCTACACCGGAATGAGGAACTTTTTGACCAACTTGAATTTCAGCGCTCCATGTGTGAATGGCACATACAACCAGGACACCAGCGGACTGACCTCAAATGGAGTGTCCACTACCTACTGCGTCTCGGGGACGAGCTTACTATCTCCCGACTTTTTGGCATCGCATGCCGCAACGAAATTCAAGATCGCTGCAAACCCCAATCCGGCATCACCCTTCACGCCAACGAACCAATCTGGCAATCCAGGGCCTGTCCTGCTAAATGTCAGTAACACCGCGATCTTTTCCGTGGCCAATACTCAGCAGGCCTTACAGTTCGGAAACAACACTGCAGAGGCATATGGCATCGGCGCTTTCCAGGCGACCACACCAGGAGTCTTCGAATACTTCTGTGACTATCACGTATCCAACGGCATGTTCGGATACCTCGTGGTGTTGCCCAATGCGTACTGCGTCGCGCATGGTTCTGACTGCGGAGTGACAAACTCGACTTCTTAACCTGAAGGGCTACTAATCAGAGACCTACACACGGACAGCAAGGAGAGGCTTCACTCCCTCTCCGCAACCCTTTCATTTTTTGCAAGCCTGTTGCCACATAGTTTTTCCTGAATCGAGTTCATTTGCTTAGACTTTCTTCGGACTTTGCCTTCAGAGTCCTTCATGCTTCTTCCGAAATTTGATCCCTCGAGTCATCAGGCCGCCAAGTTGTCTGCCTTTGGCCTAAACGAATAAAGCAGGCTCGCGGGTGAAGCAAACGCACGGCGAGCGTGAACCAGGGAGGGGAAATCGGATGCGAATGCATATCTTGCGCCCAATGCGGATCTTGGGAATCTCCTTCCTGCTCTTAGGTATGCTGATACTCCCATATTCACTTACTACCGTCTCTTTTTCCTTCCCTATAGCTTCAGCAGCTTCGATGGGTGGATTTCAATCAGGTTCGGGCGCTCAAGTTCTGAATTTTACAGAGCGAGCGTACAATATGACGCAGTTTCATCTTCCACAAGGCTCTTCGGGTCCTTGGTATATCTCGACAGACCCGCTAACCGGATTGATCTGGTTCGTAGAACAGGGCTCTAACCAGATCGGTTCCATCAATCCGATCAACTCAAAGTTCTCCGAGTACAATATCACGACCCCGAACTCTACTCCGGAAGCCATCACTTCAGACAACTCAGGGAATGTCTGGGTCACGGAGCTTGGGGCAAACCAGATCGGCGAACTTCCTGCGAAGAGTAGCGAGATGTCAGAGGTCAAGATACCGAGGGGGCCTGAGAATTTAGCCTGTGGCCCCGATGGGATCACTGCTGCATCAGACGGCTCTATATGGTTCACCTGCGAATTTTCAAACCAGATTGATGAGTTCTTTCCTTCGAACTCGTCCTTTCACGAGTACAACCTTCCGGTTTTCTTCTCCGCGCCTATTCAGATTGTGTTTGACAGGAATGGGAACTTTTGGTTCACGGCTGCGGACTCTGACATGATAGGCTATGCAAGTGTCTCGCAGCTTAGCAACGGGACCGAAAACGGGATTCAAGAGTTCGCACCTATTAATCGGTCCTTCGTTACCACGATCTCAAACCCGCAGCAACCGTCGGAAAAGATTGTTACCAGTCTCTCCACGCCGGCGCAGCTCGCACTTAGTTCCGATGGAGGTTCGCTTTGGATAAGCGAGCACACGGCGAGCTCCTTCGACAGGTATGACATTGGGTCAAAGACGCTTGTAAAGTACTGGACGTCCCAGACCCACAACTCAAACTACGCAGAGTCGCTCCCAAATGGAATATCGATTGACACTTCGGGGAACGTCTGGATCGCAGAACACTATGGGAACAAGATTGCCGAGTTTGATCCTTCGACGGAGCAGTTTGTAGAATATCCGATTCCATGTTGTTCGGGTGGAATTGCTGGAACACTGTATCTAACAACTGGACCCAACGGGTCAGTTTGGTTCACAGAATTCTTTGGCAACGCGATAGGTGTGCTAAAACCCGCAGGCGGCACTACGGGGCCTCGACTCCAAATGCGGATCGGGGATGGTAGGCAAAGCTATCACATGTCCTCCGCTTCTGGCCTGTCAGCGGAAAGCAATCTCACCGTGCCCATCGTCGTGCAAATCTCTGATGGCGGTACAGTATCGCAGAAACTCGTTTTCGATATTTCAGGCGTGAGCGACACCGGAGAGCTGCATAACCTCTCAGCTGTTTTTTCTCCCTCGACTGTTTCAATTCAGGGCTCAGGACTGAATGGTACCAATCTCGTTCTGAAGGCTCAAAGTTCCACACTCCGTCCCGGCATCTACTATCTTACTGTGAGCGTAAAGTCCTCGCTCGACAACTCCACGTACTCTGGAATTCTCAAGCTGACTGTCAGCGGTGACACTACCAGTTCGCTGCTCTCCAAAAGTCTGCTATTGGAAGCGCTTGTAGTAAGCGGAATCACTTCGATAATCGTTGTTTCCTCCATCGCTTTTGTTACGAGAAACAGAAAGTATCATAGGAAGATTGCTAAGAGTAAGGCCAGGCCGAAACACAGATGATGGCTACTAGCAGGGTACGGACGAAATTAATTTCCAAATTCTCCGTGATACTAGAGTCGGTTGCACTGAAAGTATCGAGTACACTAGGCGGTAAGCCATTGTTACGAGATTAGATTTCAGAGTGTATTGAAAGGGCGTACGCGCATCATCCGACTACTTGTATTAACCCTTGCATCGGGTGGACTTGACAGATGTAGGGAAAGTTACCATCCGAGCTGAATGTAACGGGCTTTGAAGATTGACCCGGCGAAAGAATTCCGGTATCCCATATTCCGCTGGTTGAAGTAGACGTGTGCGTTGTGTCATCAGCGTTCTTCCAAACTACAGTGGTCCCTTTGCTGATCACTACAGTCTGACCGGTGCCAAAAACGGAGTTTTTGATGGTTATAGTACACGGATTAGGGCAGTTAACGGCCGCAGTACTTCCGCCCCCGCCGCCTGAAGGAGTAGGCGTTGATTGAGCCGATGGTGCCGTGTAAAGATAGACGATAGGACTGACGGCCAGAAGAAGCATTATGATTCCGACCACGAGCCAGAGGTACTTGAGTTTAAAGGTTACAGTTACAGTTGCAGGTCCCTTTGGGCGTGTTTCTTCAGAAAGATTGCTCATCTTGCTTTTTCTTTCGCCTCGTTCCTCATACTCTCTTCCGACTAATTGTGTGTCCGAGCTTCCAGAGATTTATGTTTTTTCCTTGAAGAAACGGGTAGAATTTTGAGAATTCAGACACCCTACTCTTCTACTTTTCCACGATACAAGGCATAAATATTTGCCATTCTTACACAGAGCTGCCATGTCCAAAGTATCAAGGTCAGTTGAGATATCTGCGCCCGTTGAGAGCGTATTCAACTACTACGCTCGTCCGGAGCACATCGCAAAAACGTTTCCAGAAGATGTAAAGATGAAAGTGATTCCGATCAAAGTCACTGAGGGCTTTGGAATCGGAACGGTATTCAGGATCGAGGGGAGCTTTGGGAATAGGCCGCTTGCATGGGATATGGAGACGATAGTTTACGAGACCAACAAGATGATTCAGGTCAAGGCTATCAATGGTCCTTTCAAGAAGAACGTAATCACTGTGTCTTTCGCTCCGATAAAGGACGGCACCGCGCTTACTTTCGAGGCGGACTATGAACTCGGTTACAGCCTTCTAGGCAAGGCGCTAGACAAGATTCGCCTAAAGAAGGAAGTAGAAATGGGTATTGAGAGAAGCTGCTCGGCTGTAAAACAGTACATTGAAGCTGGCAAATCCTCAAAGCAGATGGCCGCAGAAATCTCGACAGAGAATTAGCGGACCATACCCCTCAGCTCTTTCTTCCCTTTCTTGTATTTTGGCTTTAGGGCGTTTAAACGCTCGCAGCCATCTTAAGTATTCTCCCACCGAGAGGTCTGGCGGTGTCGGGATGAAGAAACCTTCCATATTAAATTAGAGCCGCAGGCACCTGTAATGCGACTGTTTACAACGTCGAGAAAAAGCAACTGTCCGCTAGGGCACCACGTTGATGAGGCCGATCATTGACGGATGTATGTTGCAGTGATAGTAGTATTGACCAGGCGAGTAATTGCTATCGATGGTCAATGAATACTGCTGGCCGGGCCCAATCGGGGGACTACTCCAAGCGCTCGAATTGAAGGCCGTACTAGTATGGCCAAATCCGTCCTCGTTTATCCAGATGATCGTGGTGCCCACTGTGACATTAACGGTGCCCGGAGAAAAGGTAGCGTCGGTCATGTATATACGGCAAACATTGGAGCAGACCACGCTGCCGGGATTAGGTCCCGAGCAAGGAATCAGCGGGGTGCAAATGTAGGGGTTGTCTGATGCGGCTAACTGCGCACTGTTAAGCTGATAATATGCTACCGGATATACTACGGCGGCTACCGCGATTCCCGCGATCAAAAAGTAAAGCCATTTTGATTTCATTTTTCTTATTCGATTTCCCTCCGTGTTTTCCCTACAATCTTTTTCTCTCAGTTTTCGCTGACCTTTACGTTCTGCGTTCTTCAGCGGCTACTTTTGGTTCATTAATCGTGATTTATTCTGCTTGAAGCCATGTCTTTCGCGCTTTCTCGTAATAATGGCTTTACTTCTTTCTGGTTATTTTGCGTTTTGTATCATTGAGGTCCACGAAAGAAGGCTTCTTTCTATTGTAATACTTCCACAGACCCACGAAAACAATGGCTGCGATCACCCAGACGGTGCCGAAGACCGTTATAAACGGAAAACTCGTTGAGAGCCCCGAGGGGATGCTCATCGGCGTCGCCACGTTAGAGGCTTGAAGTTGATATGCACCCGCTCCCCCCGCCATCTGAATCGCAAGGCCTGTCGACCGGTCAAACCAGAAGTAGTACTGGCTGCCGTTGGCGTCCTTCCCCGAGTACTCCACGGTGCTAAAGGAACCCGCGGGGACACTGATGTTTGCCGACTTTACATAAGAGCAGGTGACATTCTCAAACAGTACTTGAGCAGACGCCAATTGGCTTGTAGGGATGGCGGGAAAAACTTTCGGATGTGAAATGCTGTCAGTATAATTGAAGACTTGGAAGGTTTCAGGTACCTCCTCGCCCTGTGACATGTTGGTGCTTACGGTTACGTGCATTGTGCCGTTAGTGTAGACCGATGTAACAACGTAAGAGATCGTGCCGTTGACGCCGCTGAAAAATGGGATGAAACCCCCTTCGGCGACAAAAGTAGCATAGGCTCCCTGCACTGCAAACGGCACGGTGGTATCAGCCGCAACTCCCAAGCACGTTGTCGAGATGAGCAAAATCGTAACAAGCGCCAAAGTCGCCATTCTGGCTTGAAAACACTCAGAGCGTGGTAACTTCATAGTGCCAGTTCTGCCTCTCTCATGCGTTTCAGACTGATTGATAATGTTTGATTCATACCAGCCCGCTTCTTTTTTATGAAGTAGGCTAAGGCAGGGCCAGCGGACTAGCAAGAATTGACGCACAATGGAAGTGGGCGGCAAGATTCTCGCGAACAAGAGATACAAAAAGGCCTGAAAATTGTTGTCACGCTGGACAAGCCGCCATGCATCGTGCCAGTTGATTGAGAGAGTCATGCCGATGTTCTTTAATGGAGCATGCATGAAAAACCCCTGACAACGCTAACATTCCCGCTTGGATTGCTTCGATCGAATCAAAGGGGCGTTGTTACGACTTGGCATCCTGACGAAGTTTTGGCTTTGAAACAGATTCTGGCGTTTTCTTATCATCAAATGCGCCGAGAAAGGCCTGAGCCATCACGATGAACGCTCCCGCCGTCGCAATCATATCGATCAGGCCATAATCGGTAGAATGGGAATATTGGTAGAAATAAAAGAGCGGAAACATTCCTAGAACGTATATGATTGCTCCGATGAGCCAAATTGAATCGCGCAAACGAGTGTATGGCAATATGATAATTCCATTCTCTCCCTAAAAGCCCACTCTACCACATCGCAGCAATCGATCCGGCAACCATAGAGATTGCCCCACCGAGTACCATTATCTGTAAGCCATACTGGTCTTCGACAAACCCGGCATTGCTAGCGCTTGAAATGGCTGTCATCCAGAAGATCCAAGGGATGACGAATATAGCGAGTGCGACCAGTCTCCTCTTACTCCATCTTACCAATTTTTCGATTCCACGACTCCTTTTTCTTTGTTTATTCCCAGATTATTTCCTAACTTGGCCGACCTGACTCTTACTGCTCCGAATTTGTCTCTATTGCCTGACCTTTTGGCCTTTCTATCCCAAAAGCCGACGTAAACCCTTGAATCATCTTTCCAAAGAAACTCTGATGTATCTTCTCTACCGAAAGGGATTTTGCGGGCGAGTCCGCTTCGGTCGTAGACAGCGCCTGTAAGCCCACCGGATAAGCAATTCGCGAGTAGACGTGGTCTGGGTCGAAGGTCCCCTCGTTTATCCTTGCCTGAGCCTCTAGCGCAAGACCAGCAGTAACCCATCTCGGAACCAGTCTCGGGGGCATTGGTTCGCCAAACCTCCAGGTCATGAGAAGATTTACTGCAAACGAGACGACGGAAATTGCGGCAAGCCACGCTCCGATCATAGCCATCTGGAACCACGGCTCGTAAAGCTGAGGCCATGCAATCTCTCTCCTGACAAGGCCCATCATGCCCTGAATCTTGAAAGCAGCCTCAAGTGCGCCCATACCGACAGTCCAGCCAATAAAGTGGAAATTGGCGAGCCCCTGAGAGTAGATCTTTTTGCCGATAAGATCCGGGAACACGTAGTAGAGAATCGCGAAGAATGCTCCTAGCGTGAACGTGGCCATCATGAAGTGGATGTGGCCTGGAATCCACATTGTGTTATGGACGGTAAAGTCAACAGCTGGAACCGGTTGTGTTGGCTCTGCGGTAGCACCTCCCACGATGTTGCCAGCGATAGCCGTGACAAGAAAGAGCAATGAAGCGTCCCACTTAGGCCTCGAATACTTCAAAGTGATCAAGCAAAGCGTCCAGGTGATGACGAACGGTATCGCTATCAGTTCCGTCGCGACCTGGGCGAAAATGTCGCGTACCCACATTGGGATTGGGTCCATTGCCATGTGGTGAATGTAGACAGACATTGTAAGAACGAAGAGCACCGCGATCATATATCTGACCATTTTTTCACTGTAGATTGGACGTTTTGCATATATCGTGACGAACCAAATCATCAGACCCATGGTTAGGAATGAACCAAAATACACCAGTGGATGACTCTCAAACCAGAACGCTGCCCTAAACACTTCAACGTTCGGGATCGAGAAAACGTCTAAACCTAGTCCTCCCAGCGGAGAGAGAATTGTCCAAGTAATGGCCGAGAGGACCGTGATAATACCGATCCCCATGGCGACGCAGTCCATCGTAATGAACGCGATTGGTATCGAGAACTTTTCGTTCGGGAGCTTGTCCTTGAAAGCAGTCGCAAGCAGAGCAATCAGCAGTAACTCGTCACCGACAAACTGGACAATTTCACCAATGTAGAACGATGAGGGGTTTTTCAGCGGGATAAGGAATGTAAACATAAACTGGGAGTTTGAGCCCATGACCATGTAGAGACCAAAGACTACTAGCCAGTGACCAATGTTTGCGACCTGAGGTACCGCGAGTTTTCTCGTTCCCCTGATCGTCGGGACCGCATAGTATGCGATTGCAAACCCTGTCGTGAATATGGTGCCAAAGAACATTACGACGGCGTGGTATGTCATCATCTGGAAGTACGCGATCGTCGAGTAACCGAGCTGGGTCAGAGGAAGAAGGGCTCCAGTGTAAGAAAATCCCGCCTGAGTGCGGAGCTCTAAGCCAAAAGATCCGGCCGTAAACAGCCAGATCATACCGAAACAAAATAGCTTTAGGGCAAAGTGCTTGTAGTCCTTGCTATATAGAATGTCCTTTGCTATCCCAACGATAGTATTGCGCCCTTCAACCTCCCCTTCGTATCCCGGAGCTTGTGCTGGTTGTGTCTCTTCTGTCATTCTATTTTTACTTCAACTCCTCTCTTTGTGCTGCCTTTCTCTAAGAAACAGACCCTGTCAGGATCGGCGGAGTATTGTTGGCCATCTGTTGTCTTAAGATGGCAATCCCAGTCTGATTATTAGGCACGACCTGAATTAGAGCATCCATCCATGGATGACCCAGTCCGCTCGCGGTGACTCCGCAATACTCTGAGCACTGGACGTGGTAGAGTGAGATATTCTTCTGGAAAACCGTGGGCTGGAAGTTCCACACGACATAATCGATGTATCCAGGAACTGCCATGACACCAAACTGCAATCCTTGCGTCACAAAATTGCCCTCAGTGTTCACGTAGAATCCGTGTGTGACATCTACTGAGCGCACTATGAAAAGGACAGGAATGCCAGCAAGGACTGTGGTCACACTCGGGACGCCCGCGACGTGCGGATAAAACAGGAACTGCCACTGCTCGCAAGTCACGTAAACAACTTGGTATTGTCCCTCAATTTGCGGATAATCGGCTTGCGCAACGCCTTCGCCGACATTATTCGAAATTCGATACCCTGCGTAATCGTATGGGGTATACACAATCTCAAGGGCAACTACCGTCAGGAACAGAATTAGGACCCAGACTAGGAGAACGTTCCGCTTCTTCAAATTGGCTCGATACAGATAATGCAAAAGTTAATAAGCTTTTTTCGGCAAAGTTTTTTGCGTTTTTTTCCGATTTTGTCCAATTTCTTGCCCTCCTGGCAGGCAAGCTTGCTGCGCTGGGCGAAGGGGACGAGACACAATGTAAATGGTAACGGATGCCTTTTCCTACCGAGTGGCGTAGGGAGAAGGTCTAGACGACAGTTTGAGAACAGATTGCCTCAGAAAAGCGAAGCCTTTGCATCTCATGATGCCATTCTGGCCAATGGTTCCTTCGATGAGCCCTAGGCGCCGCTCTCAAACGGATCCAAATCATCGTGAGGCGATTCTTCAGATCCTTCCTTTGGTTCGAATGCGCCTTTCGCGGGGGGGCGGGCAACTTGAGGAAACATATCAGAACCGGGTCTCAGCATGAGGTTTCTGTCGGAAACGGCATTCATCAGTCTCTTAAAAGTGGGATAATACTCGCTTGAGACGTATTTTTGGACCCTGCTACCGTCCAACGGGGTTCGCTCGATTACTGATTGAATTGAGAAAAGCGTAGCCCAGTAATCTGTAAGAATTCGTGATTCCCGGTTTTTCTTTTTGATTGCATTGTAACCAGCGCGTAGTTCATTTGCGATTGCGGAAAGAGCTGTAGGAAGGGATTCCTTTGGTTCGTCGCGGAGCGTCTCGATTGCAGTGCGTGTGATACTCTCCAGATTCTGGCCATTTCTTGCTTCAACTTCCATTTTCTTTCTTTTTATGAACGCTTCATCGCTCTGCTTTTCGATGTTAGACTTTACTCTGCGAGGATCGAGCTCCCTCAAGCCGAACTTGTGTGCCTTGTACATCTCGTCCATATTTGTCTCTCTAATGGACCACTCCAATCGCCTCAACTCGTTGGTGAGAGATCGCAGCTTCCTTTGCAAATCCCTCTGCTTTTTCTGATCTTTTGTTTTGCCAATCTGATCCTTGGTACGTTCGATTTCTTTCTTTACCTCAATCCATCTATCCTCATTCTTTTGAGAGAAACTCGGGTCTTGGTGTCCCGTCGTTGATGAAACTTTTCCACCTTTCTTTTCCCTCTCCCAGATTATAATCGAGAGTACGATCGAAAAATTCCAGACGAGGAGAAGCGACTGAATAGATAGAAGATTAAGAAAGAAAAGAGAGACGACGATTGTTATTGACAGTGCCCAAATTAGAATTATCTTTGCCCTTGCGTTTTCCGGTACTATGCCTAAACGCAAATTAATTGTACACGCTATCTTGATTTTTCCTTTTTTGGGCCATGCATCTACTTAAGTTAGATAGCGGAAATGATACATCGCAAAAGAAAAGCGGAGGGGCTCGAGTGGCAAGCTTTGTCACTTTTTATTAGCATGCGCGCGCTCCGAGGAAGAGAAAGATCTGGGAGCATTACGATAAGAGTCTTAGTGATTGTTTGTGTGCGAGTACGCTCTAAGCTCCGCTTCGTCACTTTGAGGCAGAAGATGATGGAGGTGCTTCAGCGATATCCTCGAGCGCGTCAATGTCATACTGTGCAGGTGGGTCGGCGACCAAGATTAGTCCGAGCATTACGAACCCCAACACTACGAATAAGCCGAAGACGAAGTAGTAGATTCCGAACTCGCTAAAGGTTAGCGGCGGGAGGGCAAGAACTGGTATCAATGACGAATATACCCACTTCCTGCCGAGGAAGCAATTACAGTGTTATTTAAGCATAGATGAATCCCACGGTCTCATTCGTGAAAAAGTATACGCGGCCCTGAAGGGAAAGGAGTAAAGAGGGGATGATTGATTGGTCAGGAGCGGGTCCTAGCGAGGGGAGATCTTACACAAATGTCAGCGGGAGCGTCAGACAGTGTAGATAAGGAGGCAGGAGCAAAGAAAAGCGCCGGTAAGGGTGCTGATAAGGCGACTCCTACACCCACGCCGACAACGTTAGCGAGGAAAGGACCATATGCCTCTTCTCGTCGCAAATTCTACGGCTATTTTACCGTGGTACTGTCTCTCGCCATTGTAACCGCAGGAGTCATGTGGATTGTTTATGGTTACTTGCCGAATGAATATTACTTCCCAGTAAGTTTCTCTCTGCTGGCTACTTTTGGAGTAATTGCATACGTAATCCTAAGCAGGCGGCTCGATATTTCATGATTTTTAAAATTTAAATATTGTAATAGTGGGCTGGGGAAGCAGAAGTTTTCTAGTTGCGCAGAACCACAAAATACTTCTTTGTAGGGATGTCGCTGGTTATAGCATACGTTCTTCTCTTCTTCACGGTCTCTTTTGTCATAAATGCAGGGTCTGCCTCACTCTCCACTTTTCTGGTGCAAAGAGTCAACGGCTCTCCGGATTTTTCAAATCCCGGTGGCGAGGCATTCTGGTCTAACGTCAATTCAATGAATGTTCCGTTGATCGACGCAAACTCTTACCCAGGTACTCCCTCAGGTCACACGGATCATGTCAACGTGAAGATGGCTTGGACACAGACATCATCTGGAACTGCAGAGCTTCTGATTAGAATGGAGTATCCGGCTTACGGTTCCGTATCTCCTTCACCACCTAGCCTTACAACTCCAATGCTGAACGACACGACTCATGGCCAGATTATTCCAATGTACAATTCCAGCTGCTTGTACCCCAGTCAAGCCTGTTATGGCGCAGTTTACCCTCAGGCTGTCGGTTTCATGCCTCTTGCTCAGGGGAGCCAGTATGTTTATCCTGAGCAAGCTATCGTGATGCTTGGAATCGCTCCGGGAGCAAACACTGACGCTTGGTATGCTGTTTCATACAAGCCAAAGATGGTCCTTGGTACAAGTGGTGCACTCGGCACAGGTGGTGGCGGCGCAGCAGAGCTTTGGATCTGGTCCAGGTCTCCGACAGATAATGCTTCCGTCGACACGGCCTATCCTGGGATAAAATATCCGAATGGAAGCAATGTTGATCCTTCTGCATTTGGTCTGCCCACGCGCGCCTCATATGCAATGGACGGATACGCCAACGCCTCCTCGTTCTTCCAGATTGGAGGGATGCCTCCTTCTTCGACGTTCCCATACATCAATACCCCGCAATTCTATACGACGAATAATTTTTCCACGATTCAAGATTACAGGAACATTATGAATCCGTTCGAAGTACAGGCGAAGGGAGTTGTTCCCAGTAGTGCGACAGGGAACGATTGGGTCGTAGAATTTGTGAGACCACTCACAACCTCTTCTAGCTTCGGCGAGAATCAGTACCAGCTTCAGATGAACCAGACCTCGTCGCAGAACTATCACATCGCTTTTGCTGTGTCGCAAGAAGCCGCGAGCCAAACATATCTGATCTACTACAACAGCGTCTCCTTCTGGTATCAGTTCAACTTCCAGACTCGCTCAGGGTTCAATGGATACAGCAACCAGTATGGTGCGGTAAACCTCAATCTTGCGCCTTTACCGGGGATAATCGCTCTCTTCGCA
Organism: Nitrososphaerota archaeon; assembly: GCA_021325255.1. The sequence goes on along the minus strand of JAJPHP010000059.1, from coordinate 24,285 downwards.
TGCCTTTCTTATTTCGGCAAGAAAGCAAGCGAAGAGGCGGTGACCGCTGTGACGTTCTATAGCACATGACCGAGGCGTACTCGATTTCATTCGCTTGGGATGCGAATCTAGCAGAGAGATAAGAAAGGTCTCAGCCCATGCTGGAAGATCGAGACGCACCTTTCCCGTTGCAATAAATCCAAAAGCAAAAAATGAGTAGCCGCCAACCGTTTCTTTCTAAAGTACATGACCGCGCACTCTAGCCCCCACATTTTCAGTGTTCTTCCTCATTATGCATTAGGGCGCGATTACTTCCTTAAATCCCAGAACAGAAGGGCGTCTGCTCGCTGAGTTCAATTTGAACAGAGGTGCAGATAGAATTGAGCGAACAACGCTCGATGGCAATTCCTTGTTCTTGTCTAGTTTTCTGTCCATGCTACAAGATTCCCTATTTCATCTCGAGATTCACTACGTTCTAGTGGATAGCGGCCACTTAACGATAGCAATGGTTTGTGAGGCTCCCAAAAACATGTTTCTCGTGCTCAACAACCATGTATATTGGAGGAAAATTCTGCCATGAATTCCTTAAGTGGACAGTATCGTTCTAGTGAATGCGAAGAGATGCCCCCAAGATGACATAGAGGAGGATCCATTTTTGCCAAAGGAAGAACACGTTCGAGAAAGCAAAACAAGACCCATTGCGGATTGTGAGGTCTGTGCTGATCTCGCCGACAAGGCATTTGAAGCCACCAAACCTTCTATGATGGGCGAGATTGCGACTGCTTTCTTGGATCACGTCATAAAAAATCATACGGGCGAACTCTTGTCATTGCTCGCGGAGAAGTACGTCCCCATATTCATGAACAAGCGTGCTATGAGATAACTCACGTCAGGCAGAGAGATAAAGAAGCCCCGCGAAATCGCATGACCTTGTCTTGGCGATAGGCATAGTAGCCAGGGCGCAAGATGCGTCCAAACATCGGGCCAAAAACTATTGCCCTTTAATTGCTCAGCCGCCCGAAAGGGCCGTCATCACCACCACGATTATGAACACGATTATGGCGAGCCAGATAAAGGGATCTTTGAGGTAGTTTCTTCGCACCCGCCGAAGTGCCATGGTTTGTGTATTAACATTATCCCGCGCATTTGAGCCTGTGGATGGTGCGATTCCCCGAACTGGCGGGGAATAATCCTCTTATCATGCATGTTATGGACTACGTAGGGACAAAGGGTAAGACGGAGTGAAGGATGTAGATTCGGGGAAGGGGAGCGAGGGAAATGTTGACCCCGAAGATCAGGAAGAGTTCCGTGGACCTGAGAATCCAGTCTCAGTTCGAGAAGATACAAGCAACTCTTCTCCCAAGACGGTTAGTGGTTATGATACGCCGTCAGGGCAACCCAAGAGAGCGGCGCGCTCCGGTCGGATCTGGGTACCCGTGATCATTGCTGCACTTGCACTCGTCTTGATTTTTTCGATAGTAAATCTGGTCAATGCTGATGCGACCACCTCTCTTACAGTCCTGTTTTCCACGCTCATTACGACTTTTCCTCTAGTGATAATTGTAGTCCTAGGAGTCTACTTTGTTTTCGTCGGGGGTAGGCGAAGAGGAAGAAGTAGAAGCTCTAGTATCACGAAAAGAATGCTTGGCAGAGTAACAGTGGATATGGGGATATCCTCGGCTCAGTCACAGCCGGTCCTCACCCATCGGAAATTCATGGAGTGCCTGAATCCTTCGTTCTCTATCTTTCGTTTAGCATACAAGGCAAGCGAACATAAGAGACTGCTCTCCACCCGCATCAGCAGTGTCCACTTCCGCCCTAATCTAGATCGGTTTCCTACATCATATAGCAAATTAGCTCAGTTACGTACCCCCCCCTAGGGGGGTCCCCAATGAATTCTCGACAAGTGTCGAGAACACCAAGGAGAAGAAGAGTGGAACTTGCTCCGCTCAGTACGTCAGAAGGTCTCCACAATGGTCTTTGTAAGAAAAGCAAAAGCTGTTTCCTAAGACTATCTTGCCCTAAGCATAATTACCGTGTTTATCTGTGGCAAGCGAGTTACTGCATAACAATGTCTATCGTATCTTTGTTCATCGAGCCGCTTTGCGTGTATTCCCTCGAAGGAAGCTTATCGTGGAGAAAGGGGAATGAATACGGGAAAAATAGGTTATGAGAACTGCAGAAGGAAAATCAGCGAACTGCGAAGGGAGTTTGCAGGAAGTGTCAGCGGAATGCAAAAGGAGAGGGACAGCCAAGCGCAAGTTGACCCAGGATGAGAGGAGTGGAGAAAAGCCGGGATAGAGAGGTTTGTCCCCTCTCCCCCGGACTAGTTTTCTCCCCTTCGTATCCTTTTTTCTTTCTGCGGCTGCTTCTCTCTTCTTTTCTTCTACATTCCTGCCATTTCTTTGTTGGCTGCGCTATTCGCGCAGCAAGTATGGGAAAAGTCCTAGTTCCTCACGTGGAGCAATCTAGAGACCTTTCCAGGCTGCTCTGAAAGGAAGGTGCTCTCGACTCCTGTAAGAACTACCATGACGCGCACTCTGCCCTGTAGCGAGGGATCAACTCGCGCGCCCCAGACAACACGTGCCTTTGGTGGTAGCGACCTCGTGATCATCTCACCCGCCTGAGTTACCTCATCGAGTGTGATGTCTTCACCACCAGCTACATGGATTAGAACTCCAAAAGCCTTAGTCGAGTCCTTTATGTCGAGCAGCTGTGCATCGAGTGCAGACTGGACCGCCCTTTCGATTCTGTCTTCACCTGTGGCCTCTCCTACACCCATTGCAGCGATTCCTCTCTTCTCCATGATAGCCCTGAGGTCGGCAAAGTCGATGTTGATGAGGCTCGCAGTCGTGATTGTCTCAGTGATTCCCTTGACAAATTCTCCGACGAGCTCGTTCGCAACACCGAGTGCTTCCTTGAGCGGAAGGTCTCCCGCAACTTTGGCGAGTCTGTTGTTATCAATTACCACGACAGTGTCGCATTGTGACTTCAGGCGCGTGAGTCCTTCTTTTGCGCTGTTGTATCTGAAGCGCTCCACCGCGAAGGGAAGCGTCACGACTCCGATCATCAGAGCCCCGCTCTCCTTAAGGGCGTTTGCAATTACCCAAGAGGCACCAGTTCCGGTTCCTCCACCGAGCCCTGTGGCAACGTAGATGATGTTTGATCCGCTAGCGTCCTTCTTGACCTGGTCGATAGATTCGCGCGCCGCGAGTTCTCCTCTTTGAGGATACCCACCGGCACCCATTCCACGAGTGGTCTTCTCGCCGAGCAGAATCCTTCTGTCCGCCTTGACTATGCTCAGGTGAGTCGCGTCCGTGTTCGCCGCGATGAGTTTCGCTCCAGACACACCACCTTTCTTCTCCTTGACCCAAGAGACAATGTTGCACCCGGCTCCTCCCACTCCAATTACGGAGACTTGAGGCCTCGCCGCACGCATTATTGCCTCGATCTTCTCTGACTCCAACATCTCGTCCATTTTTGATTGAGTATCAGTATCGTACGACAAATCTCAGTTATCGAGAAGAACGTTGGTCCAAAGTAATTATACTGTTTGTGAAGCACGGAGTAGAAATCGCGAAACTGATTCCTACGGTATTATTCAGATCAGTACTTGGAATCCCTAACCAATATTTGAGGGTGACCAAGTTCGCTCGGATTAGGTACTGTACAGCGTCTCAGAAAGTGGGAATACGACCTATAAGTTTTATTGGGCGAAAGTGCATTGCCCTAAGAAAGTGTGGCTCCTTACCCTAACCTGGTGAGCTCAAAAGTGAATCATACACTTGATATTGAAGGCGTCGGCGAATCATTTCTTGTTGCAATTTGTGGTGTGGCAACAATGATTTCGAGCTGGCTGCGGAGTGTGTTATAGTTCTGCAACACTCGTAAGCCCTTCTCCGTTAATATGTAACTTCTCTTCCCGCCATTCTCCACCAATCTGATGAGGCTCCGACCTTCCATCTCGTTTACGAGTTCGTGCATGTTGCTCCAAGACAAGTTAGAGCGATACATAATGTGAGCAGGTCTTCCCACTCCCTCCGAAATTGCGCGCAGGATATCTATCTTGACCTCCATGCGCGATCTCCTGGATCCCACCGCAAAGTGATCTGCTTGCATGTTTGCCTCGTTTCCACCGGGTAATGACTTAGAATCTGTGAGGGGTTTCGATTTAGACCTTCTTTACCCGATCTTACAAAAGTGTGGTTACAGAAAGTATTAGGCGCAGAAAGAGGATCTTGCCAAGGATTTCGTCCTACTACTAGTTCTTATCTAGCCGAATATCGAGTGTCGGCAGATACGCCTACGTGCCCTCTTTCGTCAATTATGAGAGAATTATATCAGATCTCGTTATGCAGGAACATTAGAGCGATATTGGCCGCTTCGACGAGATTCTTTTCGGTCTACATTTCTCTCGGCAGATTGTCGATGCAACGATAGCAGAGTTTCCGCCCCTCATACTCAACCCACTTTCCATCTGCAATTGCTCTCCCGCAGCTCTCGCAATCTACGGCGTTTGACCTCTCCACGTCCTCTCCAACGGCTCCCTTGTGTTATGTCCTTGGGAAAAGAGAAATAGCAAGAACCTTTTGTTTTCTTTTATGATTGTAAGACTCGGATGAGAGAAATTGTAATCTCAACGCCAGGAAAATAATCCAATGGACTCACCCCAACGTACGGCGCATTATTGCCAGTGGATTTCATTCGCTGAGCGACTGGTTCGTCTCTCTGAGGCGTCTAGCCATCTCGCGCAACAGCGCGAGTGCCATTTTCGGCTCACTGTCGAGGAACCCCCTGAAGTTCCAGGCCGTCGTGAGCATGCAACTCGTCGGTTCAAGAGCGACTACAGTTGCCGATCTGGGTTGTTTGTCGATCAGCGCCATCTCGCCGAAGAACTGTCCTCGACCCAATTTAGCGAGGTTCCTTCTTCCCTTCCGAACCTCAACCGAGCCGTTGAGAATGAGGTAGAAAGTAACACCCATGTCACCTTCTCTCTCTATCACCTCGTTCGCGTCGTATCTCCGCTCGGAGGAGTTATCGACCAGGGTCTTTAGCTGCTTTTTGTTTAAAGCTGAGAAAAGCGGGACTTGCTGCAACATCTGGACGATTTGCGGATCATCCTTCAAATTGGAACGAACGGACACGAGCTCAACGGGTGAGGGCGGATTATTTAAGCAATTTCGAGCGCAGAGAATGTTGCTTGTTCGATGAATGCCGCTCGTGTGCTGATCTCATATCCGCTATGTACACCTTCCTCCAAGCGAGAATTCAAGTGTTTGAAACTTTACTCTCAGTTTGTTTTGTTGTTATGGAAAATTTAGTGGGCGTGTCTTGCTTTCCAAATAGGGCATGCTTCAAGGAAAAGGATTGGGAAACATGCGCCTCAATGTAAAGCCAGCATCGTCTCATGTAACAGAGGGACGACGCAGACTCTCAAATTGGTCAACAATAATTTAAAAGCAGTCATTTTGAGCATCTTCTTTGTCCAAAAAGAGAAACAATCCGGTGATTGCCTGTGATTTCCGACGTACGAAGCTCTGGGTCAAAACTTGAGGAGAGGGAGAGTGACATGCCTTATCAAAGGAGGAACTGAGCAAGTACAGGACTGTCGAAGAGAGAGAAGAGTCTAGAATCGGCTTTCTTACCCTGATTGCGGTCGGAATAGGCTTTGGTGCAGGGCTCATAGCTTACGCACTGTACCACCTGATAGGCCTTGTCGTGAATCTGTTTTACTTTCAGAGGATTTCGTTCACCTTTGCTCTTCCCTGGCAGAGTCCGCTAGTTTCAAGCAGCTATCTTTGGCCGATCGTCATTATCCTTCCAGCAATCGGTGGTTTAATTGCGGGGCTGATGATAAAGTACGGTTCGCCCAAGATAATCGGTCACGGGATCCCCGAAACAATCGAGGCGATACTGCTCAATAACAGCAAGATTGAGCCGAAGGTTGGCATCCTGAAATCCGTTTCTGCGGCGATTACGATAGGCTCAGGTCAGCCCTTCGGTGCCGAGGGGCCGATCATTAATACGGGTGGAGCATTTGGCTCATACCTGGGCCAGATCATCAAGATGACTGGGGAGGAAAGAAAGATTCTCCTCTCCTGTGGAGCGGCGGCTGGAATGGCAGCGGTCTTTGGCACGCCTGTTTCCGCGATCTTGCTCTGCATAGAGCTGCTTCTTTTCCAGTTCAGGGTGAAGTCCCTCGTCCCCGTCGGCATTGCCTCAGCAATCGGCGCGTGGATGCATTACTATCTGATATATTCACAGCCGCTCTTCAACATCGGTCCGGTTCCTTTTGGTGGGATAGCCGCGCTGCCATTTTACGCCCTCCTTGGAATCCTTTCTGGATTGCTCGGCGTCGGCCTCTCAGAGGCACTCTACAAAACTGAAGACGTATTTCGGAAGCTAAAGTTGAACCAGCCCTGGCTGCCTGCGATTGGCGGACTAGCAGTCGGCATGATTGCTATGTCTGTGATTTATCTCTCAGGAGTAATCGCGACCCCAAGAATTCTCGGTGTTGGGTATGATGTAATTACAGATACGCTCAGGGGTAACATCCCGCTCGACATAGTTGCTCTAATTATGATAACCAAGTCAGTCGCGTGGATCCTCTCAATGGGTTCCCAGACGTCTGGGGGTACACTTGCGCCGCTATTCATGATAGGAAGCTCGATGGGCGTCATTTTCGGATTTGGAGTTTTGGCAGTCGACCCATCGCTGAATGCAGTGCCCGCTGCTTTCGGAGTCGCCGCGATGGCGGCGGTCTTCGGGGCGGCCTCAAGGGCCCCATTCGCATCTATGGTGTTTGCCCTAGAAGTGACCAACCAGTACAACGTTCTTGCCTCAGCCGGCGTCCTGCCGGTAGTCGTAACGGTCCTGATTGCAGAACTGATGGCAGAGTATCTGAGCTCAGAATCTATTATGACCGAAAGGTTGTGGAGGCGAGGAATGCGCGTAAGGCACATTTACGAGTATAATCCGCTTCGACAGATTAGAGTCTCGCGAGTCATGACGACCCCTCTCACCTCTGTCTCATCAAATCAGAATGTTATCGCGCTCGCAAAGCAGCTGATAGACCCGAAGAATGAGTTATCTCAGAGGAAGCGCATTGCGGTTCTGAAAGATAAGGGCGTCGTCGGAATTCTCGATAGAGGCAGAGTGTTTGAGGCGGCCTCTACCGCGGATTCTGAGCTGACTGCCGAAAAGATCGCGACAGACGACTTTGTCACGATCAGAGAGGATGAATTCGCCTACGAAGCATTGAGGCGCATCGTTCTTTACGACATTCTCTATCTTATAGTCGTGGACAAGGACGGCCGCGCGGTCGGTTATGTTTCAAGGAGCGACTTGATTCGCGCGATGAAGCAGAAGATATCTAATGAATCATTGATAGGGTAACCACACCCCCTTGGTGCTGCGCTTTGGCCTCAAAATCTGGCTTTTACATTGCGCGACGAGTAGACTTTAAGAGCGGATAAAGGGCTACTTTGGGCAATACCTGAGAAGTAAGAAAAGCGCGTGGTCGTCAACTCTGCTGCGCTATACAAATCCCGGAGTGTTTTGGAGACTTTGCTAACAGAAGAAGGGATACCAGTAGACCAAGGCGGCATTGAGGGCAGCTCTGGAAACAACGAGAGGCTCAGAGTATCTGAAATTTTTACCTCGTTGCAGGGAGAAGGCCCTTACAGCGGAACACCCGCGGTATTTCTCAGACTGGCCTTTTGCAACATGCACTGTTGGTATTGTGACACAAAATACACATGGCTGTTCCATGAAAAACTCTTGCGCAGAGTGATTTCTGATACGAAGGGATCAGGCGTTATACCCCCACCTGATCTTATCGTCTACGATAAGGAAAGAGAAGTAAAAGAAATGGCGCTTGGTGACATAGCGTCAGAACTTTTGAAGAGCAATCAACGGCATCTGGTTGTGACAGGCGGCGAGCCGATGCTACAGCAAAGTGCCCTGATTCCTTTGATTACACGACTAAAGGAAAAGTCTGGTCGCAACTATTTTGTTGAAGTCGAGACCAGCGGCACTGTGAAACCCTTTTTGGAGATGCAGCTCTTGATAGACGAGTGGAACGTCTCACCAAAACTTGAGAGCTCCGGCAACACATCTGCGCGAGAGCGACCTGAAGTCCTCCGACTATTTGCCAATCTTCCCGATGCGATTTTCAAGTTCGTAGTTCAATCCTCGGAGGATCTGCGAGAGATCAAGAGTCTTGTCGAGAGATATTCCATCCCCTCCGCCAGAGTGATGTTGATGCCCGAAGGAACCGACCCGCAGATTCTCAAAGAGAGATCGGCGTGGCTTCTGAAGGTTTGCAATGAAACAGGCTATCGCTTCTCGAGCAGGCTTCACATCTTGATGTGGGGAAACAAGCGCGGAGTCTGAGTTCCTAGCGACAATTTTGTGTAGAACTTTCCTTCTGTTTGAATGTCGTTTTCTTGTTCTTGCACGATTCTACTCCGTTCTACCACTCGAATTGTGATTTGGTAGGGAACTGGCTAGGAGCATTAGTGTTTTTGCAAGAGTATCGAGACCTTAGATAGGGCCAAGGACAAATTCGAGGCGAGTCTGTGACCTAGGATTGCTGACGTGCCCCATTCGGCGTACAGCATAAAAGACTGTCTAAAGTGTTTATATCCACCTTTGACGGCTAGTCGCATGCAATGCAACAAGAGAGTAATTTCGTCAAGGTAGCAAAGACCTCGGACGTCCCCGAAGGGTCTATGAAATCTTTCGATGTATCTGGCACACAGGTTCTCGTGGCGAATGTCGGCGGGAAGTACTTTGCAATTGGTGCTATATGCAAGCACGCAGAGTGGGACCTCTCTGAAGGCACCCTCGAAAATCGCAAGGTTGTATGCGCAGGACACGGAGCCATTTGGGACCTGACAAACGGTCAAGCTGAATTCGAGGAACCGCTAGAGCCCGAACCTGTTTACAAGGTAAAGGTACAGGGCAACGACATACTAGTCAGCACCAGTTGAACCTGCGCTTATTCGAACGAGAAAGGAATGCAGTTTGATGCATTGAGGGGTCTCTCCCTTTCTACTTCAACTTCTTTCAACTTAGCGGCAGGGCCTGTTCGATGAGAACGATAAACCATAGTCAAAACGAGACGAAAGATTTGCGCGAGCAGATTCTGTCTTCCACAATGGAGCGCGAATCAGTTCTATTCTCGCACAACCAAGCCGCTTTTTTGGCGGATGATGTTGCAGAAGAAAATGACGAGCAGGCATCAAAAGTCGAAAGAAAGGGCATTAACGGAAGTTCAGTGAATACTGCAGACGCAGAGGTGCAGCTCGAAGCGAGCGAAATCGACGTGCTCGCAGGCATTACCGGTTACAGAACAATGCTGGATTTCCCTTACCTACACTCCACGGTCTCCGCTTCCTTATCGGTGATAACCGGTACGTCTGGGCACCGAGGAGTGCATATGAGCAGGCTTGTCTTGGCAGTGCAAGATGCCTCAAAGTGCTGCGATACGGTTGAAGAGTTCGCAACTTCAATCTTGAAGCAGGTAAACTCGGAGCAGCCAGGAACTCAGGTGAAATGCGAGTTTGACCTTCCCTTCCACGATCAGATCGCGAAGATTTCTATCGCGGTCTCCGATGCAAATCCTCTTTCTTATTGTTTCCTTGTCAATGGAATCACGTCGTGCCCCTGCAGCAAGCGCATCTCCGGCGTAGGCCACATGCAAAGAGCGACGCTTAAGCTGTTGATTGAATCGGAGGTCCCGATCTCGAAGAACTTTGCAGGAATACTGACGGAATTGTCTAGGTGTTTTTCCTACGAACCGGTCGCGATGCTCAAGAGAAAGGATGAGGCAGAAGCAGTCCTTGCTGCTCAGGAAAACAGCAAGTTCGTGGAGGATGTCGTCAGGGATTGCCTTCGCAGGTTCCCTGAGGCTAAGGAAATAGAAGTCACCTCCGCAGAGTCTATACACATGCATGATGCTGTAGCACGTTGGAAAAGAAAGAGGGAGAACAATGATGAAGCTCCTCTACGAGAGGTGCCGGCTGGTGTGCCCTAAATATTCGTACTCCATATTGCTTGCCCTAACTTTGTTTAACATCGCTTTACAAGGAAGATTCGACGCTCCGAACTGTTTCAGACATGTCATGGTGTTGCTACCTTCAGAGTCCAATTAGATCGAAATGCCAGAAGAGACAAAGTATCTGATTATTGGAGGAGGGCTATCCGGAGGCTATGCAGTCTCTGAGATACGCAAGAAGGATCAGACAGGGCGATTGATTCTTGTTAGCAACGAACCCACGGAGCCATATGACAGGGTGCCTCTCTCCAAAGCCTATCTCACGGGCAAAATTCGGCGCGAAGCTCTATTCTTGAAAAAACCAGAGTTTTACGCCCAGAACAAGATTGAGCTCCTGCTGGGGAAGGAGGTCTCTGAGCTCGATGTAAGAAGCAAGACCGTCAATCTGTCTGATGGCACTTCAATCAGATTTCAGAAACTCCTGCTCGCGACCGGCGGCACGCCTAGAAAAATTCCCCTTCCCGGTTCTGAGTTGCAGGGCATCCATTACCTGAGGACTCTTCAGGATTGCGACGTCCTCAAGGTGGTGGCGAGCAAGGCGCGAAAGGTCGCGGTTCTTGGGGGAGGTTTCATAGGATGCGAACTTGCCTCGGCGTTCGCCTCTATGGGACTCGAGTGCACAATAATTGAGATGGGCCCGTTCCTGCTCAACATGGCAGTGGATGAGGAAACTGGCAGGTGGGTCGGCGACTGCTTTTCGAAAAGAGGGGTGCGCCTCCTTCTCAACTCTACGGCAAAGAAATTCTACGGCGAGAGCGGCAAAGTACTAGGCGTCGAAACCAGCAGCACCCCTGTCGAGGCTGATTTCGTCGTCGTTGGAGTCGGGATCTCGCTCAACACAGCTCTTGCCGAGAAAGCTGGACTGAAGATTGAACGCGGAATACTAACCGATGAATTTCTCGAAACAAGCGAACCCGAAATATACGCGGCTGGTGATGTCGCTCGCTTCTATTCTTCTCTATTCGGCCGCTACCTCAGACTGGAGCACTATGACGTTGCGGTAAAGCACGGAAGAATCGCGGGAAGAAATATGACTGGAGATAGGGAAGCATTCAACGAGATGCCCTACTTCTTCTCCTACCAGTTTGATCTGAAGATGAACGCGTACGGAGACCTCTCGAGCAGAACGAACATAGTAAGAAGAGGGGACTTGGATGGAGCAGGCGGCTTTATGCAATTTTACTTCAACGGGGGCGTGATTGATGGCGTCTTAACTGTCAACTCGCCGTCCGAAGAGATCAAAAAGGCGAAAAACCTGGTTCAAAGAAGAGCTACATTGTCAAACCCCAAGGAGATTGCTGACAAGTCTAGAGAACTTGGCGATCTGTAGCTTGTTTTGGGAGGGTCTGGTCGCATGGTATGCCCAAATCGGTGACATTCGCGGTTACGCATGATCCAAATTGGGGAGAGAGGCCTTTCCCGCCCACGTGTGTGGCGGCTTCGACTATTGAGAGTATATAAAGCGAATTACAACAGCAATTAAATGACGAGAAGAGAGGGAATCACGGGATGTTCGACATCGGCCCGTCGATCAGCTCTTCGTTGCTGACGCTTTTAAGCGGCCAAAGTTATGAACAGAATGATACTCGCCAATTAGGGCAAGATTGAATCGCAACAAGTTTGCAAATGCGCATGAGAAGATCCGGTATACCCCGTTCTCTTCTTTTTCATCCTCCCGTCAAGACAAAAGTAACAATCAGAATTTGGGCCTCACAGCAACAGCAGTCTATTGGAAATAAAATGCCCTAGTAATTCCAGAGTGTGGAAGGCTTGAAATTCCCCTACTTAACTTTTTGTTTAATAAAACACGCACGCATTTGCTATTGATTGCTTTGACGCCGCAAGTGGCAACACGAACCATAACCCGTATATGGCGATTTACGACGAAGCTACTAGTCGAACCGATTTGCCGCGACTCTTGGCGTTTGTGGATATATTCGTGGACTCACCCTACATGGACGACGTAGTCCAAGCATTGTCAACACTCCCCAACATGGAAGAGTTGTATGAAGTAACTGGTGAGTTTGATATAGTGTCTCTTGTCTCCGCAGCCGACATCGAGGAATTCAGAGACATTCTGAAAAACAAGATTATGAAGATAAAAGGTGTAAAGAGTACTGTCTCCTCGGTCGTGCTACATGCACATAAGGGACCGCGGTGCTCTACCAACGGAAAACCCCAACAAACATCTAATGTTTCGCCCAGTGTTTCAACCATACGCCATTGAACACATGATCGATTCGATTTTTTCCTTCCTAATAGGCGAGCAAAGCTGAAGGGATTTGCTACAACCGATTCAGATACTAGACTTGGTACTTCTATTTGCAGTTCTGATTCCTACAGCTTGGGCGCTTTCGTTCTACATTACCAAGATATTTACCAAGACGCCGAGCAAGATCGTAGATAGATTTCTGCTTCCAATTGAAAATGCGATCTACAAGCTGACTGGCGTAGACCCCGAACATTCGATGGGCTGGAAGGAATACGCCCTAGCTGCACTTTTTCTAAACATTGTTCAGATGGCAATAGCGTTTGTCATCCTTACGAATCAGAACCGTTTGCCGCTCAATCCTGGCAATTTTCCAGGATTCTCATTGGATCTTGCTTTCAATACGGTCATTTCCTTTGCCACTAACACAAACCTTCAGCACTACGCTGGCGAGCAACAACTCTCAAACTTTAGCCAGATGACAGCGATTCAATTTCTACAGTTCACTTCTGCTGCTACTGGAGTCTGTGTGGCAATCGCGATGGTGAGAGGATTCGTTACAAAATCCACGCACCTTGGAAATCTGTACGTTGATTTCGTTAGATCTTTGACGAGGCTGCTTATTCCGCTTTGCTTCGTAGCTGCATTTGTAATGATTGCACTCGGCGTGCCACAAACATTGACACAGTTTACTGCGGTAAAGACTGTGGAAGGGGCGACGCAGACAATTCTGACCGGGCCAGTGGCCTCGCTGGTTTCGATAATGCAAATCGGTACTAACGGTGGTGGATTCTATGGGGCAAATTCCGCCTATCCATTTCAGAATCCGAGCCCGGTCACCGATGTGGCGCAAATATTCTTGATGCTGCTACTCCCAACAGCCCTGACATTCGTTTTTGGTCAGATGATAGGGAAGAAGAAGGAAAGTATGCCCATTTTTCTCGGGGCTTACCTGCTTTTCGCTATTGATTTGGGTATAGCGTTCATCCCGAATCCTATCCAGCTAGGCCCAGGAATCGAGACAAGGTTCGGTGGCTTCATGTCGACTTTTTGGACCGTCGTAACAACTGCGGTGACAACAGGATCCGTAAACTCTTCCCTCTACGGAAACCAACCTCTCGCGATACTCTCTGGCTTCTTCGGTATGATGATCCAGGCTACGCCGGGAGGCAAGGGTGTTGGACTGATGTACATGATTATGTTTGTTATTGTTACTGTATTCATTGTTGGCCTCATGTCCGGCCGCACTCCCGAGTATCTTGGGATGAAGATAACTGGGAGGGACGTTAAGCTTGTAATGGTCGCATTTTTGGTTCATCCGATTATCATCGTCGTCCCGACGCTAATCGCCTATGCTGGAGGTTTTGTCAGTGCCATAGGCATCGGAGGAGACTCTCTTGGCTTCACGCAGATCCTTTACGAATACACTACTGCAGCGGCGAACAACGGATCAGATTTTCTAGGGACGACTGGAAACACGCCGTTTTTCAACGTGTCAACTGGAATAGTGATGTTTATAGGACGTTTCGCGCCTATATTTATCCTGCTTGCTGTTGCCGGAGCAATGCTCGGCAGGAAAAGGGCGGAAACTTCTGCGGCGCTCAAGACTGATACTTGGTCTTTTTCATTCGTACTAGTAGCCAGCGTTATCATTCTAGTCCTCCTTACTTTTTTCCCATTTCTCGTGCTTGGTCCAATCCTGGCATTCTTCCAAGGTCATGTGAACTTCTTTGGATAAAACTCGTCTCGAAGGGGCAATCTGAGACTCATGGGTCAACCAATCCAACCAACAAGCAAGTCGGGCAGTGTATTCACCCTACTTTCAGGAAAGGTGATAATCGACTCCATCAGAAGGCTCGCCCCAACTTATCTGATTGCAAACCCAGTGATGCTTATCGTTGAGGTTACATTCTTCATAGTTGCCGCAATGGTCCTTGTTCCACAGGTATTCTATCCCATAGCCAATTCTTCGGACAGAGTTTTCTATGTCGAAGTTGCTGCAATACTGCTGATAACTGTATGGTTCAGCACCCTCTCGGACTCGCTTGCCGAAACGCAGGCAAGGAATACTGCAAACAGTTTGCGATCTCTTGAAACCGAAGTAATCAGCAAGAAGATAGTCCCACAAACTACCGGCGAGAAGGCGATAGTTCGGACCCCCTCTAATCAACTACGTCGCGGAGACTTGGTATTACTCGAGAAGAATGACATAGTTCCGATAGATGGTGATGTTATTGAGGGGATCGCAATGCTCGATGAGTCACTTCTCACCGGCGAATCTACGCCGGTCAGGAAGGCACCGGGCGACCAGGTAATTGGCGGTTCTAAGATCATAAGCGATATGCTTACGATCAGAGTATCAGTCAACCCCGAAGAATCCTACATAAATCAAATGATTCGTCTTGTGGAGTCGACAAAGCGCCCCAAGACACCGAACGAGCAAGCCGTAACCACCGTCCTGATCGGTTTGACTGCGATATTCACAGTAATCATAGTCGGACTGGTCTCACTTTCGGTTACTCTTGGTCTCGGCGGAGACCTTTCGGTCCTTGTTGCACTCTACGTGTGTCTGCTACCCACAACAATAGGTGCTCTGCTTCCCGCAATAGGTCTCGCGGGGATCTCGAGGCTATATGGTCGAAAGATCATTGCGAAATCAGGGAGATCGATAGAGACCGCAGGCGACGTCGATACAATTCTGCTCGACAAGACAGGAACAATCACGGTTGGCAACAGACAGGCGATCGGCTTCATGCCGTTGGGCGGTCATACCGAGAAAGAAGTGGGGGAGGCCGCATTCCTTTGTTCATGGCACGACGACACACCCGAAGGGCGCAGCATCATCAGGCTCGCATACGAATTTGGATTCGTGCCAAGAGAACTGAACGACCTAAACGCTGCCGAGGTCTATGAGTTTTCCGCCACGACGCGAACAAGTGGCGTGAAGCTCGTAAGAGGGTCGGGTTTTCTCTTGCCCAAGGTCCGGGGAGAAGACGGCTCGAGGAACAGGACTCGCTTTCGAAGAAAAGTCGCTGATGAAGCATTCGCTGAATTCGTAAACTACGACGTGAACAGCCTGCCGCCTACTGGTGACTTGATCGAGATAATCAAGGGAGCACCCGATTCCATTAGAAAGATTGCTTTGACGGTCCCTCAGGGCTTCGACGAAACAATTGCTAGCGTGTCGGAAGCAGGGGACACCGCCATTGCCATCGCCAGGAACCGCGAGATTCTCGGTATTATCAGGTTGAAAGACATTCTGAAGCCCGAAATCAAGGAGAAGATCGCTGCCATCAAGACTATGGGAATAAGGCCCGTAATGATTACCGGAGATCACCCGCTGACGGCGAAGAGTATCGCCAACGAAGTGGGAATAACTGAGTTTGTCCCACAGGCAAAGCCCGAGGACAAGCACGGAATCGTCCTCAAGGAGCAATTCGACAATAGAATCGTAGCTATGATTGGTGATGGAACCAACGATGCTCCCGCTCTTGCGGCAGCGGATGTCGGGCTGGCAATGAACTCAGGTACAGAAGCTGCGAAGGAGGCAGCAAACATGGTCGATTTGGAGTCGAATCCTGCTAAGATTATCGATGTCGTAATGTTGGGAAAACAGCTGCTGATGACTCGCGGAGCCGTGACTGCATTCAGCATCGCCAACGATGTCGCAAAGTATTTCGCGATACTCCCTGTGATATTCGCGAGCATACCTCAGCTACTCGCTCTTAATATTCTTGGCTTGGGGGTACACAGCGCCGTCCTTTCTGCGCTCATCTTTAACGCTGTGATTATTCCGCTTCTCATTCCGCTAGCGATGAGGGGTGTCCCATTTCGACCTTCGGATACCATGACGATCTTCCTGAGGAACACTTTGATCTATGGCGTAGGTGGCGTCATCGTGCCATTTGTTGGAATAAAGCTAATTGACCTTTTGCTCGCTGGCGTGTTTCATATCTAGGACAATCATTCAGAGAACTAACGAAAAGAAAAGAGAGTTGTAGAAAGTGGTTTGACAGCTACGGGCATTGCAAAAAAGGAAGATGACATAAAGCTGGAGAAGGGGAGAAAAGACAACACTGGTGCCCGCAGAAGCATCTTGCGTAGCAGCTACAGACCGATCATCAGCGTGGCAGTGATTTCGCTATTGTTATGCGGAGTCTTCTTCCCTCTTTTCGTCACCGGCGTTGGCCAGGTTTTGTTCCCGTACCAATCAAACGGAGAACTCGTCCAGTTAAACGGCCGAACCGTTGGCTCCTATCTCATCAATAACAACTTCACATTGCCGATATTTTTCCATGCAAGACCTGCAAACGAATCAGCCTCCGGCGTAGATCCGGACATTACGCTTCAAGATGCATATTCACAAGTGGCAAGGATCAATGCCGCGACTGGAATCCCTTCTGGCGCCCTAAATCAGACCATCCAACAGAACGTTGAGGGCGTATACTGGATCTTCGGCAGCCCATATGTGAATGTATTGAGGCTCAATCTAGCTCTCATTAATGAGTACCCCTCAGTGTATAGTAATTTCACTAACTTGGCTCCTTAAACCCCAAAGTAGCATAAGGGAAAGGGCCAATTCATCAGAGGACGGCCTCTACATTTTCCTTGGAAGAAGACTAGTTTCTTTCTGAGACCACGAGACTGGGGTTTGCGATCAGACTCGTCAATACTTCTAACTTCGCCATCGACCATAATCACCTTCAGTTTTTCAACCGAGTGAATCTGCAGAGCACAGAGGCAGTTATAATGTGAGTTGCCATTTTGTCTTAAAGCATGAGGTTTATTCTTGGTCGAGGATCGGTTTGTTACACTTTTAACATGCTTTCCGAAAATTCGAATGTTCATCTGCGAGTGAATACTCACGATGCTGACTTTCTTCAATAGAACTTGAGCATCATGATTGATTGCTCAAGTAATCAAATTCAACCACGCGAACAGTGAACAAAGAAAAGTCCCCCTCGGTCATACACAGGCTTTGAATCCTGTCGGAGAAAAAGGAGCCTCGGGCGGGATTCGATCCCGCGACCTATTGCTCTCCTTACTGGTTCCGTTTACAAGGCAACTGAGCAACGCTTACACGCTAATTCTAGCAGAAGTGTCTTCGCTCTGACCAGGCTGAGCTACCGAGGCATTCGAGAATGTAAGCTCGGCACCTTTTGCCGATCTTCATTTAATAATAATTTGGTCGAGTTTAGATGAAAATACGACCTCTTCTCACTACCATCATTGACCGACATCATCCCCACCTAACAGGCGATTTTGTGTGAACCGTCGCACTCTAGCCAGCAACCAGCGTACTCTCCATCGAAAGAAATTAAGTTGGAGAGTCTGAGTCGATACGTCCTTGGCTGAGGCATGTCTCTCCACATAATGTGGAAGACTCCAGAAAGAACATCAAGGCCATCTTGAGTTATGCGAAGTGCATCTGGCGCAAGAGGAATGAATGTGGTTGGGATTTTGTTATCCCCCCGGAACGTTTCCAGATGAATGATAACAATCTCGGGTGTTTGACCGGTCCACGTACTGGATGCTTCGTGAGTAGATTCCCCGTTGCTAGTCAAGATCTTCTCCTCAAGTTACGCATTGTTCAGGGGAGACAAAGATACGATAAATTTGCAATACTCTTGGAAGCGAATGGGGCGATCTGTAGAAGCGGGCAGGGTTGATTGGTGATTGAAAACTTGCAGTTTGTTAGATCAACAGACGAATGGCGTTGAACTAGGGCACTCTGCTCCGCTATCCTGCCAGGAACTCTCCTTCCTTGATAACCAGCCCCTTGCGCTCTAGCCGAGAGATGAACTCGTCAAACCGATCGTCCTTGATCGCAAGCTCTGGAGGTATCAATCCCTTCTCCGTAATCTTACCCTCTGCGACCATCTGCGCGACTATCGAGCATGGGTAGGCCGTGGTCCTCGCCATAGAGGTCGTCTGTGTCTCTGAATCAAAGTGGTCAATCATTTCGTAGCGGTGGAGCCTAGTTGCCCTGTCTCCCTTCTTCTTCCTGCCCTGCACCGACACACGCAGCAATGTCATGTCCTTGTCCCCTTGATGCATCGCGAGCTTCTTGTCAAGAAGCGTGGATATCAGAGCTCTCGGGGAGACTCTCGCCCCCGTAGTCTTGAGATTCACCGGCCGGTCGGAAAAGAGGCCAAGGTCCATTAGGAGTTTGATCTGCTGAGCATGACCGCTCCAGCGGATGGTCTTCTCCTCCATCTCTTTTACTCTCTTCATGGTCTCGGGGAGCGTGGAAAGGCCGTCGGTGATGAAAGCTTCGAACTTTTGATCCGGTAGGTCCTGGAACTCTAGCTCCTCAACTTCCGACAGGGCGGGTAGCAAGGTTCTCTTCCCATCCCGAATTGCAAGCGCGTCCCTCACGTACTCCTCGATTACGCTGTCTATTGAGAAGACCACCTTATAGTTGAGTGGTTGCTTTGGAACTTCGGGGATTCCCCCAACGAGAATCTTCACGGAATCAATTTCCTCCATCTGATCAGCCGCATACTTTGCGAGTATGTTGGTTAGCCCAGGAGCGAGGCCACAGGCGGGGATAACTGTAACTCCACTTTGCCTTGCCTTTGTGTCGATTGGATTAGTTTTTTCTAAGCGCCAGGAGTAAATCAGATCAACAAAATCCACTCCCGCTTCAACCGCGGTCATTATTGCTTCTGCAGCTATATCATGAGGGAGCGCTCCCACAGCAATATCGTACTTTGGAAGAAGCTTTTGCAGGTCCTCCTTCTTCTTGACTATGTCAAGCTCAACAATCTCGAGCTTCTCAGTGAGTTTTACCGTGCTACCTGTGGTGGGGTCGGTGCCAGAACGCTTGGAGGCTCTGAACTGCAGCGCCTTGAGTCGTTCCAAGCTAGCATCGACGACGGTAACTTTTGAGGCGGTGCTGCTCTGAAGAAGATCATAGGCTATGGATGAGCCCATGAGACCGCACCCTAGCACAACAAAGTTACCCTGAACCATGAAAAATCTCTCCTATTCTGTAATGTAGCCCTTGACTTTTTCCAAGATCACTGAAAAATACCCATTAAAAATGCATTGGTCGTTCGAGGCTTCTTTCCGTCCAAAAGTAGCAACGGGTAGGGAGTGTCGTTGGATGAACAGGCTGAAAATCCCACAGACGGTGATAATTCGAATTTCATTTATGCGGTAGTTACGCAGGGATTGCGATGGCAGCAGGTGGCCAAGCGAAATTTGCTCTCTCTATCAGGAGACGACGAAAGCAGAACCAACAGTTGTTAAAGAGCAAAGACATTGAGCAAGAGACGTACTAGTCAAGAGAATTGATAGAAACCATACAGAGAAACGCGAACGCATGACCGTTGCTTCGGGACGCTACTACTCTTTCTTCTTGAGCAGTTCGACTGGAGCACTAGGCTCGTACTTCCAAGTTCCAGATTTTTCGTCGAACAGTTCCACCGGAATAGCGCCAACATGCTCGGTATTTGAGTCCACGGTCAAGAGCCTGAGCCTACCGGGAATCTTCGCAAACTTTTCGTTGACGTAGCTCAGCACGCCGTTGGTGTATTCGCCGGGACAAGATACGTGCCATCCATACTCCCTCTCCGTTTTCCACACCCTCGTCGTGAAAGGTAGTGAGAGCGCCACAGTCCTTGCCTCGACCAGAGCCTTTTCGCTCGGAACCTCATACACGAAGATCAAGGTGCTCTGGAAGGCGTTTGAATCCTTCGACAGGAGCTTTAGGTAATAGCCCTGGATTGCGCGTCTCGCGTGGCTCTTGTAGTGATAGCGCAGATTGTGCTGATCAAGGCTAAGCTTCTTTGATAGCTTCGAAAGAGTCCTCGGCACTTTGAGCTGTAACTCCCGCAAGATCAAAAGATCTTTGTAATCAACGATCGGCGCCTGATCTTCCTTCGTGTACGGGGTCAGAAGAGGCTCTTTGTTTTGCTCGACGTCTTTCCAGTCGAATTTCCATGTTCTTTCTTTGAAATCGTAGAAAGCCGGATTGAAGGAAACCGCCCTTGACCACTCGACTTCTTCGAGAGAGTAGTTTTCGATGATGGAGGCGCTCTTGAGGTGCTCAAGCTGCTCCCTGAGCCTATAGTGTTCGCCAAAAGGTATTCCGACAAAGCCAAGCAGCGAGTTTGTGGGAACGATCCGAGCCAAGTACATCAATCCTGCGCCATTACGGAGGAAGGTCTCGATCGAGTCCGCGTGGCTCTTGTCAGTGGGGGTGATGCTAACCATCCAACGCCCTAATCCGATCCTTGGTAGATTCACTGAGATGCCAACCGATATCTTGTGCTTCGGAAGCTCCTCCCAGATCATGTATCTGGCAGTCTCTACGGGGATGTCAATCCACTTTGATAACGTGCTTACATTTTCGAGTCCATAACGCCTAATACCTTCGAGAAGCTTCTGAATCGTCCGTGACTTCATTTCCCTATTACTTCGGGCAGCTTTTCGTGAAACCATACATAATAGCTTAACCCCGTACCTGTTCACTTACAAGGTTTCGTGATTTCTCGTGACAATTTGTCATAAATCTTGGACCAGATAAGAAAACGTTGCTAATACGGATACGAAATGCGGCCTATGGCAATAGTACAGGAAGAAGCTTATCCAAGTGAATACGTACTTTACAAAAATGCCGCTTCGCTCTTGTTTATTTGACCTAGGAGAAGGAGGAGGGAGGGTAATCACAGAAACGAAACTGACTAAGGCGAAGCCGGATGATAGTTGCATAAAGGATAACTCGCCAATTAAGAGGTCCCAGATTCACCTCTCTTAGATCTGTGCGGAGAATTGGCAATGCGAATAGCATACTTTGTCGGCCGGTAACTTCGACTATTTTTGCCCAGAATTTGTCGGCAAGATTGTCCCTACTTCCCGGGCAACAGGATTGAAATAGCAGAACCCACGCTACAAAAAATTGCGGGGAAGAGGAAAAGATTGCAGAAGGGGCGTTGCTCCTGCAAGTCCCTTTTCGAGCCTCACTGGTCTTCTTTTCCCTGCTAGAGGGCGAATCAGTAACTGCCAGAAAAAGACGCCGTAGTGGAAGCAACCCGGATAGCAAAGGTAGCGAGCGAGAGAGGGGTCACCCTGAGACTCCTAGGCGGTATTGCGTTCAGGTTGCGCAATCCGAGCTCCTTGAGCGAGAACTTGAGACGCCACTACGTCGACATCGACTTTGTAGGCTTACGAAAACAGCGGAAGCAGATCGAGGCCCTTTTCACCGAACTAGGGTACTTCCCGAGGACCACGTTCAACGCGCTGAACGGACTCTCTCGGCTTATTTTCAACGACATCGAAAATGAAAGACGCGTGGACATTTTCCTCAACGTTTTCGAAATGTGCCACAAACTCGACTTTACTGACAGGTTGAAACTTGACTCGCAAACCCTACCTCTTGCCGATCTCCTTCTTACGAAGCTGCAGGTATACGAGATAACGGAAAGGGAGTACAAGGATGTAATCGCTTTGCTTAAGGATCATCGACTCGGCGAAGTCGACGACGCTAACACAATCAATCAAGCGTACATCGCAAAATTGACCAGCTCCGATTGGGGACTGTGGAGGACGATAATTCTAAACTTGGAGCGCCTCGATGAACGCCTGGACTCATACCTAAGGGATCATCAGCATCAAAGCGAAGTGAGGGCGAAGATTGCGCAGCTCAAGAAGAGAATCGAACAGGAACCAAAGTCTATGGGATGGAAGATACGCGCGCGAGTGGGAGATAAGGTAAAGTGGTACGAACTGCCCGAGGCAGACCGCGAAGTAGTGGACTCTAGGCCCGCTTCCGAACGAGTTGGCGACGGTCAAGGCAAAACGCTCTCTGAAGGGAGCGAGGCTTGAAAGAACCAAGAAGAAGGAATGCGAAACTCTTCCGACAAACACACTAAAGAGTCGTTTCTGGTCCAACCGATAAGCAAAGTGAAGTTGAACTTCTAATGTCGAGCACAGGAGGAGCATCTGGGGAAAGGTTTGCCCTTTACGGTTTCGAAGTCGAGATACCAACGGTGTGGCGAGTCGAGCTGAATCCCAAGAGCACCCGCGAGAAGGGAGACGTAGCCTTTCACACTGGTAAGGGCAACAGTGTTTTCGTTTCATGGGGGCCGCTCGACCTTGCAAAGAAACGGTTCAAAACTCTGGATGAGCAGAGGGATTCGAGTCTGAACGAGGTGAAGAAGAGATCGAGTGTAAAGTCAGTAGAGATTGGCGAGATGCGCGAGGACGTGGTCGGAGGGCACAGAGCCTTGATTTCCCATATCTCTGCATCGATCAAGCAGGCATTCCTTGCCAGAGGCAGAGAGAACGTACAGGACGTTTGGTCTGTTCACTTTTACTGTCCCAATCTCTCAAGATATTACGTGGTTTACAGCTTGCTCAAGGATCCGGAGAAGTACGAAGATTTCAGGGGAGTCTTCAACAATCTTGCAAAGTCTTTCGTCTGTCACACCGACCAGCTTGGAAACTTGATTACTTTGTGAATTCTCGCTCAAGCACGTCCGACGAGTTCAAACGCTCAACCCGCCGGATTCCACGAGTCAAGGGAGCCCGACAATTCCTTCGCATATACTACCTCGCCAGAGACGATAACCATCTTGCGGTAAAGGTTGAGTGCGTGAATCCTACCATACTTTTTTGAAAGCTCCGCGAAGCTCTTCTCCCTGAAACCGCGGGAGGTAAATAGTCCCTTGGATTCGGCGTTGTCCTCGCTGATACCTGCCAATACCGTCTGGGCGCCTCTTTCTGCAAACAACTTGAGCGAGTCGTCAAGAAGCCTGCCTGCTATCCCCTTGCGCCTGTACTCTGGAGAAACAGCTATGTAGTAGACGTATCCGTTCTTCGCATCGAGCATCTTGAGCATCGCAACACCAACCGTGGTGTTGCTGTCGATCAGGGCAACCCTGACAGTTTCTACTTCACGCAGGGTCCTCTTGGAGTGCCAGAGGTACCAACCCTCGAAGCTGCCCTCGAGTATGGGGAAAACGATTTCCCTCTGCTCGCGAGCAAGTTCTCTGATTGAGAGATTCTCGGCGACGTCGCTCAAACTAGAGTGAAAATACCCTCCTTGCGTTGTCAAAGAAAATTTTTGAGCGATCTTCCTCTTCAATCTTAAGCTGCTTTGCGAAAGAAATTGCCGAAGAGATTGCTTCGACAGGGTAGTCGGTCCCAAAAAGTACCTTCTCAGCGGTTCCGGCGAAGTACATCGCCTCGCTCACTTTCTGAACAAGAGAGTCGAGGAACTTTGCGCCGTAAGCACCCGCCTCCTTCTCCCTACCTGTGAAAAGGCCTGAAATGTCCGCGTAGACGTTGGGGTGCTTGTATATCAGCTCGGCCACATCCCCGATCCAAGGATTGCCAAAGTGGCACGCGATGATCTTCAGTTCCTCACGCTTGTTCGCGAGCGAGTCCAAGGTCAGCGGGTGCGAGTGTGCAAGACTCCCGGAACTGGTTGCCGTGTCGCCTGTGTGAAACAAGACCGGAAGGTTCACTGACTCGGCGTAATCATAAATTGGAGAAAAAACTGGGTCACTTGCAAATGCCTCGACGTACCCGAGGCGTATCTTGAAGCCTTTGACTTTTCCTGCGTACTTTCTTGCGAGCTCCAACGCGTCATTTACCGCATCTCTCGACGGTTCAACTGTCAGAATTGGGAGAAGCTTGCCACGGCTCTTATTGCACAAATCGATGATTCCATCGTTGGGAAAGATGCCGCCACCCTTGAGTGGCGGGCTCAGCAGCAGCCCCCCCTCGATATTCTCCGTCTCCATCTCGGAGAGTAGTTCGCCGAGAGTGTACTCCAGTCCATTGAATCTCGCGTAAGGGATCAGTAGGTCATCTTGCGACTCGGAACAGTGAATGTGGGCGTCGAAGATTCTTGCAGACAAAGTGAGCTAGAAGTCTGAGAAATGTCGTGCTGGCTTTTGATAAATCTTGTTTCCACCAAAGGGCTTTGGCACATTAACCGAATTGAGCAGGCAGTCTCGCTATTATTGACAAATTGTACGTCAACACCTTCAGCCTGATCTCGTTTTTCTGACCTCTCCTCTTCTTC
>JAJPHP010000072.1 GCA_021325255.1 Nitrososphaerota archaeon | reverse complement strand
TTGCTCTAGCTGCCATGATTTCGAAAGGAGAATATTTTCTCATGGCAGCACGGTGTCATACGACACCTTGGCCATAAAGCGTACGGCCAGATAACTTGACATCCTCAAATACTTGCCCCAACCAACATCAGTATCAGCGTGATTGCAAGCAGACCCGTAGAAACAGAGGCACCCATTCTCAATCGTCCCTGCAATCGCGTCGTTTCATTAGGTGAATTAGCAACTCCACTTTGTGGTGAACTAGTTGTGCTCGTTGTGCCTCGTTTAAGGACGGAGACGAGTTTCATACCTGACGGGTAAACCACTCCAGCGCCAAAGATGAATGCGATCAATCCAAGAATGGTTCCTGCTTCCACGTAAATCAATCCGGATCCGCTCGGAGCCAGTGAAGTCGTGGCTTGGGCAATATAACCAAACAACGCGACGCCTGCGATTATTGCTGCAATAGCACTCGCGAGAATGAACCTCACGTAACGCGGTATCGCTGAGACCAAGAATTCAGCTCTAGCACTGGCCTGAATGTTTTGAAGTGTCGGAGCGATAACTGAAGAAAACAATATCCCGCCACCAAGCCAGACGGCTATAGCCCCGACGTGAATTATCAGCAGAATCAGAAAAATGAAATCGGCCAAACCTAACTGTCTTTACTCCAGGCTGCCAAGGTTTCTTATCCCGTTATTAAGAGATGAGCAAATTTTGCGGCAAAGTGCCTGATTGAGCAAGCAATAATGAAATGCGGGGGGTGGGATTTGAACCCACGAACCCCTAAGGGACGAGGTATCCCATTCTCCAATCTGAAATGAGAAAAACCTGAGCTTCGCGTACTCGAGAATCTTTGAAATGCCAGAGCTCTCGCGCCGTTGACCAGGCTGGGCGACCCCCGCGCAGAACACCAAATTTGAACTGAGCGCTTTAACGGTTTTTGTCTAATACAATCTGGGTTCTTACTGTCTCTCATACTCTGTAAGATCTTTGATACCAGCCTGCATGAAAGCCGACTTCCTGTTGTTGCAGGACTCACACTTACCGCACTGCTTTTGGCCATCGAGGTAACAGCTCCATGTTCGGAAAACTGCATCATGCAGGAGATCATACGATATCTTTAGCATCTCGCTCTTACTCAATCCCGCGATTGCAGGGCTCCAGAACTCCACTTCAGGATGAGTTTTAGATTTGATTGCGTCGATGTCCCCTAGATTGAGTGCTCTCGACAGAAGCATCGCGAACTCGGGTCGGCAGTCGGGATAAGGCTGGTCTGAAAGGTGTGCCCCGTACGCAACCAAGCTAGCTTTCCTACTGAAGGCATACGCTGTCCCTATTGTCAGGAATATTGCATTTCTTATCGGAACAATTATGCTACTCTGGAAATGTGAAGGCATTTCCTTTGTTTCGTCCGTAAGTACATTTGTAGATCCGTAGAGCTCCTTCATGATAGAAATATCGATGACTTTGTGTTCGATTGGCTCGAACCGTCGTCCGACTTCTACCGCCCGCTCAACTTCTCTCTTGGCACGCTGTCCATAAATGAAGGTCAGCAAGTAGAGATCTCGTCCCTGCTTCTCTCTTAGATAGGCCGCCACGCCGCAGCTATCCAGGCCGCCGCTGACAATCGCTACTGCGCTAAGATGATTAGAATCACCACCAGCCATGTTTCAATTCAACCACAAATATGACATCATGGCAAGAAATTTGCCCTCAAGAAACTGACAATTGAATTGGAGCCGATCGAAGAAAAATATCCTCGAGCAGTCCTCTTCTGATTAGCTTCACTTGTTCAATTCTTTTCAATATATATGCAGTAACATATAAGGCCCATAATCTCGTTCGAAGGTTCGCCAATTGTTAGCGTTGATTGTCTTGGCGCTCTCTGTCACTAGCCTTTTCTTTAGTCTTTTACGAGATGATCATTGCCATATCTCTACCAATAAGCTCTGCCTGAATAGATAGTAAGAGTGAAGAATAGGAAAAGGGCTACCTACTGAAACCGAATGAAAAAAGGGGGAAAATTGGAAACCTGTCGTCCGCTCCACCCATGAGCTCGCTTCTTCTTGCAATAATATTCGCTTTGAGTTTCGGAACATTGATCTTGTATGCGGGTTCCTTCTTCGCCGTGTCACTCATTGTAGTTCTGATCACATGTACGATTCTTGCGGCAAAGAGAGAGGACATAAAGGCGTACGGTCAAAACAAAACAGTTGTTGCTTTCACCGCCGTTCTGACGATTTTCGTGGTGTTTGCCACGCTTTCTTTCGGTGAAGCGATTCTTGGAGATGCCACTTTCGATTTCTTGGTTGGCTTGACATTCATCTTTCTTGTGGCCTTTATCGCAGAAGCTAGATTGCACCCTAGAATAGGGGCCGCATGACTCTCAAAAATGAGGCAAGTCAAGTAGTCCTATGGCGGTTTGGCCGCGGACGTTTGCTGCATCCTCGTGGTCGTCGTCACTGCTCGCGAGCGGTAAATTGACGCAACCACAATTATTGAAAGAACGAATGTGACAAAGAGCAGCCCTAAAGCTATTGGGATTGTGTACGGGAAAAGTTTCCAACCTCCTCCCTCAGCGTTCGGATTATTCAAGATAAGATACTGAAAAGCTGCAGTCCTTGACGGCCAGCAATATGAAGCACCAAGACACATCTTTGTGTAAACGTCTACAGCGAGCGAAGCGACATAGACTATCGGCCATACAATTCCGGCGAGAGTAACAAGAGGCGCATTCAGCGGTTTTGCCAGAAGCAAAATCGCGGCAATCAGCGTAACCGCAGCAATCACCCAATTCAAGTCCCAGTGCAGAGGCACCTGGCTCAGATTCGTATCATAGATTCCCAGGTACACATTTACGGCAAACACGCCAAGCATCAGTATACCGCCCACTCTTGCGATTCCACTGGATATCATCAATTCGCTTTAACCTCCTTCTGCAACACTCTTTTGCCTCGAAACAGGAACGAATGCAGTACTGTGATAAAAGCAATTTGCTGAAAATTGTTCGTGTTAGTGTGCCCTCTGTACACCCATGCTCCATTTCTTCACCCTTTTGCCAAGGACGCCATATTTCAATAGACATTTGTTCCAGATCAGCGTATCTACCATAGAGAGTATCAACGTGACCATAGTTCCCTTGAGGATGGTCTTGAACCTCTTTGTTCTCCAGGCTTTGAAAGCCGTGATCGCGAACTGCATGGCAAAGTTAAGCAAAATCAACAAAGTGCCAGTGAGCAGGTCACCGTTGTAGACGCTATACGCCAAGTAACCTATGAAAAATGGCGTCCAGAGGCCCTGCATGATCCCGAAGACAACAGTGAAGGTAAGCGCTCTAGATCTGAAAATCTTCTGACCGTGAGCGTGAAGACATTCGAAAAATCCCCCGTACCACCGGTCTAGCTGGGTCCTATATGCCTTGAAATTCTCCGGCTCGTCTGTGAATGCAAATGCGTTCTTGGTGTAGATTGTTTTGTATCCTCTCTCAATCAGTCTCCATGTCAAATCCATGTCCTCGACGATGGTGTCGAGAGGCATTCCTCCTAACTCTACGAGTATCTCCCTCTTGTATGCCGCGGCGCATCCTGCTAGAACGATCATCCCATTAATTGACTCCTGCGCTCTCTTTTCGATCTCATGGCCGTAGATGTACGCATAGGCTCGATGAAGCATAAAGGGAGACGAATTCCCCCTTTCGGTGTAGGGTATGACGTAACCCGTAGCTGCTGCAGCTCCATAGAACCTGAGGGCTCGAATCATATTTTCGCAGTATTTCTCGTGAAGGTAGGTGTCCGCATCTATGACCATAACAATGTCTTCGGTCACATGGCGTAGTACGTAGTTTATTCCTCCTGCCTTCCCTCGCTTTACGTCGTTTTTCACGAGGATGACGTTAGGAAACACGGCAGAGTATCGCCTGACAATCTCTGCGGTCCCGTCAGTCGAAATATCATCAACAACGAAAATCCTGGCTGGCATCTTCGACTGCTTTAGGCAGGATCGAATCGTCTGCGAAATCATTCTCTCTTCATTGTATGCCGGTATTACGATTGCGAAAGTGTAATTGACATAATTGGGGTCAACTGTCATGTGGGATTTTCTGTGAACTAACCTATCCACCGCTGACATGCCGATGAGGGGTGAGGATGGTGAGAGCGGGAGGGGGAAACCCGGAGACATGCCCAAGCTACTATTGGTTCACCACTTTATTGTTCGTCCGTTCTAGGGAGCGGAAGCCACAGGCACTTTATAATACCAAAGGCAAATTGGATTTATCTCGTATGAATCAATTGTAAGTAATGGATTGATCTTTTTTCGGGAGCATCAAATCAGCTGCCTTATCTTTAGATTCTTCTTCTACTTTTTCCGGTGCACGGGAGTGCGCGCAAGACTGGTTGAGAGATAGGCGCCCCCAATTCTACCAGATCAGTCGGAGTTGTCTCACTCCCTGTCAGTTGGACGCGCAAGGTAACGAGGGCTCTAGGGCGAAATTTTTCGGAATTGTCGCAGCTAACAATTGAAATGATTGTCAAGGGAAAGGAGAGCACAATTCGTCGAAGACTTCGCCCCTTCCTTTCGAAAAAAAAATTGCCAGATACGATCATTTTATTTGCCGTTCTAGGTTTTTCAGCCGCCATAGCGGCATCACGGTACATACTAGTCTCTCAGGCGCATTCGCTTGAGTGGGATAGTGGATCCTTTCTTACAAACGGCGGCGTGTACGCCGGCTATAGCCAGTATTCGCAGTCATACGATCCGACTCGCCCTCCATTCGTCCCGTTCCTAATCTCTCTTGCTTTCAGGTTGACCATGCCGAATGTCGCCGACGGCTACGCGATTTCCGCTGCTCTATACTTCTGCGGCATCATTGCCACTTTTCTTGTCGCAAGGCGCATCATGAATCCACTCCTAGCAGGGCTGGCGGCGGGGAGCTTTGCGCTCGCTCCGAAAGTATTCGAATGGTCTGGAATCGCGGTCTCGGATGTAGAGGGGGTGGCCGTCGGAATGATGGCGCTGTCAGCGCTGATATATGCTTGTGAGAAGAGCACGAAGCTTCTTCTGGTCGCTTTGCCATTGATGGTGCTCACGCCTCTGACCAGATACTCGATGGCAAGTGTCTTCATTGCTGCTCTAGTATACCTTGCCGCCTCTCGCAATCTTGGAAGATTACTCGATCACTTTGAGTTCTACTATGGATTCGGACTTTCCATCCTTGCCTTTGTCTTGTCTGGCATCCAGTGGATTTCGTATCCATTTGTCAATCACTTCGGGCTTTTGATACTGTTTCCATCACCAAATGTCGTCAACCCGTTTCACACCAATTTAGGCAAGTCGTTCTACTTGGTCAATTTCAGTTCAGTCTTGGGGGTAGGAGCTTACGGAACGATCCTCTCTGTGGTTTTTTTGATTTCTTCTAGCTATGCCCTACTTGCTCTCGTTCCTTCAAGCCCACTAAAGCAGAAGGCACATCCACTGGTATACGCGATGATTTCCTGGTTTGCCGTGATGTTTGCCTATTACAGCCTTGTTTGGCCATACGATGACCCGCGGTACTCCATCGAATTCCTAGCTCCAGCTATGCTGGTTACTTTCTGGGGGTTTTCGCAACTCTCGCACGCCATTTACTCCGCGAGGAGGAGGATTCCATTCAGGACGTTGGGTTTCGCCACCTCACTTCTTTTGATCATAACGATTTCGGCCCCCCTTGCATTCGCAGCGGCACAATCTGGGACAATCGTTTATGAGAACACGCCTCCACTCGAGGGAGCACTCAACGCTGGTTTGAGGCAAGCCACAACTTGGCTTTATGCAAATGTTCCGCTGAGCGCCAAGATGGAATCCAACTGGTATACCCTGATGTGGTGGTATGCTCCCGAGTACAACTTCACGCCCGCCCCTCTTGCTTATCAGATTGGATCTCAGGCGAGTTACATCGCATGGTTCCAACAGATAGTCAAAAACAGGATATCCTACATAGTCTACGTTGATCCGTCGCAGATTAGAATTCCCGCCGGTTTTACCGAGGTGTTTCGCTCCACCGTTGGAAACGTAGTTGTATACAGGATGGCATTTTCATAAAGACTCTGCTCCAACCTGAACGTCCTGAATTTGAAAACTACATTACTTCGAGGAATTCACATTGGAGTTTCTCGGCATCAACCTTCAAGAGCTGACCATTACCGACTACTTCCCACCGCGAGTCCAATATCCTCTCTTGGCAAACAATGATTGCGCCATCCACCTGCGTATAGTAAAGTGTGTAGTAGTCTTCATTGGAAGAACAATCGCGGTATGCGTAAAGCGACTTGCCATCAGACAGAAGAAATGTCAGGCTGCTGTAGTCATAGACCTCGCGTACGGATTTTACCTGTTCAGCAATGGCTTGCACTACGTCTCCGTTGCTCAGATCTAGGCGTTCCATCACTGAATGAAAGAACCACTGGCTGTCTGTTCTATCCCTCAGATTCATCCTTCTTATCGTGCCGTTGTGCGCGAATGCCCACTTTTTGAAAAGGAATGGGTGCGTGTTTTCGCGAGTCCGTTTCGAACCGCTTGAGGCTTTTCGCAGGTGCGCAAGAAGCGGGGAAGAAATCGGTTTATTTTTCATACGGTCTAGGGCAACATCATATTGTGGGTCAATTGCGGCATTGTTAGGCTCTCTTGCAATGTATTCTGGAAGGGAGTTGTTCCAGACGACCATTCCCCATCCGTCAGTGTGACCAGATCTGGATTTGGGCAGGACACAGCCTGACATTGCAAGGTTCCTGAAAGCTTTCAAAACATTCAGGTCAACAACGCCAGCTTCGCCCGGCACAATTCCTAGCATCCTGCACATCCCTATCGCACCACCCGCAAAAGTTGCTGTTGTCTTGTTGGTAGAATAAGTTTCGGTCCATGGCGACCGCATGCGGGGATTCCCTTCATCGGCTCTTACTTTTCCTTGCAAGCAAATCCTTAGGGCTTCCTTCCCGTACTTACGCCTCACCGCATCTTTGACCCAGAATAATGAGGCGATGTCGCCTTAAGAAAACGACCCGGTTCGCCTTTATCTGGTTCATACCCGAATAGGTGTTATGATTCAAGATTTCCAGCTTAACACAATCTCTATGCGTTTGTTATCCTTCCCCTTGTTTTCGGTCCTGGAGATCTTGATTCTTCCAACTTCGCCAGTGTTCGCGACGTGCGTTCCTCCATCTAGTTGCGAATCAAACCCCACGATCTCCACGATTCTCAATTTTTCGAGGTCTTCGGGAAGGAGGTTGGCAGATAGCCTGTACAGTTCTGGTTTTCTAAGCGCTTCATCCCTGCTGAGCCAGAATGAGCGGACTGGCCTATTTTCATCTACTATGCGATTCATCTCAGATTCTATGATTGAGACTTTTTCTGGGCTGAGGTCGGAAAGCGTGAAATCCAGCCTCGCCCTTTCCTGGTATATTTGGCCTCCAGTTATTTTCGAGTTGAATTTGTGGTAGACAACTCCTGACAAAATGTGTAGGGCTGTGTGGTGACGCATGTGGATGTACCTCAATTTCCAATCTACGATTCCATGGACGCTTGCGCCAAGAATCTCTTTTTTGTCAGTTTCACTTAAAGGGGTCCCAAGAACGTGAATTGTTCTTCCTCCCTCTTGATCCTTCTGTGAATCAATGACCTGAAGCTTCCGCTTTCCATCTGATGTGACGAGCCACCCTTTGTCCGAAGGTTGCCCGCCGCCTCGGGGATAGATTGCGGTTCTATCCAGCACCACCGATTTGTAGTCGGGAATCTCGACTATTTTCGCGTCAAATTCCCTGAGATAATGATCGTTCAGGTAAAGGAGTTCTGTCATTTCTTATCCAGCTTCATTCAGTGGCAAAATGTGCGGAAATCATTTCCCGAATTTCCACTTCTTTATCGTTTGCTGCCGAATTCCTTCGTCCTTACTCCACTTCACCTTAGGACCTACTTTCAAAAGCGCTCCCCTGCCTCTAGGCGCTCGAAGAATAAATGCTGATATAGGCATGTTTGCTTTTCTTACCTTTTGAGAAAACTGGCGTATAGATGAATTGGCTACAGCATTTGGAGTTGAACCAGAAGTCTACCGTGTGCTGGTGTATAACCAGCTCACTGCTGAAGAGGTTGCCAAGGCGAACATCGACATAAGGAAGGTGACATTCTGGGACATTACGGCGAGTGTACCCGGCTCGACCGCGGTGGACGCACCCCATATTTCCGTATACTGGTATGGTCCCGAAGTATCAACGGAGATGGGCAGGGTGATCCATTTGAAGACTTTGAAGCTTGACCCCAAGTACGCAGAGCCAATCCGAACCGCTGTCGGTTCCAAAGTCGGCGGCACTGCCTCCGAAAAGGAAGGGGGGGTCGAGTTTAGAGATTACACCATGAAGATAAATTACGCGTCGCTTGTCGACCTCGCGAAGACAATACAACAGGCAGGAAAGGTGGCATGCGAGACTACAATTGAGTACGAGATGGTAACAAAGGAGGAAAAGGCAAATTCAGGCCTCCCAAAGACCAAAATTCTCGGCGAGAAGGCCGCGGAAAAGTAAGATCCACCTTTTTCTCTCGTAACCCCCCATAGCATGCTCAACATTGCGCAACGTGCCGCCTCTTTACACTAGAGCTGGTGGGCATCCAGCTCCTTTAGACAAAATCATCAAAGTTAATGCATATATTCATGTCCTGGCTGCCTCTGTATACACGAGACGAGGGATTTCAATAGTCAAAATGAGCCAAGAAAGTAAGGTTGCTGCGAGCCGACCCGGCTATGTGTCTGGTCTGATCAGTTTTGTGATGGCTGTCATCATCGCGATACTGCTCGTCATTACAATGATCTCGCCTAGTCCCTCGAATGTGGCGTACCCGGCTCTAATCCTGGCAGGAGGCACTATCGTGTCAGTGATACTTCTCGGCTCCATATTGGTTAACAGAAAGCGCTAGAGAAAGCCTGTGAGGCTCTTCTCTCAATGAGTCTACTGACCGACGATTTAACTACTGAATTCCTTTCGCTAACTTCCTCAGGAAGTGCGATGGCGATTTACTGGATTTCCGAGACTTTTCAGGGGATATCGGCATTAGTGACGTGTTGTCGCCCTTAGATTTCGAAGCCAAAGCATAGTCTACTTAGTTCATCTTAGGGCAGTCGAGTACAAAAGTGCCGGAAAATCGAAAGGAGTTGATCGGAAAGTTTGTTCGAATCGAATTCACTGATCACTTCAGATTCGAGAAAGTCTCGAAAAGGAAACTCTTGGTTAACTTGAACAAGTACGCACAGAACTCCGCCGTCGGCGACGTGCTGGACATTACGGATGATTTCATAGTCCTTCGAAATTCTTGGAGCGATGCGCATGAATCAATTGCCGGAATAGCCATCTTCATTCCCTCCATCATCCGTGTCACGGTGCTCCGTGAAAGTCCCTACAGATCTAGTAACCCTAGAAAAACGAAAGAGACTAATGGCCATATGCGATAAGAGCGGATTGAAAAGACTGTAAATCTGTGTCATGACATAGATGGAATGACAACAAGAATTAGAATGCAAAGAAAAACGGGTGGAGAGAACGACACACCCCCTCAAGTTCTCTTTCTTTTTCCATATGATGTTCGCATAGATCCGTTCCATGCTGTCACTTTTTTTGAGATGGCTCAAATATCTAACCATGTAGGAACCTCCTAGATTGTGGCGTAATCTCTAAGGAAAGCTTTTAGCTTTCTAGACCGTCCTTTAGCATATGCCTCTAGGAATGTCCTGGCACGATTACAACGAGTCGTTAGTCGAGAGAGGAAAGGGTACTGTTCGATCTCGGATTTGCAAGCTCTTGGAAGAATGAGCTGGAATCCATGAACGAGGATAAGGTGGGGAGACCGTTTGACTTCCCCGACTCCTACATCGAGTTTCTAGGATTCATCAAGGTCGGGTTTGACATTCCATACAGGATGGTCGAGGGAGCTATCGATGCCCTATCAAAATACATCTCGTTTATCAGGGACATATGTTTCTCTCAGATCAGGAAGAGGATAGTTCGTCTGATGAAAGGAAAGAAACCCTCAGAAATGATTTCAACCGAAGAGGGCGACAACAAGGAGCCTATCACAGCGATCGTCGATTCAACTGGTCTCACCACCACAACCAAAGGTGCTTACATTGAAGACAAATGGAAGAAGGAGAAGAGGAAGTTTCTGAAACTGCACATTCTGGCTGACAAAAAGACTGGGAAGATCAAGGGGTTCCGGGTCACTTCCGAGCGCACTGGCAATTCAAAGAAATTCGTTCCGCTCGTCAAGGAGGCATCAAAAAAGAAAAGCAAGATCGCAAAAGTGTACGGTGACACCGCGTATGATGCAAGAAAGAATTTCAACATGCTGGACGAGCTTGGAATAGAACCTGCAATCAAAATCAGAAAGAACGCGAGAACACTGTCCAGAGGCTCTCCCTTGAGAAGAGAGGAAACAGTCCTCACAAAGAAACTCGGTCTCGAAGGGTGGAAGAAATTGAAAGATTACTGGAAGAGATGGATCGTCGAAATTGTATTTTCTTCGTTCAAAAGAGTGCTCGGAGAAGCTCTCCGATCAAAGAAATTCCTCTGTCAGAAAGCTGAAGCCTCTCTGAAAGTGATGTTATACAACAAGTTCCTTTCTGTGTAGCGAAAGGCCCTGCATCAATAAGATCAGAAATGAACAAAGGGAATTGGGCCACAGACTAGAAATCTCCCAACTGATTTATAATCTGAGAATGGTTCAGAGAGAAATACCTCTCAGCGAACTCTTCAAGAGCACCCCTGACAGGAGGCTCGTTCACAATATTTTGGAAGTCGTAACGGTGAAAGATTACTGGGGGAGTCTACTAAAGAGCAGGGATGTGTCGTACCTCGGGCTCATTTACCGAGTGCCACCGCGACTGTGGAGGGGCCTCTCGCAGACGCAGCGGGAACTACGTGAAGTAGATCCAGAACAGCTCTACGCAAAACAGAGCACCTTTCACGTTACGGTCAAGGGGCTCGGCTATCTTGAGGAAAAGCTTGATCACGTAAAATACGAAAAAGTCATGCAAAAGATTTCATCGATAATTGCAGAGTTTAAACCGTTCGAGATTAGAATCAAGGGCCTGGGGGTGTTTCCGACTTCAGTTTACGCCTCAGTCGAAGATCAGTCTAGCAGATTCAAAGCGATGAATAATAGAATCTGTGAGGAACTGCGTGGTGATGTGGAACAAAGCGAGTACGACGGCGATGCGTATGTACCGCACGTAACGCTTGCCACATTCAACAGCAGCGACGTCAAGAATCTGTTCGAGAAAATAAGCTCTCCTGAAATGAGGGACAGAGATTTTGGCACATGCGCTGTATTTGAAATTGAGGCGGTCGAGGTCAACATGCTTCTCGCCTTGGGGCCCGAGGAAACTCAAGAAGGCGCCTTCACATACGTCAGATCATTTCACTTAGGTTAGGCGCTACTAATTACATCCAGGCATTACTAGGCATGAGAGGCTGCCAGGTTATGCATTGCCCTCAGATCTTTCTCAAATTGGGTGATCTCGTCGGGCACCTTAAGTGAAATCTGATCTTTGAGGGAAAGTCCCTTGGATTTCTTCTCGTTCCAAACTAGACTGTTGAATTCCGTAATCTGTTTAGTGTACCTTGAGTCCTCAGTGCTCCATTGCGACAAGTCCGGGAATTTCTGCTCGTGAATGCTGCTTCCGTTCCTTGAATAAAGTCGCAGCCATAGCTCCTCGGTGATGAAAGGACAGATTGGCGCCAGGAGCAAGAGTAATGTCTTGAGGCACTCGTGAAGGGTATACCTTGCGGAATCTCTTTCAGTTTCGCTGAAGCCCTCGCCGTAGGCTCGCCCCTTGGCAAGCTCCACATAGTGTGCCGCGAACAGGTTCCAAGTGAAATCCCTGACCTTGTTCGAAGGGATGAAAAAGTTGAACTCCTCGTAGCCCTGGATGCACTCTCTAATCAAAGTAGCCAGTTCGGCTAGGATCCACCTGTCGCTGGGAGTGAGGAGGTCATTGTGTGGTCTCCCCTCAGGCAATGGGAAACCTCCTATGAACCTAGAGATGTTCCACAGTTTGGTGAGGAACTTGCCTGGCGTGGCGATCTTTTGCTCAGAGCAGATGTAGTCCGAGCCCACGCTGACCTCTGACGCCGTCCACAGCCTGAAACTTTCTGCCCCGTACTTTTCCAGCATCGCAATCGGGTCAATCACATTCCCCTTGCTCTTGCTCATCTTCTCGCGTCTCTCATCGAGCCCCCAGCCAGTTATCCAGACGCTGTCCCATGGGACCTTGCCAGTCACCTCCCAGCAGCGGAGTATGCTGTAGTGAAGCCAGGTCCTTATGATGTCCTTTCCCTGTGGCCTCATAGAGGCAGGGTAAGTTCTCGAATGAAAATGCTCGTCTCTGTGATATCTTGTTACGAAAAGCGCGCTGATGCTGGAGTCCATCCAGGTGTCGAACGTTCTTTCATCACCGACAAATTCGATTGACCCGCAGGCTCCGCACTTTGGATTTCCGGGAGGATCCTCCTTCCATGGCTGATAGTAGGGGCCCGGCTCTGGCAGAAAAGGCGTTCCGCATTTCCTGCAATACCACACAGGAACCTCAGTCCCGTAGAATCTCCTCCTAGAAATAGGCCAGTCGAGCGCGACGTCAATCCAGTTTAGGAGTATCGTCCGGTGCATCTCTGGGTAAAAGCGCAAGCTCTTTGCGATTTGATTCAGCTTGTCCTTGACCTCTACCACCCTGAGATAATACTCCTTCATCGGGATTATCTCGATAGGAGTCTTGCTACGCTCGCAGGTTGGCGTCCGGTGCGCAATCTCTTCGACCTTGTCGAGCAAGCCTGCCTTCTGAAGCTCCTCGATCATCCTTGCGCGGGCTTGTTTTACTCTAAGCCCCTCCAGAAAGTCACCTGCAGACTTTTGCATCCTGCCGTCTTCGCCGATCGCGATGATTTCCGACAGGCCTAGTTCTCTGAAGAGCTGGACGTCGGTATAGTCCCCATAAGAGCAAACCATGACAGCGCCAGTGCCAAACTCTGGCTTTGCCGAGGTGTGTGAGATTATTGGCACGCTCCTGCCGTAAAATGGAAGAATTGCCTTTCTTCCGACAAGAGGCTTGTACCTCTCGTCCTCTGGATTTACGATAATTGCTTGGCACGAACAGATGAGCTCGGGTCTAGTGCTCGCAATCGGAATCTCCAGACTGTCGGCTTCTAGTGCGAACTTGAAGTAAGCGAGCTTCGTGGGAAGGTCCGAGTAGATTATTTCAGCATCTGCGATTGTCGTTCCGCAATCAATGCAATAGTTGCTAGGCCGCGTCCCCTCGTAGACGAGCCCTCTTTTCCACTGTTCGATGAACGTTGCTTGTGTCAGCGCTCTGTAGCTAGTCGCGTCTGTGCGGTACTTGTTGTTGTAGTCGGCTGAAAAACCCATCAGCTTGAGCGTCTGTACCATTTCCTGCTCTAAATCGTCTAGCGCGACGCTGCAGAGTTCGAGAAACTTTTCCCTGGGCGTCGTCCGGATGCTCACGTTGTACTTTTTTTCGGTGTAAAGTTCCACGGGCAGTCCGTTTCGGTCTATACCCATTGGGAAGAGTACTTCGAAACCTCGCATCCTCGCGGACCTCGCGATCATGTCGATCTGTGCGTAGTGAGAGGCTCCACCCACGTGCCAAGGTCTGCCTGATGGGTAGGGGGGAGGAGTATCAAGTACGAAGAGAGGTTTTGCAGAGTCTACGTTGAAGCGGCCCAGCAGTTCCTGTTGCTCCCATTTTTTGAAGATCTTCTGCTCAGCTGATTTGTCCCAGGATTTTTGGTCTTCAAGCGGATTCCTGTAAGCTGGCACGGTTGGAACCTTGCTACTTGAATGCTCATTGTTCTGTTGTTGCGTCTCCTCTGTCATTCTATTCTTCTGAACCTGTCTCTCTCTAAAGGAGTTTAACTCGTTGCGAGCATTTTCGGATCGCTACGCAAAATATGGTTGCTATGACCTGTATCTGAGGAGTGCGGCAATGCCACCAAAACTCTTCAGCATTGATCCATCCTCGGTCTTTGCAGAGATTACTTCAACATTTGCCCCCGAGTCGATTGAAGCGTCGGCAAAGTAGTCCACGATGTCCCTCTCAGTTATGTCGACCTCGTTCGATCCGCACTTTGGACACGTAAGCAGGCTTTGCTTTTCCGAAACAATCTGTGACCTGTGGGCAAACTTTTCGACTACGTTGCCGCACTTTCTGCAGATAGCTTTGAGATATACCGTGTCGATGTCATCCGTGATCAGTATCGTATCGACTGCTGCCTTCTTCAGCGCCACTATTATATCCTGTATTCCATAGATTGCAAGCCCGTTCTCGGAGTTTACCTCGCGAAGGAACCTCTGCACGAGCTTCCTCTCTTCTACCACCCTCACATTCTCGAGGAGTTTTCCGGACTTTTCGATTGTTTCCCTTACGCCCTCTCGGCCCGCATAGCCTGAATCGAGTACGCCGATTATGGCGTTCTGCAGCCTGTAATCCAAGTACTTGTCCTTTACAAACTCGTCCTTCGTTGGCCCGGGTCCGCTGACGATCAGTCCTTTCACCTGGTACTGCTCCAAGAAGACTTTCTTGGCGTGGTCTGCGAGCCTGTTGAAATATTCGGTCAGCTCCATTTCACGCAGCCGCTCGTAACGTCTTGCGCTTTGCCCGCCTTTGCGGGTCTTCCCAGAGACGCCCGAGCTTATCGTATCGACGACGTCCCACACGTCCCCGCTTACAATCCCGAGACCGGCTTCGGTTGCGTCGACGGAGAGGATTCCCACAACGTCCTGCTCCCTGAGCATGTCTCTGAGAGGGTCTAAGTGGAAATGATCGTCGCAACGGTAAAGGTAAGTAGTGACAGGTTTATGTGGA
The DNA here is from genome assembly GCA_021325255.1 of Nitrososphaerota archaeon. Next base: position 17,636 of record JAJPHP010000072.1, on the reverse strand, counting down.
AGTACCTCGTAGAGCTCGATCGTTTCGTTTCCAGGTCCGCCCGGTCCGGGGATCGCGCCGCAGAAAATCACTATCCCGTTCTCGGGAGTTCGATTGTAAAGTCTGAGCCTGGCCATCGTCTTGGTTAGGGCATCCTGCACGTGATTTCTTGTAGTGTCAGACTTTATGTTTGAAGCCGTTCCGCTCTCTTCTCTTAGGGCGGAAATGGCTTCGTGGACTGGCTTCTTGGGCGGAAGATAGAGCGTTACAAGTTCTGTTCCCCTACCCGTCTTGTTTGAAAGATCCGACAGTAGCTTACGTATCCTGTAAAGTGCTACCGAATCAAACTTCTTGCTTGTATTGCGGCTGCTCAACAGTTAGAATCACTCAACTTCTTCTTTTTATTGTCGCGTACGTATTCACTTGACTATTTTCTGCTACTACTATTGGCTCCACTCCTCATCACAGTGATACGACCTTCGCCTGTTCTAGATCTCACGTTGCCGAGTTTACCAAGAAGTAACGCTCAAAACAAAAAGTAGAACGAATATCTTGAGGCCAAACATCGGAACAACAGCTTTGGCGCAGGTAGCAGGTGTGTGTGGAGAGTGTGCCTCTACTCGCACTCTCCCTTTCGCTAGCTCACGCTAAAAATCGAGCCCGCAAATGAGGCGGAGGAGTAAATTGTGGTGAGCAATGACATTCACTTCGAGGTACCAAGTGGGTTTGCGCAGCGAGAGAGGAAAAAACCGTAAGTTGGTTCCCTTGGCTCTCAAACAGGTTCAAAGCCCATTGGCGAAGAGTTATCTTGTATTGAGTGGTTTATATTTAAAAAGGATACGCCGATTTGGTAGGAGCAATCTATCACTATCCAATTTTTTCTGCGAGTGTCGTCTAATCCGTTGTGGTTGTTCTTCGATGTCGGCGAGACCCTTCTCTCCGAAAGCTCATTTCACAAAGCTAGGAATAACGGGCTCTTTCAGATCCTGAAAGCCCGTCGCGGTGATCTAACTGAAGAGAGCTACAATGTGGCGTATAGGGTGGCTCTCCTTTCGAGACCTGGAGGCGAGGCCTCGAGGGTAAGGGCGATTGCAAAGCAGGTTCTGAAAACAGAGGAGAAGGAGTACTATGATGCGGTTCGCGAGTACTACGAAAAGTTCGGGAACAACCTGATCAAGAGATTTGAGGAAGACCCAAACAGCATGTTCCGGCCTTATCCCGAGGTCAGGCAGGTACTGGAGTATCTTGCTCCGCGGTACTCACTTGGGATCATCGCAAACCAGCACAGAAACGTCAGAAAGCACCTGGAGAATACCTGGAACCTCGGGGCATACTTCAAGTTCATGATACTTTCGGAGGAGGTAGGCTTCAAAAAACCCGAAACTGAAATTTTCAACCTGGCCCTTGACAAGGCGAGAATCGAGCCCGTGGATGCTTGGATGATAGGCGACAGGATTGACACAGACGTCGCACCCGCCAAGTCGCTTGGGATGAAGACGATTCGCGTGCTCCACGACTCTGAGGTGTCAGTCATTCCACCCAGAGGACAGGACGAGCTTCCCGATTTTCAGTTCAGGGACCTGCGCCCGCTGCTCAACCTGTTTTAGCCGACTACTCTGCAGGTGGGTTTTGTGGTCACTTGCCGCTCTCTACCTTGCAGAACCTGTTTATGAATTCGCTTGAAAGTTCTAGAGCATCCTTGAGATCGCCATCTTCGATGCCCGGGACGCCGCACATCATCAAAAGGACGGAACGAGTCTCTTCTGTCACCTTGCTATCGTCCGAGTCCCTGTACGGATAGAGAGCCACAAGCTTACCAGAATTCTTGTCCTCGATTATGATCTCCTTTCCACTCAGCATCATCGGATGATCCATTCCGATGCCGAGGAAATCTTCGCCTGCTGAGCTTCTACGCATGAGCAGAGCTTCCCTGTGTATCTTTGAGAGATCAAAAGCAGCAATCGCGACGTAGCTCTTCGCAGAGGCTAGGTTGTAAGAGTCGACCAAGGTGTTCACGGTGGGAAGTCCTTTGCCCGAGACTATGCGCCTAACCAGCGCCTCTCCTGCCGGCCTGGTCTTCGTCGGGTCTATACCAATCTTCCAATAGAAATCGCGGTACGCCCTTATTATCCTCTGATCTTTAACCTCCTCTATTGAAGCCACGCTGTCACGAATTGATCTCTCGACCTCTGCCTTGAATAAATCTAGCTCGGGCTTGCTCTTTCTGATTGTCACGCTCGGCAACTCGAGTTCTACCACCCTGAGGCCGGGGAACGCCTTTTCAAGTTCTGGCTCTATCTTCATCATGGGTGAGTGCGCCACGGGTACTCATCAAATTATGACCCGTTCCAAGTTGCAGGTCTTTCAATGATTTTATAGTTCTCTTTGGGATGTGGAAAAAATACGCGAAAGAAAATAAGAGAGCGACCACCACCTAGATCTTTATCGGATATGGTGAATTATAGGCGAATTGGAGACCGAGCAAGCCGTCATGACAGCTATTTCTGTAAGAGAGTATGACCGCGGCAGAAAAGCGGAGATGGAGACGATCCGGCGGATTGTCGACGCCGGCAGAATGTCCGCAAGCGCGATGAACAAGCAGCCTTGGTTTTTCATTGTAATCAATGAGGCCGGAAAACTCAAGGAGGTTGCAGACCTGACGCAGACTGGAAAACACATCGCCGGCGCATCGTTCGCAGTCGCGGTTGTGACAGATCCGTCAAACCGCTACCACGAAATAGACGCAGCCAGAGCAGTCCAGAACATGGTGATAGAGGCATGGGACCTCGGACTAGGCAACTCATGGGTCGGAAACATGGACCGCGAGAAGATTAAGCAGGTGTTGAAGGTGCCTCCGAACTTGCATCTTCTTACAGTGCTCCCGTTTGGTTACCCAACACGAAAGTACAAAGGCCGCAAGTCACGCAAACCATTCTCGGAGACGGTATTTCTGGGCGCCTATGGCTCCCCATTTCCCTAGGACCGAAGTCCTATTGCTGATGGTTTTGGAACTCTTGGTAGCGTGTTAGTTTGTGGATTCTTCTGGAAATGTAGTTGAGATGTTTAGCTATCCGCTTCATTCCTCCCATTCAAGAAGCGTGAGTTGCTCCTTCTCAATCTTGACTAGACCCGAGACCCTGACTCCGATTAGGCGAACCTTCTTGCCGGAGCTTGCGAACTCGGAGAGGAGTTTGTCGCACTCCCGCTTTAATACCTCAAGGGATTCTGTCGCAGCGCTCAGCGACCTGGATCTAGTATGCGTCTCAAAACCCGTGAAGCGTACCTTGATTCCCACATTTTTGAACATGTAGTGGTCCCTCTCCGCCCTGCCGTGAACTTCAATTGCAACGTCGAACATGACCTTCCTTATCCGCTGGTAGTCTCCCTCATCCTCCTCAAAGGTAGTCTCCCCGGAAAGGGAGACCGGATCCCAGTGCTCCACGACTTCGCTCTCATCGATTCCCGAGGCAACCCTATTCAACCAGAGCGCACTCTTCTGACCGAACCTGGCAGAGAGGGCTTCCAATTCGACGCTACGCAGATCACTGATCTTGTAGACCTTGAACTCTGATTGCAGGACCCGCTCGGTGACCCTGCCTACGCCCGGGATCTTTCCCACCGGAAGTGGAGCGAGAAACTCCTGCACGTCCTCCGGGAAGACGATCGTGAGGCCGTCGGGTTTGTTCATGTCCGTCGCGATCTTCGCGACGATCTTGGAATTTGCCACACCGATTGAGCAGGTGATCCTTTCCTTTTCAATCACCGCTTTTTTAATCGACCTGGCGAGTTCTGTTATAGCTTCTTCGTCGGAGCCTCTGACATCTCCATCGACCCTTGCCGCAGCTGTTTCTTTCCCAATGCCTGCTGGTTCCCTACTTTTGAGCTCGAAGATCCTGCCAGTAACGTCCATGTACGCCTCGTCTATGCTCACCTGTTCGACCTTGTCGGCAAGCGGCCTGATCAGGCTTATCACTCTAGACGAGACCTCCCCATAGAACGCAAAGTCGGGCCTGACAAATACCGCTGTGGGACAAAGCTCCCACGCCCTAGAAATTGGCAGGGCGGAATGGATTCCGAGCTTCCTCGCAGGGTAATTGCACGCGATGACTACCCCTCTCCCCTTCCCTTCCTTGGGGTCTGCCCCAACTATAAACGGAAGGTCCCTAGGAAGTTCGGGGCGTCTGCTGAGCTCGCATGAAGCGTAAAAGGAATCCATGTCGACGTGAAAGATCACTCTATCGAACGTCCTACCACTCCCCTGTCTCTTTGGAGGCGCCTCAAAATCGAGCAATTCTTCACTTACAGCACGGGCCGATTGTGAAGCCGATGATTCTTTTGCCGCAAGTGTGTCCGACAAAGGTTGCTCTCCCTATAGCTATTTCTTTTGATTCCTTATTTCAACTGCTCATCTAGCATACAAGCTAGCTTGCTTGCTTGCTTGCAACAGTTACAGCGCCATCTGTGTATTCTTTGCGGAACCACGGGGAGAGAGCTACGAAAAAAGAAGGGAGAGAAGAACGCGGGGTGCATATCATGGCCAAAGAGTTGGAAAGATCATTCACTTGATCTGGTTCACGAATTCCCTTAAAAGGAGGGGAAACAAGGTTCGTGTGATTTACAAGATTTGCAGGGCGGCGACGATTTTCCTGGCTCGCGGCCCCCAATGAGGGAGCGCAGGCGCATCTTTCCCTACATTATTCTGGCTGTATTCTTGCTTCTGATAATTTACATCGCCTCCACGGTCTGGCTCAACTGGACCGTCCTCGAATCGATGTACAGGAGCAAGGCTGGTCTTGACTGGTTTAGCATCAACTTTTACGGGGGCCTTACATTTGTCATTGGCGGATTTCTAGCACTTCTCTTCATCAATCCCTTTCCGCGGCGCAGCGACCTCGCCGAGGCATTCAACGCGCTCATGGGATTGCAGTATAGGCAGGTGTCCTACGGGGGATATGGCGGTCAGACTCCTACGAGGAGGATACGGCCTATGTACATTAGACCAAGCATGCTCATCTGGGCATTCTGGCAGCTCGTAAAGTGGGTGATACTTTTTGGAATATTTAGCCTCGACAACGGGTTTCCGGGGCTCGGCAATCTCACAATCGTCGCCTCGATGGCGAGCAAGGGGTTCGGCAATCCCGCACTCGTCTGGAGGATAATCATACTGCCGCTCTTTCCGGCGTCCGGGCAGCAGCTCATAACCCTCATCCCCACGATGGAGATCCAGTTCCAGCTCATCACCTACATAGTCACCGTGGTCATGATAGTTCTCGCGCTCAGATTCTTCCTCAAATTCGTAAGGGACGTCGTCATAAGAGCGGGTGACAAATGGATCAGGGACATCTTTGTCGCCCTAACCGCGGTTGTCTTCTCGATTTTCATCGGCATCCCCTACTGGGGGATGGATGTCACAATTCCCTACGAGTGGGGCGCTGTCGCGACGGTCCTGGTCGCGTTTGCAGTACTTGCGATATTCTTCCAAATCAAGTCTACAAGAGAAACGATACCTCTCGCGCAGAGGCGCAGGGCGGGCGTGGTCGCCGCGACGATTATTATAATAGCTCTGCTCGTTTTCAACCTCGGAGCCTTTACGTACTACAGGATCAACTTCAACAACAACTACATCGCATACCAGTGGGACCCGCTTGTCTCAAAGCAGATCACGGTCTCGCGCTGGGCCGCCGGAGTCCAGAATGTGAGCTATACAGACATCGCCCACATCCCACCGGGAAATGCCTCAAAGACTCTCTCGCTCATACGTCAGTGGGACAGCAACTCCTCACTCGAGCAAAGCCGTAACAACATAGGAGTGAACTGGCTGCAGCTCGTTGCGCCACCGGAGATTGTGTACGTGTACGGCCACGAGTATTGGGCGACGCCCACCACATTCCAGTACCCGGACCCAACCGACTGGGTTTCAACCCACCTCATATACACCCACAGTTCTAAGATCATAGTTATGGACACGCACACCGGTCAGTTTGAGGACCCGACGCAGGTCTTTAAGCTGAAGAGCCAGCCGCTGATGTACTATGGCGAAGACAACTTTACCTATGGTGCGGGCTTTGCAAATGACGTCTACGTTCACGTGCCCGGATACCAGGAAGTAGAAAACGTGAGCTATTCTGGTGCGCCCGACTACACACTGTGCGGTGCGCAGAGAGGGATCTGGTTCCTCGAGCAGTTCCAGCTCGGGTTCGCTCTGACTCCGCCGCAGGACTGCATCCAAGTGCTTCACGACAGGGAGGTCTTTGGAAGGGTGCAGAATGTACTTATCGCGGGGCTGAGTGAAGACCCCTCTGCCTATCTCGTGACCGATTCCGCGGCTGGGGGGAACAGCCTCTACTTTGCGGTCCAGGTCTACATAGACTATCCGCTTCATACCGGATTCGCAGCGATTCCCTCCGGCCCTGTTCCGTATTTGAAGTTCTTCGGCGTCGTCCTCGTCAATATTGCGGACGGCTCGATGCAGGGATACACCGTGGCCCAGCCTGATGGCTTTCTGGCCTCGTTCTACAAGGAGTACTATCCAACCTGGAAGGCGCCACCCGCCTGGCTACAGGCGCAGCTCCGATACCCGGAGGCGCTCCTTGGAAACTCGCAGAACTTTGGACAGCTCGACGCCGATTTCGTCCTGCACGTGAACGACCCGTTCACATTCAAATCTGGCTCGGACTTCTTCGAGAGGCCGTCGAGCACGCAAGTCCTGTACATACCGTTCGTGATCGGGAACAACGTGTCGTTTGCTGCGGTGCAGCTTGTAGAGTTCCAGCAGTCCTCAGGGAAGAACCTCGCCGGGCTATACGTGGTCTACGGCGGAACGCAGTTAGGGCAGACTGACCTCTACCAGGCGAATGCGACGGGAGGGGGCACGTCGATACCGCTTCTCGGACCCACAGCAGCGATTAGCGAGTTCTCGACCGACCAGGCGACCAAGCAGCAGATCACGCTGACGCAGGCAAAGCAAGGGAACATTCTGCTCTACCCGATCAACGGGCACCTTTACTACTTCATACCCGCATACATATTCCAACAGTCGGGCTCGAGCGTCGTCGCGCGCAATCCCTTCATCGACGTAATCGATGCTCAGAACGCGAGTACTCCAGTGCGCCTAGTTCAGACAAGCGCGATAGCTTCAAACAACTACGGATTCAACGTCTTTCTCGGGAGCAACTCGACGCTGCGGGCCCTGTACGCCATGAAACTTTTTACTTCGCAGGGCGTGACACTTTCCAACTCTACAATCACAAATGAAAACATCGTGGACAACCTCGGGACGGTGCAATACACTTCCGACGACCAGAATGTATCTGCAACGTTGTTCATTAACAGTTTCATAAACTCGTACTTCAAGAACACGACCTTGACTCAGGGTAAAGTGGCTTTCAACAGCGTATTCTACTGGTCGCCAACCAGTGGAACCATTGATTTCGGTTTTCTCGTAGCAGATCAGGGAGTGACGAAACTCTACACATTCACTTTGGTTGTGGGACAGTGAGACGTGTCGAAGCAAGGCCTTTGTGAGATCAAGAAAAGATGAGAGAACTCTTACCTTCGAAGCAATTAGTGAACTAGTATTACAACAGGGCTTGACAGGAAGAGAGCATCAAAGAACCATGCCTTCGAAGATGGCAGACGAGAAGGATTTCAAAACTTGGGTCAAAACCAGATGGATGGCCCAGCCCTTCTACATCGGGAACCACAAGTTCGAAAAAACGCGTGATGGTTCGATTAAGATCGACAGGGCGATATTTGAAATCGAGGAGGCCGAAGAGATTGCTAGACTTTTCTTTTCCCGAAACCCAATTTCACAACTTTCTGCTCAGGTCGCGATTTGGGAGAGGAACGGAACTCTCGTGAAGGCAATTCTTCTCGGCACAATCATCCTTCTTGTGATAGTAATAATCTTCGTCAGACACTAGAAGATTTTCCTGGAGTTATAGTGCGTATTTGTCAGCTGCCGGGAAACGTCGTAGAGCACGCTCCTCAATTGCTGAGGAAAAAGGAAACTCTAGAACAACAAACAAAGATCTTTTCGTCATCAAACTCTCAGGGAGTCTATTTTTCTCGGACAAGTTCGGAGAATTCGTTGACATGATAAAGAAGGTTCTTGCTTCCAGTAAATCCATTCGTCTCGTGCTGGTCTCTGGAGGTGGTCTTAGGGCAAGGCGATACATCGAGGAGGCAAAGAAGCTCGGTGCTGATCAGGCTACGATGGACGAGATTGGAATCGAAGTGTCTAGGATCAACGCCATGGTTTTGATCAGTGCTCTGGGCAACGTCGCATATCCAATAGTCCCGGAAACGCTCGCAGATGTGGTTCGGGCGGTTGAGGTCGGATCTGCTCCGGAAAGAAGGAGAGTCGTAGTATTGGGAGGCCTGCATCCCGGGCAGAGCACAAACGCGGTCGCCGCTCTTGTCGCAGAAAAGCTGCGCGCCGAGAGGCTTTACAATGCAACCGACGTTGACGCAGTCTACACAGAGGACCCACGAAAATCAAGCAGGGCGAAGAGGCTATCAAAGGTCACTACAAAGGAGCTTTCGAGCATTCTTGGTGGCGAATCACTGGCCGCAGGTGGCTACGACCTCATGGATCCAATTGCATTGAAACTCATCGAAAGGTCTAGCATACCGACAACAATCCTTGAGTGCGACCCAAAGACGCTCGCCGGAGCTATTCTGAAAAGGGCAAAGTATGGGACGGAAGTAGTAACCCACACCTGAACACTGTGCAGGGTTTAATTTCCGCTCATTCATTTCAGTTCATGTAAATCTAGCTCGTTTTTCTCCGCGGACTGGAATCTCATGATTGCAGTTTCTTCCTTTGCAAAAGTTTCAGCTAATCGAATTTGTTTATCTAGTCGTAGAAAGGAAGTAAATTCTGAAGTTCTCCACTGGACTACACGTTTGTGGAGGGGTAGCGAAACAACAACATACACGAAGGAAAGCTGTTCGCGCAAAGCCTGGTCAAACGCGGCGGAGTCAACTTTTCACCAATGAGAAGTTGCGCCGATACTCAAGATCACCAGATGCTTTCCCTTTCCAGAAGGTTTCTGGGAATGCGTGATCCGCTCCTTTAGGGGTTCATGGGTTCGAATCCCATCCCCTCCACTACCGCATGGGTAAATAAATAGGCCTACGAATATTCAGCAAAGTTAATGCTGCGAGCTTAAGCCGATGTTTTCGGGCTCGGAAAAGAATCTGAGACTCAAGACCAAGAGAAGGATGGCGAGGCGATGACGATGTTCAAGGGTCCCCATCCGTCTGGGTATACACTCGACCACAATCAACGATTTCTGAGGTACTTTGTCTCAATGAAAGCAAATCAGAAGACGCCACCCTTTCTCGACTTTCTGAAGAATTTGTGGAAGCGACTCGAGAGGATCTGAAGTGGCCAGAAGCAAAAGTCGCTGCTTACTTTCTGACGACAAAAGAGAGAGTCAGGCAAGGGAGATTTCTCCTGATCTACGCCCAACCATCGAAATCCAATCAAGATTCTGCTCGGTATGAACTATAATGCCCTAACCTGGAAAAGGCTCGACAAGATTCTCCCGCCAATGCGCCGTAAGCCCTTCAAGGGCACGGCACTCCACAGAGAGACTCTCCGTACTCCTTGTAGCTGTCTAGATCGTCGAACGGAGCCGATTGTGACAACAATCACGAGCGCAGGCCTCCGCAATGGTGCTCGAGACTAGTTCAATGTGGAAGATCTCGAGCCCGCGTACTTGCGCGGGAATTTAGTAGAAAGAAAACTTACAGTCAACTGCGCGAGCCTGAGGAATACGTGACGCGAATCACACCCTAAGCGTACAACTCTTGGTTGAACTACTTAGGAAAGTAGACAGGCAGGAGAAGAAGCGATTGCAGAGAGCCCCCTTCTTCGAGTAATCTGGATCGGCGACCGAAAGGGTGTTGCGAAATCTTAGTGAGTCTTAAAAAAGGATTCTGCCTCCGTACATAGTCAATACAGGCCTTTAACAATAGAAGATGTTTTGATTCGTACTCCAAATTCTAAGGATTTCTGAAGAATAGGGCGATCTGTCCCCCCATGTGGTCCCAAATACAACAATGATCACTTCGCTACCTTCGTGACTCTTCACACATATCTTCAAAGGATCTGGCAAGAGAAATATTTCTACCAGCCACACCGTGTTTTTTCGGCTTTTGCAGCTGCCTGAAGATCAAGGCCAACGAGGCAAAAAGACTGAAGATGCACACTTATTCTTCATAAGCCTTGGAATTATAGAAAAAGTATGTTTGGTGTTATGAGGCCAATATGCATCAAGATGCTTGCTTTTGTGAAGTCGTAGTCAGCGGGAAATCCTCCTTAAGTCATTAGTCGAATTGCCTCATAAGTTGGTTCTGTTTTCGGCTGCCCCTACTACCATGTAAGCATATTTTAGCTGCTTTACGCCAGAGAGTTTTCTAATGCTCTGCTCGAGCTCCATGATTTTCCAAACTTTCCCCTTCACGAGAATCACATTGAGACAGTTCTCTTCATCAAGATGCAAGTGTAATGATGAGATAATTACAACCCTGTGAAGGTGTCCAATATCAGTTATCTTGCTATCAACACCGTGCACATCGTGCTCGTAGAGCATTAAGATTGTGCCCGTGGCAGTAGATTCGGGATCGACCTTGAGTTCATATTCGCTTATCAGGTTTTGGATTGCAATTTGCAGTGCTTTTGATCTCTCCTCGTAACCCATGAGCTTAGTGATACTGTCGAACTGCTTCTGAAGCTCGGGCTTCAGCGAAAAACTGATTCTAGAGACCCTCTCCTTTTGAGTTGGCCTTGCCAACCTAATTCACCTTCTCTTCCTCTACGTTTTGGTAACACCATAATCGATTCTGAGGTTAATCAGTATTACTAGTAGAACAATATTTATTACCGCATTTCTCTGTTTTGCACTTGAGTACTAGAGATTCTAAGCGGAGGGTATTTTGCATTGAAGGAAGCGGAATCAAGTTCGTCACCACGAACTTCGACTCTGGGTCTTTCCAGTGGAGAGAAAGTTAGGATTGTAATGCTTTACATTCCTATTATTGTGGTTACGGCTCTCGGATTTGTGGCATCTGCGATTGTTGGGAACATGTCTGTTGTCCTTGCAGGATTGGGAATCGTCGCCTATGTCTTTGGCTTGCGTCATGGCGTGGATGCAGATCACATAGCTGCGATCGACAATACAACTAGGAAACTAATGCAGGAAGGCAAAAAGCCACTAACGGTTGGGACATTTTTCTCATTGGGTCATTCTACTATCGTGGTAGGATTAATCGTGGCTCTTGTTCTCTCAACACGAGCTGTCGCCGGATCGATACCTGCCCTTCAGAACACAGGCGCGATTATCGGCACAGCCGTATCCGGGACTTTCCTCTTTATCATAGGGCTGATCAACGTGATTATTGTGCTGGGTATCTACAAGATTTACAAAGAGTTGAGAACTGGCCGGCTGAATGGCGCTCAGCTCGAAGAGCTTCTAAACAAAAGAGGTTTTCTCAATCGATATTTGTCGCCGCTCTTCAAAATAATTAACAAGCCTTGGCAGATTTACCCTATTGGCGTTTTGTTCGGCTTAGGTTTTGATACAGCAAGCGAAATTGCTCTAATTGCTATCAGCGTCGGTGTAGGGGTATCTTCTTCAGTTCCTCTCTGGATGATTCTTGTTCTCCCACTAATGTTCACCTGCGGAATGGTTCTAGTTGACACAACTGACGGAGTTACAATGCGAATGGCGTACGGATGGGCGTTCATGAAGCCCATAAGGAAGATCTATTATAACCTAACCATCACAATAATTTCAGTGGTGGTAGCCTTTCTCATCGGTGGTGTCGAAGTTCTTCAGGTCTTGTCGGGTGAGTTCAACCTGACAGGAGCTTTTTGGAATTGGCTCAACGGGTTGGATTTCGAGAGTCTGGGATACGGAATTGTTTCGATCTTCGTAATATCGTGGCTCATTTCCGTCGTGATATACAAGTACAGGCGGATCGAAGAAGGCAGTTTCCTCGGCAAACAGCCGGGCTCGGCGAGCAACCCTAGATCTTCCCTCTGATCCGACGTGTCCCCACAGGATGAGTTACAATTTTCTCCTAGATTGAAAGTTCCTCCGAGAGTGACTCACCTTTGGCTTCCATAGGTTTTGGAATACTAGTATCCCGTTTTTGTAGCCGAATGGTTCCCCTGAACCTCTTTGCTTGACTCGACTCAACTTCCTATTTTCCTTTGTTTCGGGAATCCGCTCCCTTTCCTCTCGCGGTCATCTGCTAGCTATTTTGTCACTATTCCTGACACCTTACTCCGAAGCGCAATCTGCCTCAATCTTAGCTCCTATCTTTCACTGCTGCTAATTCCGACGCCTAAAGTTGGGATTGAATACGAACCGGCGCCTCGGTGCGAGTTGATACCGCGAGACAATCTGGGGATGCAGGGACTCCCCGAGTTGCTTCCCGTTCTGAACTACTGGATCACACACCCGTTCCTTTGTTTTTTCCGTTCCGTATCACTGGCCTTCTGTCCTAGTAGCTCTGGAATCTTTCTCACGATCTCCTCGCAGACTCTGCCCCTTGATTTTAGAGGACTCCCTGCTGTCGCTTCTGACTCTAGCGCCGCAGAATCTGCCATCCTCGACACCACCATACTGTCACTCTGATTCACGGTGATCCTCAAAACGGAAGAAGGGCGTACCTCGAGCCACTGTGCCTCAGGCTCTGTGTCTTCTCCATCTACATGATTGCCGTGTCGACAACATTGCTGCTCCTCCACCCTCCAACACCCCTTCTCCCGATCCTTTCCTATTATGTCGAGACAGATTAGTGGAGGGTGTTTTGGCCGTTTTCGTCGTTCAGGGCTTGACTTGTACTGTAGCTCTGGAATTCCTCGTGCTCCCAGTCCTTGTAGGCAAAAATAACGATGTGTTCGGCGACGTTGTTCCTCAAATTGACGATCGTGAGTAGCACGGTCGATATCCTGCCTTGGATTACAAAATTGATCTCTGGCAGGACGTCCTTTCTAGTGATGGTTCTCGAGCGGACCCCCACATGTCTACCATTTGTGTTGTTCTTCTGTGCCGACGGGACCAGATTGAAGGTCTTCACCGAATCTATACGGTGGATTTCTGCAGTTGCTTCTCCGGGAGAAGAGTCGTGATAACGTACGGCTCATCATGACCCCAGTCCACATGTACGCCGAAACTCAGCTCCTTGGACGAGTCGGCAGCTCTCTGCTGGATGATGTTTCCACAAGCTAGGGCTTCATATCCCTGGGGCTTTCTCTGCATGCGAATTGAATTCATCTCTATTCGAGTCCATCCTCCTAATTGAAAAACAGCGGGGCGACGGGTTTCTCTAGATTTCTGTCGAGCCATGAAGAGAAGGATCATCCCCGCCTATTTAGGTCCGCCGCGCATTCAAAAAAACAAGAGCTTCTGCTCGTCCTTCAGCTTCCTGATGGCCTCGCGCATTTCTGGCAGACTTGCTTCACGTACTTTTTGGGGAATCATCAAGCCCGAGGTTTGCTCAAAGCTCTAAGATAAAGAAAATTTGCAGGCAACAGAATGAGCCTGTACTACGTCAAATACCATTCCTTCCATACCCATTTTTAGGGGCGAATCCCAAGAGCGATGACGTAACGCCGTAAAGCCTTCGATGGGTAGTGTGATTTGCACATGAAATCGAACTCTCACAAATGCAGCTAATACTGGATGCGAGATGTGGGATTTGAAACCATCACCCTGATGCATCCCGCCTCCTCCATACCTATCTTTCGATGAAGCAAGTGAGTATCACAGTTGATAATCGTGTTCATATCTCAAATCGGCAAACCTTCCATTAGATCTCGTGCGCCACGATGTCTTCCGTCATAGTTGACGATCTCGTTATTTTCTTCTCATTAGTCCACTATACACAACTAGTCGTTGTGTTCTTGCTGCGTCCTCTGGCGCGTGCCGCTTTCGAATCGAAGATGAATCCGGTGTTTAGCATCCTTCTGATTCCTCTTGTCAGCTTTGGGGCTCTAAGAATGCGTCTTGGGATTGACGCAGGACGTCTGATAGCGGGATTTCCAATGATTCTCTACCTTGGTTACGACCTGTGGTTTCGCGAAATAGCACGGAGGAAGCCGTATCATCATCCGCAAAAATGACCCGTCGGCCTTGCTGTCTATTTAATGCTCCTTTTCGCTGAAAGGGTAGAGCTGAATTGGTACGCTTATCTTTTTTCGCAGCTCTAAGGCAACGTGCTGGTCGCAGCGTTTTTTGCCATGATAGGCTCGTATAGCTACCATTAATACAAACACAACAAAGAGGAGACGGCAAGGAGAGAACACGAGAAACTTGGCGAGATTTCAAGAGGCGCCTGAGAATTCCATACTAGTTCGCAAGACTGATTGGCGCGACGTATAGTTGAGATTTTGTCCTAACTCGATAGGGTGAAATCCCATCCCCTCCATCCAAACCCAAAACTGGGCAAGAATCCCAATGTGATGATTTGGAGCGCACATCCAACATCGTTGGAAACAAAACCACAGGAATTGATTGATAGTGAGAAGACATGAGTTCTAAAAGATGAGATGAAGACAGTGTGCAGGAAGTCTGAAGGAGTGACGTCCAGCATAAATTGTGATTGTCGGTATTGTACCAACCGCAATTGACGGCAGCTTCACTTTTATGATTGGCTTGATTAGAAAACACGTGCAGAAGGTGGAAAACTTGCGCTCACAATCAAATCAGAGATCAGAGACGAAAGAGGGCGAATCCCGTGATCTCTTCGTGTATGTAGATGGAAAAATGCTAGCAAGAAAGGATGCGTCGGTCTCAGTCTGGGATAACGGGCTACTTTACGGAGACGGCGTCTTCGAAGGCATCCGCTCTTATGACGGAGTCGTTTTCAAACTGAAGGAACACCTTGATCGATTGTACGAGTCCGCGCATTACATCAGGCTGCGAATTCCGCTTACGAAGGCTCAGATGTCGGAAGCCGTTCTACAGACATTGCGGAAGAACAAACTGTCCAATGCCTACATCAGGCTGGTCGTGACTAGGGGAAGGGGGGATCTGGGCCTGAATCCAATGAATTGCTCTAATCCCTCAGTAATCATAATCACCGAACCCACCAAGGCAGGAGAAGACTTGATGTCAAAACCGATTGGAATCAGCGCTATAATTTCTTCAGTCCGAAGGGATCCCGTTGATGCCACGTCGCATGAAGTCAAATCGCTAAACTATCTAAACAGTATCCTTGCGAGGTGGGAGGCCATCGACGCTGGGGCTGGCGAAGCCAAAATGCTCGATACGCACGGATTTGTTTCAGAGGCGTCCGCGGACAATATTTTCATAGTTACAAAGGGACAGATTGCCACTCCTTCTACTGATTCCGCCATTCTGCATGGTGTAACGAGACTAAGAATAATCCAGATGGCTGAGGACCTCGGCTACATGGTGTCCGAGCGCAGAATATCACCGTTTGACCTAATCAGTGCAGAGGAGGTCTTCATGACCGGCACTCTGGCCGAAATTGTGCCAGTCCTAAAAGTGAATGGAAGAAGCATCGGCATCGGTCAGGTGGGACCAGTGACTTCGAGGATTCTCGCAGAGTTCAAGAAGGTAAGATGCAGACCCAGTGAAGGAACCGTGATTTATCCGTCGGATCGTGGAGAGGCTGATCCGATGTCCCGTCCCATCGTGGACCTTGGGGCCAATTCCGAAAGATAAAGTGCAAAGACTCGGACATTACCTCGCTCTCGATTACTATCGTCTCGATGAACAATAACCTTGCCCTGCGAAAGGGAGGTAATGAGTTGCACTACTAGGAATTTGCACCAAGAAAAGATGTCCGAATATAAATTTGAGTGCAACGAGCAGCGAGGCATCGTCTTCGTTTCTGTAGATCCAAGCTCGGAGATCCGCGCTGAGGGATTTCCAAGGTGCAAAGCGACCCTAGAGTTCCGAGGTGATGGGTACAAGGCTTTCTTTGGATGGATCCAGCTCGTGCGATCCACCGACAATACTACTGAAGGGAAATAGTTCGAGATGGATCCCTTCTTCAGATTCCAGGATTTTCCCTCTCCCTACTGTTTCTATGGTTTCAAACCCACACTTTTCGAGGCGCCTTCGCGCCAGAAGAAGAAACCCATTGCTTGGCTTGCGCATAGCTTCCTTGCTTTTACGCCACCTGATCCTGAGCTCTTCCAGGATCTGAAAAGTCGGAGGGTAGCTTGTTTGCTTGGGTTCTCCTGGGATTTGATATCGATTCGCAGGGAAGGATAATGTTGCGGCCGATTAACAAACTAGGTGGTGGCGATTGGAATGATCATCTGGTCTTACTCCGCAGGAATTACTCGACTTGGCGATTCGACGAAGCGACCAACCTCGGTTGAAACTTTGAGAATCTGGATCGTACTTTCACTAATTTTCGGATCCCTAGTCGGATTATCCAGCAAGAGAAGAACGCGAAGTCAGTATAGGTCTATGTCTAGGGATTGACCTGAAAACTCGAT
The DNA here is from genome assembly GCA_021325255.1 of Nitrososphaerota archaeon. The sequence goes on along the minus strand of JAJPHP010000072.1, from coordinate 1,165 downwards.
GAAAAAGTCTGACCTTCTACGGTAACCTTAACCTGGAACGTACCCGGGTCAGAGTTGGAGCCAATAGTCCAACTTACGGAAACTTGGCCGCTGGGACCCGTCTGCGTGTTGAATGTCTTCTGAGTTGCCCCCGAAGCGTATGTGACTAGCACGCTAACTGGCGCATTCCCGATAGCCGGACTCGTTGCCATGTATATCGTCTGGGTGTTCCCTCTAACTATGGGATTATGAGCATACGTAATCTGAACCATTAAGGGTTGGCCGGCAGCTGTCGCATTTGCCGTAGTGTAAATCGAACTTGATGTGGCAGACGTTGAGGAGAAAGTGGATGAAACTATAGAGCCTATGTAAAGCTGCCAATATCGAACCCAGTCAGTCGCAATCTCTTGCTGGGCATCCACTAGTTTCAACTTGCCGTCGCACACCTGCGAATTTAGGTAATTCTCTAGGGAATCTTTCTGATAGGAAGTGTAGGCGCCCTGATGTGACTGTGCCCAAAGGTTGAAGACAGATGTGGGGCTGCCTCCCAGCTCCAGCGGAATAAGGTGGTCTTCTTCATAGTCGCCAAGATTTGTGTCGGTGTACTTGTAGTCCTGGATGCTTGCTACCTTGAGCGGTTCGGTGTAGCTCACGGGCGGCCTGACCGTCGAAGTCCAACCAGAGACGCATATTGTAGAGTAAATGTTGCTCTGGGTTACGTTGGAATTCGTAGCGCCGGGAGTGCAAGTCGGATCCGGCAAACCGTTCAGTGATATGCAACTGGCTTTTCCATCTTCGAGGTCAGATGCTGATTGAAGACTGTTGGTTGACGATGAGGATTGAGAAACGCTGGTCGTCGATGTGAAATTCGAAGTACCTGTTTTACCAGATAGAGCGACCCCAGCTCCAACTATCAGGGTTAAAAGCAAGGCAATCACAGTGATGAAGGCTGTTTTGCCTATTCCGTGTCTTACTCTTAACACTCTACTACTCATCTATTTTCAACGGATTCGACAGTAAACAGGGGAAAAAAAGTCATCTTCACAATTCAATTCTTAAAATCTATTGGGGTCGCAACAGCGGTACCGTCAAGTTAAGCCCAGTAAGATAAAGGGTTATGGCCAGAAGGACTGATCTCTCATGTTTTTGGTGATGACAAACACGGAAGACGAGTTCCTCCTAGCCA
>JAJPHP010000037.1 GCA_021325255.1 Nitrososphaerota archaeon | reverse complement strand
TGAAGGCTTCATTGCTCACGGTTTCCCGCTTTAAATACCATGATAGCACCGTTACGTACCCCCTCTAGGGGGGTACGAGCTATGAAACTCGACAAGTGTCGAGAAGTATCATATGACGTAGTTTAAACTGCCTTATGGTTTCATCGTACTCTGTCATACTTTACATGCCCTAACCTATGGATTCGAGTTTTTTTCCAAAACGAGGGGAGCAAAGCTGTTAATCTCGTGACCCCATATTTCTTTGCTTGTCAATTCAGGCAAGCATTGGACCTATCAGAAACATGCTTGTGAGAAGAATCGTTAGAACCGCGCAGGTTATCGCTGCGAGAATGTACCTACGCTCACTTGCAAAAAGAAATATCGAGATCGCCACTCTCGCTATAGGAGTAGCAAGTAGCACAATCAGCCCGAGTTCAATTATGGCATAGGGCTTTGCAAGTGCTATGCCCTGAATCGTCGGAACGAGGCCTATCAAGAATTTGTTGTGTCTTTGGAAAAGATCTTGCGCGCTGCCGAGGGTGTAGTACCCTGTGCTCCCTTCGTAAAAGAGTAGCACGGAGCCAATCAAGATGATTACGAAGGAGACGATGACCCCGTACCTGAGCACATTTCCAATTATCGAGTTGAAGTCAAAGTGTTCCGGTCCCTTATCGGTCAAATGCCCCACCACATCTGATTTCTTATTTGAGCACTAGATCCCGTGAATTAGCATTTCAATTGCAAGGACTACTAGGACCGGAATGAACAATCTCCTTACGGATTTGTTAGTGAGGCGCATCAGGGCTCTAGTTCCAAGTAGTGACCCCAGCACGACACCGATGACGACTGGGGCGGCGATGAAAGGGTTGATGTCCCCGCCAAGATAGAATATTCCAGTGCTGGCCGCGGCGGTAACGCCTATCATGAAGTTGCTGGTGGTGGAAGAAACCTTCATGGGAAGTTTCATTCCAACATCCATAGCGATGACCTTGAGGACCCCGCTACCGATTCCCAAGAGTCCAGAAATCATGCCGGCGACATACATTATCCCGAGCGCGAGCGGGGAGCGGGTCGCACTGTACCGAACGTCCGTCGCGAGGACGCGGTCATAGTACTCGCCGTTGAGCTCCAGTCTTTTGCTTATCTCATCTGGTTTGACATCTTTGGGTGGAAGTTCCTCTCCAATCTGCTTCACCAATGGAAGAACAGAAAAGAGAAGAACAATGCCGAAAACGACATAAATTACGTTCTCAAGATTGGCCTTTTCGAGAGATAGGGTCAGGATAGCGCCAGTTATCGCGCCGGTTGTGGTGGCGATCTCCAGAAACATCCCAATTCTCAGATTTGTCACCTTGTCTTTGACGTAAGTCGAGGCTGATCCACTTGATGTCGCAATGACTGAGACTATGCTTGCGCCGATAGCTAAAATTGGAGGAACGCCAAAAGCAAGGGTCAGTACGGGGACGATGATTACGCCTCCTCCGAGTCCAAGCAGAGACCCCACGAAACCAGCTGCAAGGGAAGAAAGTGCTAGCACCAGAAAGAAGAGGATGGGGGCCAAATTTCGCTTTAACGCTCTCCTTTAGAGACCTCGGTTCTCGAATGAATAAATTACTTTTTGTCGATGAGTTCTTTTTTCATCATTCGCTAATAGCTACGACACACACTTAGGAATTCTGCAAAATCACACGACGTTGGCTTCTAGCATGCCCCGAAGCTGGGCGCGGAGGTTTTCACGCAAAAATTTCTGTGAGCGTAAGTGAGAAAAATCAGAACATCAGATAGTTCTTCGAGAAATGACGCTTATAGCAAAAAAATGGAAATCGACACCTGGCTTATATTGCCCTTTACTTAGTTGGCGGACTGGCACGACGTCCTGTGGACACCTTGCAAATCGATCCTTCCTTCAAGAAGACGTTGAAGGTGGGAGTCGTCGGATGCGGCAGAAACTCGAAGCACCATCTACGGGTGTACGCGCACACTAAGAATGTCGAGCTTGCGGCGGTCTGTGACATTCAGGAAGCCCTTGCTGAAAAGGTTGCAAAGAGTTATGGGGCCAAACAGTTCTTCACCCGAGCCGATCAGCTACTAAAGCTAGATCTCGATCTCGTTGACATTGTAACGCCTACTCCTACGCACGCCGCTCATACAATCCAGGCGCTAGAATCGGGGCATGATGTTCTGGTAGAGAAACCAATGTCGCTTTCATCGAGTGATTGCCCTGAAATGATAGCCGCGTCCAGAACAAGAGGGCGTTGCCTCTACGTGAACCACAACAAACGGTTCTATAATTGCGTCCTGGAGACGAAGAATATAATCCAACAAGAGGGTGCTTCAGTTTCGCGAATGCGCTTTTCACACTTTTTCATATACAACAAGATACGTCCAAACTGGATTTTAACTGAAGAGACCGGAGGCGTCCTTTGGGAGGCCATGGTTCACCACGTGTACATGCTGGAACATTTTCTCGGGAGAATTCAAACCGTTTATGCAGTTGCGAAAAAACCAGGAGTCAGGTATATGATTCGATCTCGTTTCTGACTAGAAGCGAAGATGAACGGGAGGGTTTTGCGGAGTACGAGCGATTTGCAAACGCCCTCGTTCTTGAGCTCCAGATTCTGACAGATGACGGAGATCGGTTTGACGTAGACCTCTTTGACGATATGATTATGCGTGCCCCTCCCGCTAGAAATCGCAATTTGCCATTTCACCTGCAAAGGCTCTGGGACGATCTGTCTATTCCAGCCGCAAGGTGGAGGATTCGTCTATGGAAGAGAGCTTGGAAATCTTCTTACGGTACCGTTACGCCATGCAAGCGAACTTTCTACGTTCTTATCACGAGACTTCTGTCCTACGTCGCGTGTGAAAGCACAGCGCCTCCCGTTCCAGCCGAGGAAGGGCTACAAAGCATCAGAGTCCTTGAAACTGCCAAGCGTTCTATTGAATCTGGGGACCCCCTGAGCGTACAAGAATCGGATGTTCCCGTTCCGGCCAGAAGTTGAAGGCATGGAGGGGGACTCGAAAGGATATGCCCGTCCAATCTATAGGGTAACATTAAATCTCCGGTAATTTGTCCGCCAGTTATAATATCAGAAAAAGAGATTCGCTTTGAGCAGAGTTTCACTAAGGTCTAGATTGCTGGAACCAACGAATAAGAGAATACTTTACGCGAGGTTCATTTCCTTCGTCCTATCTTTCCTTCTGGGAATCCTTATTCTTGCCTACACGCTTTATTTCTTCTACGTCTTTGAAACGATCGACAATACGACTTCGTATTTCCCGTGGGCTTGGCAAAGATTTTACGACACCCAGGGCCCGGTCGTTGTCCTAACCGATATAGGAATCATACTATCAGTAGCTGTGATCTCCGTTTCGGCAGCCGGAGCTTTGTTCTTCTATCGAGTATTGCAACGATATTCGAGGAGCAGGGCTTCGGATAGTCTATCCACAGCTTCGGAAGTGTTCATCCCCTCGCGACCACCTCGAAAGGGGATGTTGGGGCTCGACAAGCCCACTACGGTCTCTCTAATCGCCCTTGCCCTAGATCTCTTTGGGATATCCCTTGTGTTGGTTAGTGGAGAGCGAGAAGGGCTGCTAGTAATAGCGGGTGCGTCCATCATAGCAGGTTTGTTCGGGGCGGCATATTTCGCCTTGGAGACCTTTTTCCCGAAGAGAAAATAGAAACTGTTTTTGTAGCTTCTCCACTCAAAGAAGCATTATTCTGCCGCGACCTTTGAAGGTGAATGCAATTCCAAATTGGAAGAGAAAAGTAGTAGGGTGACAGATCATCTTGCAAACGAAAGGACCTATCTTGCGTGGCTAAGAACCGGGATTGCGATAATTGCTCTTGGATTTGTCGTCGCGAAATTTGGATTAATCGTCCGAGAGCTTGTCCCCTCATCCCAACCGGATACCACATTTCACTTCTCTTCAATCATTGGAATTGCTCTTGTTATCGCGGGTGGGCTCATGGAGCTACTAGCCCTCAGAAGATTCATGCTGAACCAAAGAAGAATAAAAGCTGGTATCTTTGAGCCTAGCTCGGGTACTGAGGCAATCATTAGTTCGTCCGTCTTTGCGATCGCGATACTTTTGGTATTGTACCTTCTACTCACCTTGTAAAGGACAAACGGCAAATCACTTCTATCTTCGAGTGAAAGAGCCACACTTTGTCATCAAATTAGGGAGAGTATTCACAATTTTCTCTTCTTGGCTATTGAGGTCTATTTCTACAGACCTACGCGTTTTATAGCAGGAGGCTGCTTCCACAAGGTGTGAAAGAGAAACTACGACAGAAGCCTATTCGGAGATCGCCGTGAAGAGGGCAGTGCTCCAAGCCAAACGAAAGTCGTGTTTGATTTGCTCACCGTTAATTTCAGAGGCCCGTGCGGCTTCTAGAGAAGGTAGGAAGGTGAATTCTATTCTGCAGCGTTACCTTGAACATTTGCAACAAGAGGCGCACAATTAATATCCCTTTCATTATCTTGGCTGAGGGGGCAGAAACATCTTGTTTTGCTCTAACAACTGATCTTGAATTTCGTTTGTTTGATCTGTGATCGCTTGAGCGTCCAGGTTCTCGTTTATTGAAGCGAGTGTCTTGTTTGATGATTCGTACATGGAAAGATCATAGTCCACGAGCGACTGTAGCTCTTCGAGCCCGAAGTTGAATCTCGCATAGTAACTCAAAGCTCCTGCAGGTGCGGACGTCACCTCTTCGGTTATCGTTCTAAGTCTGGACAGAAGTGTCTCGATTTGAGAGATCCTGCCATCAAATGGGTCGACCTCGACTATCTTCTGCTCTACGAAGCGAATTTTCTCTTGAGCCTTCCTCAGATTCGTCGCATTGACGCCCCTGACTAGGGCATCGCCCTCCATTATGAGTTCTCTTTCTTTATACCCTCTGAATCCTGAGAAGGCAATCTGCAACTGTTCGGCGGGGCGAGAGGAGAATCTGAAAACTTGCCTCCCGAGCTCAATCCACAATCTCACTCTGAAGGTAAGAAAGAGGATGGTATGAAGGTATTGCTAACCTTCCTCAGCTTTCTTTTGTGGCGGCTGCGATACAATGACCGGCGCCGTCGGAGGTAACCCTGTACAGAAAACAACCTGTAGAATGGTATTCCAAGCGCCATGTTCGTCGCGGCAGGATCTCCATTTCGCGCCATGACTTCCACAAGTGCAATCCTGATTGCCTCGTTGTTGGAGCTGGTCTTTCCCTGTTCATTCCCGTCAGAGTCCCTGATCTGGATTACTCTTCTAAGGAAGGGGACTTCCGGCTCAATTCTGTGGGAACCCGCAGAGGCAACTCCTCTGTACACTTGTTTCGGAACGGTTGATTACATAAAGTCAACGAAAGTGTGAGAAATCCACCGTTTCTCAAAACGTCGGATTCCAACGAGCGTAGAATCTTGAAACGCAAAATCCAAGCACGGCTTAAAGGACCGGGAATCTTATTGGTTATCTTGCTGTCGATCATCATCATCGCAGTCGGTGCGGCGACGGCAGCCGGATCTTTAAGAAGTACTGACGTTGGTAATAATGGCAATTTCTCTTCAATGACAAGCGTGGAGGCATCCACCACGTTGGCCTCCACTATTCTCACTCAATCATATACCGGAGGTCCTGGGACTTCATCTTCTTGGATATCCTCTTCTTCAACGCAGTCATACTCTGAACAGTACTCTTCCTCTTACATTACAACCTATTCTACAACGACAGAAGACTCAACAACAGAATCTTGGACCTCAATCTCGCTCACTCAAACGCTCCCAACCGCGATCTCAGGTTGCACCTTGCCAAAGCCGATTCCTACGGGGGGATACAACCTGGGCCCAGAGATCTCCTCGCTAAATTCATCTCAAAGATACATAGTCCTGAGGTTTGATGACACTCTCCAGTCGCAGTGGCTCAATGCGCTGCCCGTCCTAACGAAATACCATTTCAAGGCTCTCTTCCTGGCGATAACATCCGCGATAAACAACAACAACCAGACGGGATACCCCCTCGCTTATCCATGGGCGACGATGTCGTGGCCCGAGATGGAGTGGCTTTACCAGAACGGCTTTGAAATAGCCGATCACTCTGCTACGCATAAGGACCTAAATTCTCAGTCGTGCGCTGGACTGAACTTTCAGATTTACCAGTCAAGACAGAACTTGTTCTCCCACAACATGACGTTCGTTCCAGTATTCGTAGACCCCAGCGCACAAGGAGCCTCGAACCAAACTGTAGCTGATTACATTTATGCTTCAGGCTTTTCTGAAATTTACCCGATAACAACTTTCTCGCTAGTGAAGCAACCAACTTGGTATGACATGGACGCGTTCGGCAATCCAAAGCAAAGTCTATCTTATTTCGAATCTATCGTAAATCAAACTATTTCTACAAACGTAATCGGCGTGTTCTACCACAATGTCAACGATCACGTGCCTTGTTGCACTCCGTTTTACACAAACACCACAGCTTTTGATCAGGATATGGCCTACCTCTACCAAAACAACTTTACGATAATTCTGCCAGACCAGCTTCCTTCATACTGAAGAAAACGCAAAGATTATCTTTTCATTTACTGGATTGTCTTGACAGCCGACGGGATTACGAAGCGGTGACTTTGCAAAGACTTCAATTCCCTTAATTCTTGCTCCGCATTTTCAGACAGAACGCATAATAGAAGCACAGCTCCTTGGAACTTCGAGTGCAATTCTGATGTCAACGGAGAAGGAACGGGACTATTTCAAGCGTATCGAAACTAAGATCATTCATTCAGGTGAACCGGTACCTCGGATTCTAGGTTCTGTCAGCATACCAATTTTTCAATCTGCGATGTTTGAAACTTCGGGCGAGGGAAGTTATCATGATATCAGGTACATTCGTCTAAACAATACCCCAAATCATCTCGCCTTGCACAAGAAGCTTGCAATTCTCGAGGGCGCGGAGGATGCACTCGTGACCGCGAGTGGAATGGCTGCCATTTCGACTGCCCTGCTCGGAGTGCTTTCCAAAGGTGATCACCTTCTCGTGCAAGATTGTTTGTACGGCGGGACACACGATTTTGTGACAAAGGATCTGCCACAATTTGGCATCACATACGACTTCTTCAACGGTAATAATAGGCGATCATGGGAGGAAAAGCTGAGACCGAACACCAAAGCGATCTATGTCGAGACTATGACGAATCCGCTTTTGGAGATAGCCGACCTGAGGGGAGTGGTAGAGTTTTCCAAGTCGCACAATCTGATCTCCATAATTGACAATACATTTGCAAGCCCCATGAACTTTCGACCTCCGGAGCAGGGGTTTGATCTCTCACTACATAGCGCGACAAAGTATCTGAACGGCCATTCTGACATTGTGGCAGGGGCGATCATCGGACGGGGAGAGCTGATCCGCAAGATAAAACGCCTGCTTGATCACCTCGGCGGCAGCCTTGACCCGCACGCTTGCTTCCTCCTCCACAGAGGCATGAAGACTCTTGCGCTCCGTGTTAGATACCAAAATGAAAGCGCAATGAAAATAGCCGCGTACCTTTCAACGCGCGAAGGAGTCGCCAAAGTAAACTATCCTGGACTCGACAGGCATCCACAGCATCGACGCGCAGGCGAACTGTTCCAGGGCTGCGGTGGAGTTTTGAGTTTTGAGCTCAAAGGTGGAAAGGAGGCGGCGGACCTCTTCATCAGAAATGTAACGATTCCCATAGTTGCTCCCAGTCTTGGGGGAGTTGAAAGTCTGATTACGATACCTGCGACCACATCACACTCCGGAATGTCGCCTGCAGATAGGCAGAAACTGGGAATCACAGACGGCCTCATTAGATTCTCCGTTGGCATAGAAGCAACTGAAGATATAATTGAGGACTTTAGGCATGCTTTTGAGGTTCTTGAAAAGCAGATCCCAATTAGGAAGGAAGCCGTTTAAACCATAGGACGAAAAATGGAGTGCCTGAAGTTCCAAATCTGGTAAGCGAGTTTTTGTTGTATAGGGATTCCTTTTCGGGAATGCAAACGTATCTCGCATAGATCATCCAAGCTAGGTAGATCCAAGCGCAGAAATCCTCTATTCTAAACTCCTCGCTTGGATCGCTAGCTCCCATCCGGATACGAAATTCGCAGAGAATATCAAAAAGAAGCGTCCCAAGTAAAATCTAATGCCAGAGGATGTAAAGTCCTATTCCTTACGACTTAGAGATGCCGAGCGATTAAGAAGAACGATCCTTTCGGCCCTTGCCTATTGGTATCAACACAATCCCGGCGGGCTGGTTGAGACACATCTCCAACAAATGAGGACTCGGTTGCACCAGCAGCATGAGAGACTGTTCCGCATCGAGCAAGAGCGCTCGTGGTTCGAGCGTGTTCAGGAAGACAACCTTGGCATAAGTGTACTTGATAGCGAAGTAATGGAAGCCTGGCGGAACGAGCGACTGGCTTGAGCCGATGCATACCACGAAACGGCAGTCTTTGTATCTCACTTGTTGCCCGAATACATGTCAGAATTGCCGCTGACGATAATCCCCGACCTCATTTTTCCGAAGACAATGAAGGAAAGCGTGCTCATTGTTCGGGAATCCAGATTATGCACAAAGCAGGCGCAAGTCAAAATCACGAAGCAAATAATTTGGGAGTCGCGCAAGTGACCGGTTGTATCTTCATGAGGAATCTGGATACGAGGATCAATGTCACGCCAGACACTACGACTCCGAGCCCGCCAAAGAGCCGGGGCGAAAACGAGTTCCAAGCGCTGAGTGAGAAGCAAACAAGAACTGAACAACCTGCCGATATGCTGCTCATTTGAACGAATCCCCAGACAGCGACAAGCGAACCAACCAGCGCCGCAATAGTCCCCCACATGCGCAACGCGATCTGAGAATTGGTCTCAATAGTCGGAAACATTTCCTTATGCCCCTTGACTGCTAGGCCGAATTCTGCAGCCGAAAGAAAACCGAGGATCGACCCAACTGACAACAGTTGAAAGTCAAAATTGTTTGTGCAAGACGAAAGGCCAGCTGCCATATTGACGCCACATAGTCCGGGTAAATACAGTAACAATACACTGATAGATCCGTACGAGGCAAGCGCGAGGCCAATCCCAAAGTGCCACTGCCATCTCAAGAAACTTTCAACCTTGACAAGTGCATGAGAGAAAGTAGTTGATGAAACGTTTGTGAAGTCGAAGTACGGATTGGAAAGCGGATCACGCGCAAGCTAGGCGCAAGAGTCTTAAAGAGTGTCTGCAGGGACTTGGATCTCTGCTCAAGGGTGCTTCATCGGAATTCGAAACATGTATCGCAACGTATTCTGTCAAGATACGATCATTTTCAGTCCGTAGTTAGCTCATCAGGGCCACATAGTGGAACTTTCTGGTTTGTGAGAAGCTGTCGATGAGGGAGCGATTGAACTTGCCGTACACCTTAGGAACGCTGACTAATTATTGAACAGGATATTCATTCAAGTTGGACCCAACTTCTGACCTCCTTTCCTGGATTGTCCCACGAGCCCAGCTTGGAAGGAGTTTTTATCGACGCGATGCAAGCGCTGGATTTGGGCCTTTGAGATCAGGGGATAATGATGAATCTTCGTCAGGTACTCAGGTATGAACCAGACTGGCTCTCCTGTTGTCATCCAGTTTAGGTGGTCAAACCTCTTCAGATTCACATGCGCCGAATATCTGCGTAAAGTCCTCTCGCCTCGCAAGTTGAAGTAATCTTCGAAGTAACTTATCGCTAGTTCCCTGAGCGACCTGTAAACTGGTTCGCGGTATCGGAGGCCCGAAAAGTTTGATTTTGCAATCGCGCCCCAATGGCCGTCTGTGAGAAATACTGCTAGGACGTGGTCAGTATCGCACTTTGCTTCAAAATCAATTATGAGTGGCGGGTAGCCGTTGATCCGGAGCGCTGCGGCTGCAAAGATTGCCCCCTCCAAGCAATGTGCTGTTTTTTGGAGCAACACGCGCCTAGGCGACCAAGCCGTATTAGCGTGATGATATGGCAGGTCATTAAGAAACCGTTGGATTCCGTGGGGATCCTTTAGCCGGCGCAGGCTTCGAAGCTCGCCCGGTGTGAAGCGCTTGCCGTGATCCTCCTTGATCATATTATTACGAACTTTCACGCGTTGGGAGAATAAATGTCCTCCTGTGTTTCGTCTGATTCGGGGAAATAGTAAGCGAGGGATCTCCTCTCATACCAACTTGTTTCCGAATCCTTGTAAAGAAGAACCAGCCTATCTTAACGCATGGATCAATAACAAGCCCGATTTGGATTTAATCACAAATGGCGCAAGACCAGTATCTAACTTCTAGCCTTTGGAATCAGCTTTTGAACCGAGTTCTCTGGATGGAGTGAGTAGCGCATTAAAGAAGAAGCAAGTCAAAATGTCAACTGTTTCAGAATAATGGCTCCTTTTTGCCGCCAAACGACAGAGGAATTCTCGTCTTGGATGTAAGACTCATAATTCGGCCACCTTCAATGTAGCGATCGTAGCAAACAACAAAACGGCTGATAAACCAACCAAGACAAGAGCCGAATCGCCCAAGATCTCTAGACCTCCACCATTTATTCCGTGTCCTAGCTCAGGGATAGGCGCGATTAACGTTAATGAGCAAGAAGGAGCGAAAATATGAAGCAGAAATACCAAAAACAAATCGTACAGGTGTCAGGAGCAAAATGTTGGGTTCAGATTAGGGCTTGTCTATCACAGGTCCATTGCCACATTGCTGCTACACAAACTAAGAATATTCCAAATCCACAAAAGAAAAATGCTTGAGTGCTGTAGAATTACCACTCGGTTGGTAATGGACTACTTGCTAAATTCAGCAGCGGGTTGATCCTATCGCACAATGCAGAAGGGCATCGCAATCTTCGGTGGAATCATAGTGCTGGTCGGAATCGGCTTCATGATATACGACTACATGCTAAATTCCACCTTCCTCGGCCCATTACGCCTTAATCCTTACTTTGCGATAGGGGCCGTAGTCTCCTTGGTGGGAGTCACAACGATAACCATAGGCACAACAATGCTGAGCGCTCAAAACATGCCAGATACTTACTCGTTGAAACTCAGAGTAGTCGCATTGGAACAAGCACTCAAGAAAAGGGGCATACCGATTCCCGGAGACGAAGACTAGGAGAAGGATTCCTGGATGACGAACGTATTGGGGCACCATAAAATCAGCCAGGTAAGTGGCTCTTCGATTTCGGCGATCATTGTCACAAAAAGGTTCGTCGAAAAGGCTCTCAAAGACAAACTAGATGATCATCCCACTAGAGATGAACTTCAAAAGCGTGTGGGGGTTTCGGTCACGAATTGGCATCTGGACAGTGCTCTGCAGGCACTTCAAAGAGAGGGCAAGATTCTAGTCAATGCAGAAGATGGTAGAATTGTTTGGATCGCACCTGACGACAGGAAGAGAATTCGTTAACAATCGCATGTTACAGTCCGAATCGTAATGTTCTGGTTGAATATTCATTGGCTTGCACTAAGCTGTTTGGTCCTTTGCCCTCAACTTTGAGCTTAAAGTCTTTCAAGACGAGGACGGAATCGACGTAGGTTTTGAATAAGTATGGCCGACCAGACGGGGTCCAAACACGAAAGGTTTCAAAACTGGATCAATTATCTAAGGGAAAGCGGGCTTCAAGTTGACGAGATTACGTACGCCACCTTTTGGTGAGTAGACCCGAAACGCAAAGCTAGCCTTTCTCCATGTCAAGAGCATCTGAACGGCAACGAATGGAGACCGGAAATACTTTGGTTAGTTAATGTGTAAGGGGGTTCTGCATAAAAAAGCGGATTTCCGAAGGGGTCGTACAACTCAAACTCCTTGAGGCCATAGGATTTTGTCTCCGTTGGATGTCGAAGTTAGGGAAGGCCTGACCCGACCATTTGATCGAGTCGTCTCCATGACGCTAATTGTAATCCAGAAAAAAGAACTACCGATGTCCTCGAAGCATTCCCACATATTTTTCCCGCATTAAGAGTGTTGGATTAGGGCTCGTGTTCACCTGTCTTGGGGGAGAAGTATGACTAGTTCCGGAATACCCGATTAGAGAGTTGCGCTAGAAGATTTCATGCAAAACGGAAAGAACTCTTTTAGAAACTAAGGAATGTTTCTTTCCCTTACATGGAAAGGTGAAGGAATTTGCGCGCAGTCTACGAAAAGGGATTCAACGCAACCCTGTTCGATAGCATAGACAAAGCATTGACTTTATCTCTCGGCGGGCCAACAGTATCAACCCTCTACTACGCGGTACAGGCGACGCGTAATCTTCCAAAAGAGCAATTTCAGCGAAGACCGCTTGACGTCTTAGAGGGTCTCAAGGCAATTCTAGGGGAAGAAGGATTCCGCTTTCTGGAAGAGCAGATAGTGAATCGGATCACTGAGACGTTCCAGGTGCCAAGAGAGGGCCCCGTCGATCTCGCGCAGGCAGTCGAGTTCGCGAAGTACAGTTTCTTGCAGTGTTGAGTTGTGATCATCAAAAGAGCGCCCAAGTATGAAAAGGTTAGGGCGACGCATACCATGGCAGGAACGGACCGGAGAAGAGCTATTCGGCGAGAATTTTTGATTGATTGACGAAACGGATTCCAGCTTGGTAGGGGATTTAATCGCAACGCTCATGTGGGCCACTATCAAGAACAAGGAGAGGACGAGCTTGAATCAAAAAGATTACAGAATGTACATGCGGCAAGTCGTGGTTCCGCACATAAAGCGCGTCTGTGAGGAATTGTCGAAAAAGTATCCCGAGATTAGCGCCGAAGAATCGGTGTAACGTTTTGAGAATGCCTCTCGACAGCCGAGGGGGTATCCCGATCTCGGCTCAAAATGTCCAATTCGAGGGGTTCGGTTAATTGCATACTTTACACTCACACGAGTAGCTAGGATTTACAGCCTGCGCAGACTGCTAGAAGGAGATTCATTCAGAAGTACGCGATGAAAGCGACGAAACAGATGAAATATTTGGCACTTTAGTCCAGAGTCTCTGCCCTTTGATGTTAGCGGGGATCTGAACTAATGATCTGGCCTGGGCGGAAGTTCGCACTCTTTGACATTGGACGAATCTAGAAAGACCGACGAGTATCTTGAGTATAATCGCGAGCTTTCGAGTTGTTCTTTTCGGTCATTGTAGCCACTCTTCGTCCCTAGGCAACATGAAAAGCACGCCGTATTTTTTTGTTGCCGTCTAGGAGCATTTGGAAAGCTTGGCGAAGGCGTCTGGCTTTTGTTTCTGATCATCTTGCCGTGCTTGTCCATTGGGCATAGGCCTGTTCTTGTGATGGGGCAGGCCCATTAAAAAAATCCTTTGCTTTCTGACTCTCGACGAGCGAGATTCCCGGTTCTGCTGGAACAGGAACTCGGACTTGCCCTAGTTGGGGTCGTAACGAGTCTCGCACCAAGTCTCAATTCATCTTGTCCAGTTTCGGTGAGTGTTGCTTGTTAAACGCCAACGCCAGGGCACCTCCGGCTTCTAAAAGCAGAGAAGATTCAATTTTCACTTTGTCGATCCTGTCCTGTAGCCTCTGAAGCACGCGAAGATGCTCCTTGGCATGTTGCATTTTTTGTTTATGCTTGGTCGATCTCGACACAGTTAGCGCGTCCTTCACTAGAAATCCTCCTCCATCTTGAATTGATAAATAGGTCGAAGCGTAATTTTTGATCGCTTCTAAGGACTCTCCAGATATTGATTTGAACTCCTACTGTGTAAAAGGCCCGAGCTTACTTGGAAGCCACCCGATGAAATCGGCCATATTGTCAAAGTAAGTGTGAAAAGTAACCCTTTGCTCGTCAAACGGGACGAACAATCCCTCTTGGACGGAGTCAACGAGAGCTCTAAAGCCAGTGAGGCCTCCTTGATATATCGCATCTTTTCCCCCGATCTTCTGGATCGTTGCCGTCTCAAATGATGGGACGGCGTCGGGCATCAGATCGAGGATCTTGCATTGCGACCTTAAGACTCTGTGCGCTTCTCTCAATGATTTTAGAGGATCGCCTAAGCAACACAAAGACCAACTGAAGATCACGACGTCAAAGGATTCGGATTGAAATTCAAGCTCCTCTGCATCGCCTTCCTGAAACCTTATTCTTCCATGATTGAGGTATGAGGGAGAAACTTTGGAGGAGCTTTCGGCTTTTCGGATCGCGTCTGGATCAGAGTCTATAGCAATTGTGCTCTTTGTCCTTTCAAAATATTTTGAGGTGAAGCGACCTTCTCCGCAACCTATTTCGAGAACGTCCTTGTCTCTGAATGAGACGAATTTTTCTGCTGACTTCAATTCCGTTTCTTCGGGGTCGTAGTGAACGGCCAAACGTTTTCCCCACCATTTCCTCAGGTTCGGCTTGTCTTAATGAATATTCTTAGAAGCGTGAAGTAAATTCGTTTAGATGAGTCGCCATACACGAAATTTCCGAGGATTCCGATGTCTTTCTTCAGCGTTCCCCAGAACCCACGTTGCACTCTCTAGCACATCTCAACTCATCGTAGGTTCCTCTTCGTAGTGAGCAGTTCGGCCGGGAAGGACAGCTCAAGCAGGCTGCCTTGTGCCGCACGCTGGGCAGAACATCGTTGTGGAGGAGATCTGGGCTCCACAGTTCGGACAGAACCTCAGCGCAGCTTCGGGCGCCGTTCCCGGAGCCGGTGGCGGCTGGCTTATGAGCGGTGTTATCCGAGCCGAGTTCGAGTAGTAGTAGACGGTCAGCATTATCGGGATTAACGGGAGGTAAAACGCGGAGAGGATGCTGCTGACGATTGTGCTTGCGACCCCGAAGGGGGCGCTGATTGCACTAACGATCGCGGACGCTATCCCAATGATTATTCCAAAGATAATGAACAAAACCAGGGTCTTCAGCCACCTGTGGCTGACGAGCTGTCGACTTCTGCTCATGCTACCGAAGCCTGTCCCTTCGATTATCAGTGCTGGAAGGACGAGTGAGAACATTATCGCCAGTATAACTCCTGGAACGAAGAGGGCGATAAATCCCAAGATTACGATGATGCCGACTACAATGCCCACCACCCAAAGCCAGACTATTCTTGAAACGGCGGATCGAACCGACGCCGCGAGGTCTGCGCGTCCCGTAACAATCCCATCCGACGCGATCTTGACTGCACTCCCAATAGATATTGGGTAGAACACCAGCGTTACGATCGCGCTCAAGGCAATTAGCGCGGCTTGAGCTGAGAAGTACCCTGGTGCCCAACTGATTATTTCCTGCGGAGTCGCGTTAGCAGGAAGTGCCGGTGGCAGGACGATCGCACCCCGCACCAGCGTGGTCAGGATTCCGACAATAGCCTCCACCACCACGAAAAGAATTATGTACTTTGAGAAGTCTAGTCGATAAAGCTCAAAGGTCCTGGAGAACACTTCGCCAAGGGTTAGCTCTTGAGTGATTCTTTTCTCGCTGGACATTCCAAAGTTGGATGGATTACGAACTACATATCTCTTTGGCTTTTTCAAGATCGTGATAACTTAAGGCCACGTGAAGCAGGTCTGGCATGTCCTGAGCCCCAGGAGTGCACCAACCTTTTGTGCATCGGATCTGTATTTGCCCTTTCGTAATGGTGACGAGAGTGGGGAATGCAATCTTAGTGCTCTTTGGATGACCGGTAGAGTGAATAGAAAGAGATAATTGATTTGGTGGTCGAAGATAAGACCCATGTCCAAGTTTCTCGTTATTGAAAAACCAGCAGGAGTACCTCCGGTGTCCATGAATTCGACTGAGGGAAAAGTGATGATGAGTATGTGGCAAAGCGATTTTGAATACAAGATCAAGCTGCAAAAGGAGGGCAAGATCGCAGGTGGTGGTCCTTTCCTTGATGTCAGTGCGCTCTGCTACATTCTTGAAGTCCAGAGTGTAGAAGAGATGGGCGAGATCTTCTTCAACGCGCCAATGAATATGTGGATTCAACGGGAAGTTCATCCCCTTGGTACTTTTCAAGATACGCTAGAGGGAGTAAAGGAAGCAATGTAGTTGTGAGAGGGTTGAAAGAACGAGGCCCTCTGAATTCCACTCCACACCGTGACGCTATGAAGAAATCTTCCGCGTTATGCTCGTAAAGTCGACTATGCCCCAGTGTTCGACCTTCTTCTCTTCCGCAATGCGAAATATGTCCATGATTTGGATGTCACCCTCCTTACCAGTTGGTGCGATCCCCCTGAATTCGCCCGTATGAGTAACGTGAGTAGTCTTGTAGGTTGCAACTAGGTCGCCTTCAGCGACCATTTCGTGAACGACCGCTTTGGCGTCGGGGAATGCTGAGAGAATGTTCTTGGAGTAGAACTCCTTGAAAGCTTTGACGGCGTCGGCTGGCTCTGGTAGTCCCCGCATTTCAAAGTAGTGGTCGACCATGTTTCGGTCCATCAACACGTCTGCAACATCGAGTTTGTGCTGGCTCTGAACTTCTTCGATGAAGCGCAGTACTATCGCTTTGTTCTTCTTCACTTTTTCACTTTCGGTTGAGGACATCGGATCAACAGGTCGGTGAGAAATTCCGAATATTATATGTGGCTATGTGCTGTTTTCTAGATTCCGCAGGTCGCTGCACAATCGGGCAGAAATCGTGTTCAGAGCTGCTGTCAAACGATCATTTGATTTCCTATACAACAAAAGAGGAGCGGAGTTATACCAAATCAAGGAATCCGGTCAAAGGTGATAGTGATGCCTGCAATAGATGTAAGCTTTGAGCCCAAGAGGTTGCGAGGCGCTTTACTCACGTGAGGCGCCGTTGTCGATAACAAATTTCAAAGTCATCGTCATCAGACATTACCACATCGCGTATTGTCGAGATCATGACACGCCGGAGAAATTTAAAAGACTGATGACTCGCAGAGGCGAATTGGAGAACGGGAAAACTGTTGAGGAGATTTCAAATTGTTATTGATGCTAAAGATCCTGCACGCCTAGTTGAGTTCTGGTGCCAAGCGTTAGGGTATGTATTGGAACCTCCGCCCAAGGGATTCCCATCTTGGGTAGATTACTACGCGAGTATGGGAGTTCCAAAAGAGGAACTAACTGAAGAACCTGATTCGATTGTCGATCCAGACGGTAAAGGGCCTAGGATCTGGTTCCATGCCGTACCTGAATCGAAGATATGCAAGAATCGGCTCCATTTTGATCTCGGTGTGAGTGGCGGCTTTGGGGTTCCGATAAATATTCGGAAGGAGCGGGTGGAAGCAGAAGTCGCAAGGCTCGTCAAAATCGGAGCAACTAGGCTAGAAACACTAGAACAAGAAGGACTTGAGCATTATGCCGTTGCTATGGCTGACCCAGAAGACAATGAATTTGACATAAACTAGCAAGAGGTCACTGAATCGTTTGCAAACAAACTCAAGTCAATTGGGGTGGGCGGAATTGCGAGAAGAGGTGGCGGGCCTGATGGGATTTGAACCCATGACCTAAGGATTAAGAGTCCTCCGCTCTAGGCGAGAACCCTCAAATTCTCTCTGCCTGGCTACTCTCCCGACTCTCAGAACTTCTTTCTTGTCCAAGAGGCAGAATCTGAGCCACAGGCCCCCATCTTCGAGAAGGAAAAAAGTTGCGTTCAGCCCCTTTTTCCTGCTTATTTACGGTGCTTCAGGATTCTTCCATCTCTCTTCACTCTAAAAAAAGCTTTCATCAAGCAAAGAGTTTCCAAAGATAGGCATTTTCGAGTCGCACTCCCTCCCGTACAAGCCGATAGAGCGGAGGGCGAATATAGTATAATAATTGGATATTGCGTAGAAATTCAGCAGAGCCCCTCCGCGCCTTGTCCTCTCCTCAATATGACTCCCACCCCACTCTTGACGCAGTCTTCAAGCCTGAAAGCATAGCAGTGGTCGGGGCATCAAGAACGCCGGGGAAGATAGGTCACGAGATTCTTAGGAACCTCAAACTTTCAGGGTATGCCGGCACCGTATACCCGATCAATCCTCAGGCCGGGCACATTCTAGGCTTAAAGTGCTTCGCGAGGATCGAAGACGTCAGAGGCCAGAAGGTTGATCTCGCGGTCATTGCTCTTCCCGCGCAGTTGGTACAGCAGACTCTTGAATCGTGCGGACGAGTTGGAGTTAGGGCAGTAATAATCATAACCTCCGGCTTCAGCGAGGTTGGAAAGGCAGAGGAGGAAGCAAAACTCGTGGAGATTGCGAGGACCTACAAGATGCGAATCATAGGCCCCAACACTTTTGGAATCTTCTACGCCCCGAGCAAGCTGAACTGCACCTTCGGCCCTAACTACGTGCTCTCCGGCAAGACCGCGTTCATAACCCAATCCGGGGCCCTGGGACTTGCACTGATGTCCTGGACGACCGAGGAAAAGTATGGGGTATCCTCCATAGTCAGCATCGGAAACAAATCCGATGTGGACGACGCAGATCTCATAGAGTACTTTGCGCAAGATGAGGACACAAAATCAATTCTGATTTACATGGAGGGCTTGAAGGACGGCAAGCGATTTTACGAGGCCTCCAAGGAAGCAGTAAAGAAAAAACCGATCATCGTGATCAAGTCGGGCAGGTCTCAAAGAGGGGCTACGGCCGCCTCTTCCCACACGGGCTCAATAGCGGGCCAGGACAGGGTATACGACGCAGCTTTCAAGGGGGCTGGAATTTTGCGTGCGGATACGATGACTCAGGCCTTTGACTGGTTGCAGGCGATTAACGAAAATCCGATTCCGCAGGGAGAGAACATCATGATCATCACAAACGGAGGAGGAATTGGAGTGCTCGCGACCGACAAGTGTGAACAGCTAGGGCTGAAGCTAATGGATGTTCCCGAAGACCTGAAGGCGCAACTTCAGGAGACTGTACCCAGCTACGGCTCATTGCGAAACCCCATAGACCTTACAGCCAATGCCGACGACGAGACCTACCGAAGGGCACTTTCGCTGCTCATGCACCGCGAGGACGTCCATGGAATAATCGCTCTTTTCTGCCAGACAGCAACCATCGACCCTTCGCTTGTGGCCGACGCCATCGCTACCGTGGATGAGGGTGCTAAAGCCACAAGGTCGAAACCCCTGACGGCGGCGTTCGTAGGCGGGCACCTATCGGAGGTGGCTTACAAGAGAATGCTCGAAAAGAGGTTCGCCGCCTACCCGACGACGGAGAGATGTGTGGACGGAATGTACGCGCTTGTTGCAAGGCGAAGGGAGCTTCTGAGTGCAGGACTACTTTCACTCCAAGGTCATTGAGAGAGAAGATATTTGCAGATAGAGAGATATTGAGCTGGCTGGTCTAAGTAGTAAAGAAATGCAACACTCAGAACAATCGTCGGAGACCTCTGTTATTCAAAGAGGTGGAAGGAAAGTCCCCTCGAAGGCAAAGTCCTTCATTGACGCTGCAGTGGAAGCTCGAAGAACCTCGCTTCTCGAGTACGAGGCCGAGCAGGTCGCAAAGCAGTACAGGATACCAGTTGCAAAGGGGGGCCTCGCGACGACAGAAAAGCAGGCTGTGCTGCTTGCAAGAGGCATCGGTTTACCCGTTGTCATGAAGATCGTTTCTCCTGACATTCTGCACAAGAGTGACGTCGGCGGTGTCATAGTCAACCTGAACTCATTTCCAGAAGTGAGGAAGGCGTTCGCCGAGATCATGAGGAACGCAAAACGGGCCAACAGGAAAGCCGAGATAAAGGGCGTGTACGTGCAGAAGATGGCGCCCAAGTCATACGAGTTCGTCGTCGGTGGGTTGCGAGATCCACAGTTTGGTCCGACGGTAATGTTTGGTCTGGGCGGGATCTACGTTGAAATCTTCAAGGACGTATCGTTCAGGATCGCGCCTGTGTCGGAAGAAGACGCACAGAGTATGATGAAAGAGATCAAGTCGTCGCAACTCCTTACCGGATTTCGCGGTTCAAAGCCGTTGGATACCAAAGCCGCAGCATTGGTTCTTCAAGCCGTCGGCCAGATAATGTTTGATTTTGAAGAAATAGATTCCATAGACATCAACCCGCTATTCATCTACCCAAGAGGTGTGATGGCAACCGACGTGAGGATCATTCTCAAAAAGCCACCCGAGCGTAAGAATGATCAGGTTCACTAATCGCATGACTACTAATCTAACAAGATCGTTGAAGGGAAAGTCGGGAAAAGACTAATCAAGTTTCCAGCCCGAACTCTGCAAGAGCTGGCGTGCGTTGCTACGACGGGCGCTCTGAATTTCGCAAAGGAAAATGTGGAAGATGATGAGCAAAATCGCACGCCAGTACTTCTTCTCCAACAATGAGAGACGAGGAAACCTCTTTTATACGCCATTCCTAAAAGGCAAGGAAAACGTGCAGTCTTTATTCGGGCCGGTAGTTCAGCGGTAGCAACGCCCGCCTTGCACTTGAAGCAGCAAATCCTGCCTTCTTGTTATCTCGAGAAGGTGCGCTTCGACGAGAACGCGGGAGGTCCTGGGTTCAAATCCCAGCCGGTCCACTCAGTCTCTGCAAACTAAGTAACTACTTTTTCTTCCCACACCCATCCTATAATTTGTATTCAGTGATTTTCCTGTGTGCTAATGGTGCAGGTTCCTACGTTTTGGCAACAAGCCAAAATCGGCAGTGTAAGATTGGAGCATACGTCAGCTGGAGGATGAAGGAATAAGACCAGAGAAGGAAGAGGAAAGAGCCTCCGTTCTCCCTTGTTGATTCTAGTGTTGAGCTTTTCCTAGCAGCTCTCA
Organism: Nitrososphaerota archaeon; assembly: GCA_021325255.1. Next base: position 52,526 of record JAJPHP010000037.1, on the reverse strand, counting down.
GCGGAGGTTCATTGCTGAGTCTTCGAAGGTGTTTGGCTTGCCGTAACTGCTGGAGCTTTTCGCATGCTCATAGCAATTCCAACTATGAGAATGATCACTCCGAGGACACCTGGACCGACGACCAGTGGGTTCGACAAACTCGCGGAATATCTCACTCCATTGGATTTTGCGATGAGAGCGACAGCTCCGCCTATGATGATTAGAACAATGCCCACGATTGCTACAATTAGTCCCATCTTGGAACTCTTTGGCTTTGTTGTTGACTGGGTCAAGATTTCACTTCTTCCTGCATACTGTGAACTCGCCATGCGATCGATGGTTATTTCTGGATTTCGAGTCTGCTTGAGCCAGAGGGGTTAAAAGCTCTTTTAGAGTCCCTTGCGCCTATTTCTGATAGTGGCTTCAGTCGTATTCGCGGCCTTCGCCACAGGCTAATCGATCTCGCGTTCGTTTTCAGTGAGGCTCGTTATACCATCTTGCGTATCTCTTCCATGTTCTTCAAAAAACCCTGTTCGGTCTGACTGTCTGGCGAGAATGTGGGATCGATGATTAGTTCATCCGGCCCAAATTCCTTGATTGATTGTACGTCTTCCCTAATCTGATCGCGTGTTCCAGTGAAGAACTGCCTCTCTTTTTCAAGTGGTTTATCGGTCACGATAATGTTGAATCTCGCGATAATTTTCAGTTCGTCAGGGTTACGACCTGCCGCCTGTGCCAGTCTCCGAAGCTCGCTCCGATTTGACTTCAATTGCTCGACGCTCGCCCCCACAGGCATCCAGCCGTTTGCAAGGGTTGCCGCACGCTTGAGCGAGGCCGGTGAATAAGCAGCAAGATAGATTGGAGGGTGAGGCTTTTGGACAGGCTTTGGCTGAATGATCGATTTTGGGAGCTCGAAGAACTTGCCGTGATACTCGGCTGGATCGCTTGTCCAGATAGCCTTGAGAACTCTGAGGAACTCGCTTGCCCTCTTTCCTCGCGACTTGAATGTAGCTTGCGTCGCGTCGTATTCATCCTTTGACCACCCGAGGCCGAACCCGACCTTCAGCCTGCCATCGGAGAGTACATCTAGCGCCGTCAATTCGCGCGCAAGTGTGACCGGATTGTAGAACGGTATGTCGAGAACACTCGTACCGAGCGAGACCGTCTCCGTAAGAGAAGCGACAAACAGGAGCGTCCCTACCGGATCAAAAACCTGCTTGTAAACCTCGGGCAGTGCATGACCATAGTAGGAGGTCTGGGGGTTGACCGGAAACAACAGTCTGTCCGTGACCCAAAGACTGTCGTACTCGAGTTCCTCGGCGCGCTTTGCGAACTTCGAAATTGTGGTACGGTTCGAGACGGGACCGATTTGGGGCAGGAAAAATCCGACACGCATAAGATCATTTTTGTTGTCTTGTGCCCATATAAACAATTTGCGCGTTGCCGACTAGATTTAATTTGCAGGTTTCATCGCTTGCAAATCAGTGTTGATTGACACGAATTCAGATGGAGACAATGTTTTCTCTAGGAACGTGACGGGTTAGCTTGGACCAATAATGTCCGAACAGACTAACAGAAATTTTCTTCGTGTTTGATGATATGCGTCTCATTGAATTCAGTACGGGCGCATGTTGATCAGATCCAATCTACATTCTCCTTCAATATGGAAAGCATCAAAAGGAAGTCAGAGTGATTGCACCCTGAGGCCAATCCTTCATGTTAGGGCGCAGTAACCTTACAAGGCGGTGGTTGTTGTGGCACTCTTTCAGATCTCAAAACTCTAGGCACCGCAAATCCGATTAAAGCGCTGGCAATGATCACGCCGACGAGTCCTAGTGCCAAATAGCCCAACAGTCCCCAACCTCCAAAAGCTCTTGCGTAGAATTCGGTGAACGTTCTTGCGATGTACAGGGCAAACAGTGCCCCAGCAACATCCTGCGCTGCCCTCACATACGAGTTGGTGAAAGCAAACCTCAGTCCTGCAGCTATCAGCCCCCAGATCCCGCTGACGTTGAAGAAGAAGATTATCACCTGACCAAGAGAGTACGGCGGTAGCACCGGGTGGCCGTACGTCACAAAGCTCCGAAAGTAATCCGCGATTAGGGAGAATACGTTGGGGTATGTAACTATGGTGAGCACAATAATGGCAAGAAATCCCAAAGCCCTAACAGCTCCCCACCACCCGTCTTCTTCTCGTCTTCGCGCTCGTCGGGAATGGTCTCTTTGCCAGTAGCCTTGCGAAACTGTCGAAACCGCCTTCGCACCGCAGTTCGAACAGTAAAGAGCCCCTGCAGGAATCTCTTTTCCACAATTACTGCAATAGGTTACGGAAGACATCAGGCTCTACACCTTTTTAAGGTTCGACAGGATCTCTTTGGTCCTTCGACTCTAATTAATACATGCGGCGATCTTCAAAATTGATAACAAGCCTTTGCTAATCTGAGGCTAGAGGTGTCATAACTTCGTTAGCAAGACGATTGCAATCGTTGATGTAATATTTCACTGGTTAAATCACGGCAGCCACGATTATTTTAATTGTTGAGCAAAGCCAGTTCAACTGAAAGAACTTGCCATTCTGCCAGTACTGCGGCAAGCAGGTAGACTCTGTAGCCTCCTTCTGCCCGAGTTGCGGCCGGCCAATCGGGAAGATAGAACAAAGCTTCTCCGAGCCTTCGCAACTACAAACACAAGACAAAGCGCCAGTTCCCACTGGCGGAGTAATTCCTCAACTTCTCGAACTGAATGAAATCGTCATGAAGAAGAAGATTATCTCGCTGCGCGAGCATTACGACTTCGAAGACACACTCGGAAACAATGTCGGACAGGGCGACGGGAACTTCTTCCAGCTCCCCGCAAAGTTTCAGGTCTTTGACAGAGACGGAAACGAACTGATGCGCCTGCAGGGCAAGTTGATCTCGTTCAGGAACGAATTCGCTTTCCTTGATACCGAGGGCAAAGAACTCGGCGTAATCAAGAAAAAGATAATGAAATTCTTCGGGGACGAGTACTGGATAGAGCAGGACGGACGTGAGACCATGCGCATCTTCGGCAACTTTACCGAGCACGACTACCGCATGGAAACAAACAAAGATAAGGTGGCTGTTGCAACTGTTCACAAGAAATGGGTAGCGGTCAGAGATTCATTCGGCATTACAATCAGCGGCCCTATCGATCATCGGCTTGTAATCGGCGCGGTCATCGCCGTTGAGCACGAGGAAGTCACTGAGCACCGCGTTGCTTCAAGCAGTTCGCATTAGGAGAGCAGCTTGAGGGAAGTCCTCTAATGCCTGAAGAGCGCTTCACTTAACCACTCGAGAATTCTTCTCCTTCCCTGAAACATTGTCAACATTCCAGAAGCAAAAATAGAATGTCACTTCGCCTCGCCGTCTGGTGTGAAAATGACCCAATCCCTTCAAACTCTGTTAGACTTGATGCAGACTCTGGATGACGCTTGGAACTCTCAGGACTGGGAAGTATTCAGGAGGCGCCATTCCGAGGATACAGCCGTTTACTGGCCCGGACAACCTGAACCAACGAGAGGCAGGCACAACCATGAGGAAGAGTCAAAGGAGTTCTTTAAGACATTTCCCGATAACCACTTGATCAACAGACCATACAAGATACTTTTCGGTCAAGGGAATCATCGTGCTCTGTGGCAGATTTTTACGGCACAATGAAAGGGCCTATGAAAATGACAGATGGCAAGGTGTTACAGCCTACCGGCCGAGGATTTCACGTAGAGTTCTGCACGGTCGCCACCTGGAATAATAGCGGGGAGATAAACTAGGAGAGGCTCTTCTACGATCAGATAGGCCTGATGAAACAGATCGGATTGATGTAGTCGACCAATCCCAGCAGTTTGGATAGAGGGGACTAGTTACCTCATGCGCTGATTGGATTTGGGTTGAGGAATTAGGCCGTTTAGCTGGGAGCCTGATCAAAAGAAGGGAAAAGGAGGGGGGAGAGAGGGGGGTGTATTCTTTCTCTCTCTGCTATTCTGTACCCCTGATTCCCTGAACGATCTCGAACAGGAACCACCTGCGCTTTTCAGTTTCGTCAAGTATCTCCTGAAGCTTGTTGCTCGTCGCAGAGTCGCGGTTCCTATCGCAAACAGAGATGGCATTCCTGATCATCTTCGCGATGTGCCCGTTGTCATCCATGAGGCGTCGCACCATTTCTGCTGGCGAAACCAGATCGCTGTTGTCGTCCTCGATTGTCTGCAGTTGCGAGACGTGGCTGATACTTCGAATAGTTGTTCCTCCGATCCGCCTTACTCTCTCTGCCATGGTGTCGGTCGACTCCAGAATTGCCTCGGCATGCTCGTCGAACAGCAAGTGGTAGTCTCGAAAGTGCGACCCGTAGAGATGCCAGTGAAAGTTTTTTGTCTTTAGGTACAGTGCAAAGGCATCGGCGATTAGGGGGTTCACGGCTTCAGTTATTGCCTGGACCTCCTGAGCGTTGAGGTCAGTCGTCGTCGCAAGTTGCGATGGCGCGGGATAGGACTTTATCTTGCTTGCTTGCATGGTTGCCATAATCTTTGCTTCATCCTCTTACCGGTGAGAGACTCACGAGCTTGATCGAGCGAGTTCAACCCTAAATACATAGTGAAAACAAGTTAGAGTTTCTTTCTTCCGCTTTCAACCATCGTCGAAGCTAAGCTACTTCGGGAATCATCTGCCTCTTGATTTTCTTCTTACTTTAAGGCCTTTGCGTAGTTTTGCTATTCGAAAGTCGATCAGTGGACGACTCTATCGCGACCTCTGGAAAGTTACTCGGATCAACTTTTCTTCGAGTCTGGATCTGTTGCACTATCTGGATGTAGAGCCTCTGCCGCGACAACCCCCACAAGTTTTCTCTTACTACTTCTCTCAGTGAAATACCTGTAAAGAAGGAATGCGTCCAACAAAATTATGGCACCCCAGACTGCATAAGCAAACTGTGGTGTCACGAAGAGCAATGCGATAAGAGTTTGAGACAGCCCGAACCCAACTATCAATCCGTTGAACCCCATCGACAATCTTCGGAATGTCTCCATTGTTAACCTTCTAGCAATATACATCCCAATGGGCAGACCTACGAGTACAGGTGGGAAGATCACAGTAAAAAGCTGAAGACTAGGAACGGTGAAGAGTCCGAGTAGGAAGTATGAGAAGCAAGTTGTGTATGATTCGACGATTCTTATCTGCGAAATCGAAGCCTTGAACTCGTCCATCTTCATCCCCTGGTTATTCAGGAAGAGCGCAATTGGAGGGCCAGAGATAGTCGTCAGGGAATACAGAACTCCGACACCAAGACCAAGCGGAACTCCCGCCGTGGTTTCTCTTTTGATTGGTCGACGAAACCCTGCGGTCTGGAGGAGAACAAGCGGAAGCAGAGCGGCGTAGACTATGAACCTCACAATGAGGGGCGCAACGAGGCTTAAGATTATACTTCCAATTATGACGCCAGGGATAATCGCAAAGATGATAGGAGTGGTCCTTCTTATTGTTCCAAGGACGTTCTTCTTTCCCGAAAGCAACAGCATGATGGTGTTGAGAAAAGCCTCGAGTAACACGTATGCAGGGTTGATTATCCTGTTGATCAGGACCAAGACTGCAATTGGGGCTGAGATTGACGAGTAGCCGTAGCCGATGCCTCCGTTGACAACCGAAGCGCAGAGTGAAAGCAGTGCAAAGAAAATGAGCACTTGTATCGAGAAGAACAATTCAACAAGGGACCGGGATATGGTTGATGGGGCGTCGCCCTGGCTTTAATGTTCGTATATGCGCACTATTGCGAGCAAATACGCAAAAAAGCGCATCAATGAGCGCCACTCTCTCCCTTTTAGACGCTTAGACCTACAACCCAAGGAAGTAGGCAGTGTATCGAAATCCGCTACAGCATACAGACGAAAATCATGAAACAGAATACCTGCCATTGTAGAAACGAAGACATGTGGAAGTTAAGCGGGCCTGGTGGGATTTGAACCCACGACCTCCAGCTTTCTGCCTTTCTGAGATCATTCCACTACATCAGAATGACGTGACCGCAGGCTGACGCCCTAATCCAGGTTGGATCACTTCCGAGCTTTTCGTCAATGTCGGCGCCCGAAATAATCGCAGCGTTCTGGCTTAGGACTTGTCGTTGTATCCTTCGCATCCATGCTAGGCTACAGGCCCTTGACCCTTCTTTACCGCTTGAGCGAGCATGTGTATCGAGCGACAAAATAAGCATTTTTCATGCGATTGAAAGCAGTTTTTTGGCTCAAGGATAGGATGGCGAATGTCTTGATCCCATTGTCTCAGCCTATGGGTTTATCCACTTTGATGAAAAAAGACGGGGAAACCCTTGTTTGTCGTCTCTTTTTTTGTGGGACACAAACTAATTAAACTCTACCGGATTCTGATGGTTCAGGGAACATATCGGGTACTTTTGCATTGGTAGGGAAATGCATTCACGCCACCGTTCCGATTTGAATCAAATTACTCACTGTAAGGTTGGTCTGAACATTCCTCTTGGCTTTCAAGGCTTTCGTCCTGGACATCGACGGGACCATAGTCGACTATGACGGAATTCTCAACCTCGAAGCGGTCAACTCTATTCGGTGGCTGCGAAAGTTGGGGTATGAGGTCCTCCTAGCCTCCGGGAGGGGGCCCTGGGACACCTACTATCTTGGAGTCTTCATTGGCTGCACCAAGGTAGCTGTCTGCGAAAATGGTGGTGTCCTTATGACATCGCCATCAGATCTCAAGCTGTACACCGACAAGACCAAAAGCTTGGAAGCATATGACTGCCTGTGCAAGAACATTCAGGATGTGAAAGTGAAACCGGTTAGCGCGAGGTTGACCGAGGTCGTTCTGCTCAGAACATTCGATGGGCGTGAAGGGCAAAAGGTACTTGATGATGCGGCTATACCGGTGACGATCCACGACAGCAAATTCGCTCTGCATCTTACGAGAAAGGGGATTGAAAAGTCGCTGGCGCTTGGCGAAGCACTACGATATTTAGGAGTTCTGCCTGAGGAAACTATCGTCATCGGAGACAGCGAAACTGACGTGCCGATGTTTCGAATGTGCGGCTATAGCTTGGCGGTATCAAACGCGCCTGAGGATGTAAAGTCAGAGGCAAAGCACGTTTGCACTCAAGAGATCGGGAACGGCACCGTTGAAGCAATTGCCTACTGTGCCAAGAGCTTGCTCTAAAAGATAATTATTGGATCCGTCAAGAAGACAACGATATATTACGACAAAATTCAACGTTACCTTGTCTGCATAAGAAGTGACCACTTTTGAGTTTCAGAGAGTTTGCGAATGAGGCACAAGCACTAACATCCAAGGCTTTGATGTCTCTCGGATACGAGGCTCAAGGAAAGCTGGAGTGGAGCGAGCCCCCGAACAAGTCATTCGGCGACCTTTCATTCAGGGTCGCGTACCAGCTTGCAAAACAGGCGAAGAAAAAACCCCCCGAGATTGCCACAGAACTCGCGCAGGAGATTTCGAAATCACTTCTGAGCGAGGGCAGATACGTCGCATCTGTCGAGGGCCACCAATCTGGATTTCTCAACTTTCGGATCAAAGACTCGGTATTTTTCTTGGATCTACTAGCCAAGGCCCTTGATCCCTCTTACGGCAGGATTGATCTCGGCGAAGGTGGCAGCAAGACAGTTCTTGTCGAGCACACGGCGGTCAATCCCAACAAGGCTTTGCATATAGGACATCTCCGCAACGTAGCCATAGGTGACAGCGTCTCAAGGATCTTCAAGTTCACGAGACACAACGTCAGCGTCCTCAACTACATTGATGACTCTGGTCTCCAGGTCGCCGACATTCTGGTTGGACTGAAGTTCCTGAACTATCCCGAAGATGCGCCTGCGGGAGTAAAGTACGACCACTATGCTGGAGATTCGATTTACGTCGAGGTAAACAAGCAGTACGCGCAGAATCCTACCCTAAAGGAGAAGCAAAAGTTCGTACTCAAGGCGATCGAGGAACGCGACCCGGATGTATTCCCATTTGCCGCCAAAATCACAGACAGAATTCTCAGAGAGCAGCTCGTCACTTGCTGGCGCTTTGGGGCGTTCTACGACCTCTTGGTCTACGAGTCGGACATTATCCAGTCAAAGCTCTGGGAGTACGTATTCTCGGAGTTGAAGGCTCGGGGTATCGCAAGACACGAAACAGAGGGAAAGTTCCTGGGTTGCTGGATCGTCACTGTTCCAGGCGAAAAAGAGGGAGAGGACAAGGTGCTCGTGAGGGCAGACGGCACGGCCACGTACGTGGCCAAGGATACTCCTCTCGCGGGTCTCAAGGTGGGCTTGATTCCGGACAGGTTTTCGTACACCAGATACATCGTCCAGCCCAATGAAACTCAGCTGTGGAGAACTCGAGCGGAAGGAGGGGAGACCAAAACCCCGCCAGTTCCTTGGGGGGCAGACAAGAGCATTACCGTGATTGACACTCGCCAGGCAAGGCTGCAAAGAATCATTACTCACATACTCGATCAGCTAGCTGGAACAAATTCGGACGGCTCGATTGAGGAGCGAAATGTCCACCTTGGCTACGCGATTGTCTCCTTGAGCCAAAAGACAGCGTCTTCGCTGCCCGGAGCTGAAAAATTCGCCGTTTCAGCTGAAGAGCCAAGCGAGCTCGTGACAATGTCGGGCAGAAAAGGCACATACATCAACGCTGACGATGTCCTCGACGCGGTAAAGAGCAAGGCCCTCGAAGAGACCAAGAAGAGAAACACCTCGGTGACGGATGAAAAGTGGCTCGATACCGTCTCCGAGCAGCTCGCAATCTCCGCGGTGAGGTTTAGCCTTCTCAAGCAGGATCTCGACAAGATCATAGTCTTTGATCTCGAAGATGCTTTACAGCTTATAGGCGAAACGGGCCCGTACATGCTTTACACATTTGCGAGAGCCTCGAGCATCACTTCAAAGATTGGCGAAATGGAATCGGAAGGTGAACTCTCGCCGGAATTGCTGAACACAGATTCCGAGGTGGATTTGATGAAACTCATCTCAAAGTTTGACATATATGTAGAAAGATCGGTGAAGATGCTCGCTCCAAAGTGGATCGCGCACTTCTCCTTCGAGCTGTGCGAAGCCTTCAACAAGTTCTACGAGAAAAACAGGGTGATCCAGGAAGAGAACGTCGATCGCAGGCACTCTCGAATCGCACTTGTCCTAGCTTTTCGCTCGGTTCTGAAGAACTCATTGGAACTCCTCGGGATACAAACACTCGAGCGAATTTAGGAAACGAAATGTGATCTTTGTTTTCTAATTCTCAAAGCATTGAGAGGGCCTTGTCGACCGCACGTCCGCTCTGAACGGAAGTGCTCCCTTTCAAAGTAAGCTCCATCGCGCCGAGGAAGGAAAGCACGTCCATCGCAGAAATGTTCCCAAAATGGCCTATCCTCATCATGCTGTTTGCATACTCTCCAAAGCCTCGGGCTATATGTATCCCGTACTTGTGCCTAAGAGACTCCTGAAATTCCGCAGATTTGCCCGATGGAACGTGGAAAGCTGTGACGGTTGGTGACCTAGATTCGACGTCGGGTCCGGGTCTGAGGTCAAGTGATTCAAGCCCCGACTGCAGCGCCCTTGCTAGCTTTTCGTGCCTCTCCCACCGCTTCTTAAGTCCCTCCTCCTTTATCTGAACCAGCGCCTCTCGAAGAGCAAGCATGACCTGCACCGCAGGAGTGGTGAGGTAGATTTTCGGGTCGTCCATGATCGGCTTCCACCTGACGAGGTTCATGTAGTAAGAAGCAATCGGCGTCTTTCTCTTCTCCATGACCTCAAAAGCTCTCTTTGAAACTGCGAGGAGTGTTGCGCCGGGCGGAGCAGCGATAGCCTTCTGGGATCCGGTTAGGGCAATATCCAGTCCTAGATCGTCGAAAGCAAGCGGAGCGCCACCGACGCCGCAGACAGAGTCGCAAACCGACAATACATCGTTATCTCCGGCTATCCGAGCAAGTTCAGAAACATCATTCATCACCGAGGTGGAAGTGTCAACATGCGTAAACAAGACGGCCTTGAACTTTTCAGACCGAAGTTTTCTTTCGACCACCCCATAGTCGATGTGCCTCCCGAACTCCGAGACCATCGTCTCGAGCTTGCAGCCGTGGATTTCGGCCATCATCGAGAACCTATGACCAAAGTATCCTGTTTCAAGGCAGAGCACCCTGTCGCCGGGTTCAAAGAGCGAGATGACCGAGGACTCCATGCCAATCGAGCCCGAACCTGTGAAAACGAACTGCAATCCGTTGGAGTTGCCGAAGAGGTACCTGGAAAGATCCAGAAGCTCCTTGAAGGCGTTGTAGAACTCTGGGGCTACGTGGCTTTTCTGTGGCTGCGACATTACCGCGCGTACATGGGAGCTCAATGTAGTCGGGCCCGGTATGAGGAGCAGTTCATCCTCGTCTAACATCATTTCTTGGTCATTCAATCGAGGTTCTCCCTCTTGATTACTGTATGGCATTGAGTCACTCTTCAATTAAGAGTATCGTGAGTGATTGAGCAAAATTCACTCTTAATCTAGACCAAGCGAAACTCATACTGTGGTGTATCGAATTCGCAGTCGGGGCCTATCTGTGTCGAGCTTACTTGTGACAGCTACTGATTTCAGAAGACTACGAACTACATCTCTGTCAGACTGAAGATGGTTCTCCGCTTACCACAATCTTCTTTCTCTAAGTCTGGGCCTGACATAAAAAACAAAACCAAAGGTGCATACCGCCACCACCAGAACGATTACGATTAAATCAGCAGCGTAGTAGGGCCCTGGACCAATGCTTGATGAGGAGGAAGAAAGGGTGCTTGATGAGAACAGAGTCTGACTGCTTGATGAGAAGGAGGTCGTATCACTAGTTGAGGATGTCTGATAGCTAGATGAGAAGGTCTGAAAGCTAGAGGATGAAGAGGTATGACTACTAGTTGATGTGGAGAAAGATGATGACGTGCTTCCTGGCTGAATATCAGTCGAGAGGTTGAAGTTCGACTGGTACTGCGGGTCGGTCCATATCCAGTTCCTGAGCGTCGGGTCCATCCAAAGCTGGTTCGCGTTGGTCTGCGTGTTGGCGAATCCCGGGCAGAGGTTCACAAATTCCCTGTATTGAAGGGGAAGAGATAGTGCCGAGGAAATTTCGGTGTCCACCACGCACTGGTTCCAACCGTACCCTGAGCCATTGTACGAGGAAGTCGAGTTTACAGGGCAGGTTGGAATCGAAGCCGGGTAGCTGAACTGTGCATAGTATCCGCTGAAGATTCCGACGTAGGGTGAGTCCGTGAAGAGGTTAGTCAAGGTCTGTTCCTGGTCGCAGCTAGAAGCCCCAAGACAACCCGCATCGCCTCCTGGGAAGCCCGTGTGGCCTATTATGTACCCTCCGCTCGGCATTTGGGTGGGATCCAGATAGGCCCCGTAGCTCACAAATTGATAACCAGCATTGTGAACTATGTTCATTATCGCTGTCAGTCCGGTTACGTTCTTGTACATCTGATCTGTATACTCAGATTCCAAGCCAACTGAGTAGACCGATGGATGGTGGCCGAAGGTGTTGAGCCAGGTTTGCAACAGGTTAAGCCCAACATAGTAGTCCGACGGCTGGCATGTGTATTGAGGCTCGTTGTGGCAGAGCCCAACCATCATCTGAATCTTAACCCCAGGATAATTTGCGTTTGTGTAAGATGCGACCTGCGACCAGAACTGAGCCGACTGTAGGGTATACTGTGCTGTTGAGGTTGTCTTCAATCTAAAGTAGTTTGTCGGTCCCGTCGTCATCATCTCGAGTCCAGATGGGTAGGGCGGGGTTCCGAAGTATTGCTGCACAAAAGACGAGGGGCTCATGTACCCAACGATGTTCCCCTCCTGAAGCCAGAAGCCGAGGTAGTGAGGGGCGGTTGCGGAAGTGTGTATACTTGAGACGGAAAGTAAGGTCCCTGATAAGAGAATGAGCATCGCTGATACTATCACAGCTATCTTTCGAAGTCCCGTCAAGTGGCCACCCCAAATGAAATTTCGCAGTCTTCGAGAACAGTGGCCGGAACAAATTCAGTGTCTGCGTCGAATCCGAGACAAATCTGAAGGGAGTGGGCGAAAATCGCGGCGCTACTCACAGTTGAAATCAGGATCTTCATGTCAAGGTATCAGCTTGCATTGAAATCAATTGGCGCACGAGGGGTGTACATTTTCACTACTGCCATTCACTGACGTTTAAACGTAAAAGCAAATCTGGAAACATTCTACCAGATGCCTTGTGAGAAGTGCCAACGCCAGATATTCAATCCTGATTAACTTGGAAACTAACGCCATTATTGCTTATAGTCTCCCCCAGTACTTTCCTGGGTATCTAGAGACTTGCTAGAGGCCCCACTTCGAATTCTCATGCCTAGGATTGGTATAACCTCGCAAAGCTCGCTTGAAAGCACCCGTCATCGAATAGTCACTGTGGTCTTTCGGGGAGAAGATCCATACGGAGAAACAATTGAAATCGAGTAGCCCCTAGCGGCTAAGAGCCTTTTTCCGTATGTAGGACTTGCTACAAATTGATGTTACACATCACATAAGTCTAGCAGGCTATCCACGTTGCTCGCTTACATAAGCGTATGCGGACGATCAAAGGAATTGCAGCGTTGTCAAATTGTGCAACTTGTTCACGAAGTCTCCGACATGGAGAAATGCTCCGGAACGCCGAGGCACTTCAACAAGCGGTTTGAAGAGTATCGAGATGCTAGCACAACGCTTCTTCTGGTTGTTCTCCTAGGTGAAAACTATCTGGACATAATTCGAACGAACGATTAAAGTGTCCTATCTCTCATTTCACTTTTTCTTGTTCAGGACAGTCAAAAATCCCATAGTTAATCTGGATTCTACAAAACTACCTCTATTCGCCCAAAGGTCTCACGTTGCACATCAAGCCTCTAAGATTAGTCGCTCCCATCCCCGCATCTAACCTGTCGGCGTCGGATGTGAGAATGTTGATGTTTGATTCCTGCCAGTCAAATCCAGGAGCCTCTCTTTCCGGGTACCACCATCCATACTCCGCGCTTACCACCCGTGGATCAATCCTGTCAGTGAGTCTTGCTTTCATTCTTATAGATCCACGCGGCGATTCTATTCTGACCCAGGCTCCATCTTTTATCCCTAGTTCGTGTCCTTTGTTTGTGTTAATCTCGATGAGAGGATCTGGATGCCTCTTCCTCAGAGATGGGGACTGTCTGTGCTCGGAGCCGAAAAATTCGAAAATACGGTGACCAGTTGTGAGGACAAGGGGGTATCTCTTGACGAACTCTGTGTCACTTTTCGGGCTCTCCGGCGGCTCGTTGTAGTCAGGTAGCGGATCGTATCCCCATTCTTCGTACTTTGTTAGATAAAACTCGAACTTCCCAGTCTTCGTATCAAATCCCTTCTTCTCGTACTTTCTAAATTCGACAGGGCTCCTCAGATAGGGGATATTCTTGAACTGAGTCCATCTCAGATTTGCTGGCTTTAATATGAAATCAAGCGATTCTTCGTATGTGTCCCAGAAGAATTCCGGAAAGCCCAGACGTTTTCCGAGTTCGTTTAGGATGACATGGTCGGGCCTTGCTTCTCCCAGAGGCTCGACCGCCTTCACTCTTGGGAATACGTACCCGTGGATCTTCCAGTAATCCGCGATATTGTCGTTTTCAAGCCATGTTGCCGCGGGAAGCACGATGTCTGCCATCTCGGTTGTGGGCGTCTTAAAAATGTCACATGCGACGAAGAACTCCACCTCTTTAAGCGCCCTGTATGCTCTCCTTGCGTTTTCTCTTGCAAGCAAGAGATTGCTAGCAAAGACAACAAGCGCTCTAACACGATATGGGTTTCCGTCCAGAATTGCATCCCAGACCGTATGAGGAGTAAGACGACCTATCGAAGCGGCAAGTTTGTACTTCTCCCCGCCCAGCATTTTTGCTCTTTGACCTGGAGGAAGAGAGGCGAAAAGGGAGAACTCGCTTCTCGGGAGAACCGGGGGGAGACCGAAAGTTACATTTCCTCCCGGGACGTCCAGATTGCCTGTCATTGCTACCAGGTAGATCAAGCTACGATCGGCGTCCACGCAGTTCAGATTCTGCTCGATTCCTACACCCCACTGGATGCAGGCTGGCTTTGTCGTTGCGTAGAGATGCGCAGCTTCTACAACCTGATTTGAGGGAACCCAGGTAATCTCTTCCACAGTCTTCGGATCGTACTTTTCGATTCGCTGCGCAAATTTGTCAAATCCGAAAGAATAATCCTCGATGAACTTCTTGTCATACAGTTCATCCTTCACAATAACCCTCGCCATTCCCAAGGCAAGAGCTGTGTCCGTTGCTGGCCTCACTTGGAGAAACATGTCAGCCTTGTCGGCTATGCCGATTCTTCTTGGGTTGACCACAATCAATTTCGAACCGGCTCGGACCTCCTTCGCAAGGTTGATTCCCTTGTTTTCGTCCGGATTGGAAACAAGATGGTCGCTACCCCAAGCTACGATGATACCGGGGTGATTTTCATAATCACAAAGAGGAATCTCCATCCCCATCGCATGACAGATGGCGACCCGCGGAACGTAGCACATGTGGCCGGGAGACATTACGTTTGGCGTGCCGAAGAGATTGGCGACCCTGTAGACAAATCTATGGAAATCCCTTCCTGTACCGTGAGCAAATACGACGGACTCTGCGCCCGACACTTGTTTCAGCTGATTCAACTTGTCTGCGATGGTGGAAAAGGCCTGACCCCAGGAAATCTTCTCCCACTTGCCTTCGCCTCTCCGACCCGCTCTCTTCATGGGATGAAGCAGTCTATCATGATGATATTCGAGCTCAAGCGCTCCGTAAGCCTTTGAGCAAATGTACCCCTTGCTTATTGGATGATCTTTGTCGGGAGCAATTGCTACCGCTCTCCCGTCCTTCACGGTGACATAGACTCCGCACCCACCATGCCCGCAGGAGCGGCATATGGTTCGCACCGTTCTGTTGGCTTCCTGACTCAGAGACAAGCTTAAGCTCGGAGATTTGTTGCAGGACCGTTAGATAAAAAGTTAGACCGATTTTTCTCATCGGCTGGCAAGGGAGTTAATATCTCTTAATTTCACAAGTGTTCAGTCTTTTACCTGCTGGAAGATTGTTTTGCCCCCACTTCCTGACAGAGAGAGCAAGAGAAGGATTGCGATGACCCCGTAACCAGAAACTTTCTCATGCCAACCGGGTGTGTCCGCCGAATATACGGATCTTGTAGTACCGTGTTGATTGACAGCCTATTAACCTCGCATGATCGATTATTATTCCCAGCCTTGTCATCTAGAATTCAAAACCGCTTCAACCAAGTCTATCCTCCGGCGGGCACCTGGATGATGTGAATTACGACGAGCTCTGAAAGGTTTGGTACGGGTTTTAACAGGTCTTCAGCTGCGACAATTTCCCGGTTGACGGAGATAGCCCACCCGCTCTTGTATGAGCCATCTGTATCAATTAGATCATCGTAGAGGGAACGCTCCACCCCATCGGGTTCGGTCGATTTGATAGATCTGAGCAGACTCTCAATCGAGTCTCCCTCAAATTGGACCTCGTTCACCTGCTGGGGTAGCAAGTTTGAGTAAGCTGTTCCCACAGAGTAGATTGTGACCGTCCTCTTGGTCAGTGTTACCGAATCGCCTCGACCTTTACTCTGACCTCGGTTTCGTAAGCTCCGGATATCGGGTCTATGTTTGACAGATCGGCTCTTACCAACTCGTTAAACATCGGGGCTGTCGAAATCTTGTATCTGCTCTTGATGTGTGGACGCCCAGCCTGGCTCATCATAACCGCTTCAGGGTGCACACCTTCTGTCAACCATGCAACACCTTCGACCGAGGAATACTTCGAAGTTATTCTTATGCGATCTCCATTCTTGATGCCCTTTCTTCTTCGGGTTTCGCTGTTGATCCAAACATAGGTCACATCAGGTCTGTTTCCAGCCACTTCTACAACCCATGGAATGTTGGCGAGGTCCTCGAAAGTAGAAATCGGGGTCTTGAAAAAGCCCGCCACCAAATCGTATTCTGTTGGCTCCTCCTCGTATGTGAGTCCCGGGCGCCACTCAGGAAGAGGTTGATATTCATCAAACTTCCAATTCTTCATCCATTCCTGCCCAGCCTTGGTCATGTTTTCCTTGAGTTCGTCGCCGGCTCGCTTTACATAGTCGTGGTAGAACGGAATCCTCATTTCGTGCTGGGAATACAGTTCACTTGGTTTCCTCAATCTCATGCTCGTCCCGTTCTGCTTGAACCAGTCAAGGCCCTGCTCATCACCATACAGCGACTTCGCGAATCTGTCGAGGATTTGGTCGATAAAGTACTTCTTGCCTGGATCCAGCAATAGCTTTGGATCCCTCCATAGCCCCAAGCGGCCATTTAGGGCATTGTTCCATCTATGCAGTATGCCGATTCTGTCCGAGAGTTCTGAGAGGATGTCTGTTCCGTCCATTGTCTCCGCAGGTGGCTCTACTACGGGCTGGCGGAGAGCGTGGCCCGTGACGAAGGGGGCCTCGACATTATAGAGCGACCAGCTTTCGAGAAAAGTCCTGTCAGCGAGCACAACGTCCGAGAGCATCGTCGTCTCGCCCACTGCGGTTATGTCTATCGAAACTACGAAATCGAGATCGCGGATCACTTGAAGGACGTCTTTTGTCCCGGGCATGTTCCAGACCGGGTTGGAGTGAAACGAAAACAAGGCTTCGGGCCTTTCCAATCCGAACATTTCGTGATCGTTGATTATCTGCGGGCTGATTTCTCCGGGCTGAACCCCGATCGGAAAGTACTCGGAGAGCTGATACCGATCAGGGGGGAACTTGAAAGCAACAGGAGGGCGTATCTGGTAGAGCGAGGGCTTTATGACTCCATCCTGGCCCTTTTCGATTGTATTGAATCACAGGTCGCCCTTCCACTCGTAGGGGCTCCAGCCCATCGGCACGCCCAAGTGTCCGCCCGGACTGTCTAGATTTCCAATAAGTGCGTTGATAGTCTTGAAAACGAAGTTGTCCAGGAAGTTGTGATTGTGCCCGTGCGCACCCCTGTACCATTGGAGACAGGCGGGGCGCAGACTGTACTGCCTACCATCGACGTCGACTTTGGAAACGACTTGGGCAGCCTCTGCGAATTCCTTTGCGATTCGTCTAATGGTGCCCGCGGGTATAGTTGTGATTTTCGAAACTCTTTCCGGTTTGTAATCCAGCAGCTTCTGTTTGAATAAATCAAATGCAGGACGGCACTCAACTCCGGAGACCGCGTATGTCCCGGTCAATGCGTAATCTTTGATTCCGTCGTCCTCCCAACTCTTCGGGCTTCCTTCAACAGAATCATAAATTAGGGCGCGGCTTTGACTATCCCTTACGAAGTAGCCATCCAGTCCAACCAGATAGGGGGCATTAGTGTGTTTTTTCAGGAATTCCTTATCATACATGTCGAGCTCGTGTACCATAACGTACATCAGAGACATTACGAAAGCCCCGTCGGTTCCTATCCTGATTGGGACCCATTCGTTTGCCTTCGAGGCGGCAACACTTAGCCTCGGGTCTACGACTACAAGCCTCATGCCCCTCATTCTAGCGTCGGCGGCCCTCTTTGCCGTCCCGGGAAGGTGAAGGTGAGCCTCGAAGCCGTCTCCTGAGCCGAGTTGAATCAGATAGTTGCAATAGTTGTAATCTGGTATTGCTGCGAATGCTCCTTGGAACATTCCGTTCACGGTGTGGTATGCGGCCCCACAAGCAGTTCCAACAGCATTGAAGAAATTCGGTGAACCATATGCTTCCAGGGGCCAGATTCTAGTCCAGTAGCGCTGGAATTCGCCGAACGAGCACAACAATTTGCGTGGATCTTTGGAGTGGATGCGCTTCAACTTCTCCGCAACGAGTTCGAGCGCGTAGTCCATAGTGACCTCCTTCCACTTCTGATCGGCGTCCCAGTGCTTCTCAGGATTGGTGCGAACTAGAGGATTCTTGATTCTAGCGGGGTTGTAGTGCTTCCCTAAGCCGCTATTTCCCCGGGCGCATAATCGACCGAGGTTGTCGGGATTGTCAGCGTCGGGATCTATCTTTACTGCGACGCCATCCACAACGTGCACCTGTATGCCGCACCCGTGGAGGCACATCCCGCACATGCTGTGAATCCATCGGTGTCGCTGTCCGTCGTTTCGTCTTGAAACGGCAGTTTGCATAGCGTGGCCGTTAGATCGCGCTTGCCCTTTAAGGATTTTTTAGGCTCCAATGCGCAACCTTCTCGATCCGCCACGAATTCTAACCAGAAAAACCTCTTGTCCGACCGCTAATCTTAATCGACGAGGAGTATCGCATTACACTAGTGACACACAGGTACATCAAATCATACCAATGGCGTTGATGAGCGCAACACCCTTTGAGTCGAATTAGTGCGTTTGAGCGCCGGGGGTGGGCGTACATTCCTACATCTGAAGGTTTACAAGTACTTCAATGGCATTTCATTTATCTCCACGGAATGCTCTCGGATATCCTGCTCGTATTTTTCTTTGACTTTCTGAACTATTTTGTGAGATCCTGAACCAATCCTCCTGCCGTCCACTTCCTCAATTGGAACAATGCCTGCGCCGGTACCGGTGAGGAAGGCTTCGTCTGCTGTGTAGAGGTCATGGGGGGTGATGTCTGTTTCTTGTGCACTAAATCCAAGCTCTGTTGAGACGATGTCCAGTACTACCCTGCGCGTGATGCCCGCTAGAGACGCGGTGGTCGTCGGGACGGAAACTCTGTTCCCCTTTACAACGAATATGTTCATCCCCGTGGCCTCGGCGAGGTTTCCATTCATATCGAGGAGAATTGCATCGTCCATCTGAGCTGCGTTTGCCTGCAGCTTTGCCAGGACCGAGTCCATGTAGTTCAGCGACTTTAGCTTCGCATCAACCGAGTAGGGCGATTTCTTTCTCACCGAGGAGATTAGGAGTCTTACTGCTTTTCCCCGAAATATGCGGGAAAAGGGTACGCCATAATGAATGTTGATGATCTGATGGCCCTGCGCGGGTCTAATCCTGACTGGCCCACGCATCTCGTCACAACGATTCTAATGTGGGCATTTGCGAAGAGCCAGTTCTTGAGGAGCGTCTCACCCACTGCTCTTGCAATTTCGTTCTTTGCTGGGCCTGAATGAAGTACGTTTGACGGCCATTTACTGTCTGAAGGCCTTGGTTGACGATGTTATCAATTGTCGTGTTGTGGAAGAATCCATAGTTATACGCTGCAGGCGGATAAGCTGCGGTGTTGAACAGTGGCCACAGAACCCAGTATGCATCGCCGTTAGAAGGGAACCACCTTAACTGGTATAACTGAGCCTGCGATTGATTTGCTGGCTTGGTCAGCAGTCCAATTTCTGTGCTGAAAGTGTAGGTTTGGATTGATACCTGAACATGAACTTGGGCCAGCATAGAAGCAACTGCTTGACTCTTCCGCAGGGATTCCGAAGCCTGAACTGAAGCATGAGCAGTGCTCGAGAGCTGAATTCCAACAAGGGAGCAGCTGGCTCCTTTTTATATACCTTAGCGTCATTCCCTCGGCATCAGACTTTGATTAGTTGCCCCACGTGAAAGTAAACAACTGTGAGTTCTATTATGAAGACGTCGGAAGCGGACCCCCGCTTGTGTTCGTTCACGGCGAAAGCCACGGGATCGAGTACTTTGAGTACCAGTTTTCAGAATTTTCGAAAAAATATCGATGTTTCACCTACTACAGGCGCGGTCACGGCAGGACTCAGATGACGAGCTACGGGTATTCCCTAGAGAACCAGACACGCGACCTGGCCTTCCTTCTCCACGCATTAAATATTCAACGGCCAGTCATCATCGGGGTCGCCTTCGGGAACACAATCGGTGCCAACTTTGCCATCAACTATCCCGATCAAGTGCGCGCGCTAGTAATGGAATCCTGGCTTGAGATACTGGGACCGGACTATCCCTCCGGAATCAACCTCTGGCCGACCCGCACGCCAAAGATTACCGAGGTCTATTTAGAGGGAGGAAGGGAAGCGTTAGTCCAATTTCTCATCCGAGAAGGCAAGCAGGTCTTCCAAATCTTTCCGAGTGACCCAAAGATAGTGGAGAAATTTGCCCGCATGTTCGCAAACAGGCCTCCCGAGGCTTATGATAAGATGAACGAGTTCGGATCGTCAGTGCCGAACCTTATCAAGCGATTCCGTGAGGTGAAGGTGCCGGTGCTTGGGATCTGCGGCGCTAAAGATCCTTATCCAGATAACCCGGATCTTCTGAAGGACATGGCGAATTTCAAGGAAATATTTGTGCCGAAATCAGAGAGGTTCGTCCACTGGGAGAACCCCGCCGAATTCAATAGGATTCTGGAAGACTTTCTGAGCAGCGTCGTGTGAACGGATGATTGCAAAGACAGGGAAGAAAGTCGTAGAAAGCTAAGAGTTATGGGTAGCGATATCTTTGAATTCGAGTCCCCTTGATTTTGCCGAAGCTCGCGACACCTCCTTGGAAACGATTCGAGTTCTCGCGCGAGATTTCAAACACAGGCACACCGGCCTTGGAGACGAAAGACGTTGTGCCGAGTACATTGCAAAGCGTCTTAGCAATCGTGGGATAGAAGCAGATACGTTTGCTGTGAAAGTAACGGGGTGGAAGATTAAGGGTAAGCCATCGCTTCAAATTAGGTCCCCCGAGGAACGAGACCTCGAATTCGGTCCCGTAGTTTACTCCGACTCTACTGACCAAGACGGAATCGTGGGCTCGCTCGCGTATGAGGGAACCGTGAATCTAATGGGTAGCTTCCCTTGTACTAGGTTCTCGATCAGGAGCGAAGGCGGAAAGTGCGTCGGCAACATTTTCGGCAGAGACGAAGGGCTCGCAATTGTGCAGCCCCACATTGTAGCAGGCAATTTGGAACCTTCGGCCATAATAGGTTCTTCGGACAATCTCGCAATGCTTAGGGCAATGGAATCGCATAGCAAGACGAACGTCAGGTTAAGGTATACATGTGAGGCCCAATTCGAACCACAAACAGAGACGCTACGAGTCGAGGGCATAATTCAGGGAAGAAAGAAGCCTGAAGAGATCATTGTTGTCAACGCTCATCTCGATAGTCAAGGCGCAGAGGGCGTTCCCGAAGCAGTTGACAGCTGCGGCGCCGTAGATGACGCGGCGGGCTGCGCCGTTTTATTGGAATTTGCCAATTATTGCAGACAAAGAGGCACAGACAGAACGATCATATTCTCGGCGACCTGCGGAGAAGAGTGGGGAAAGATCGGAGCGAGGAGTTTCGCCCAGCACTTGGATAAGATTGGATTGACTCCGAAGATTGCTGCCTTTGTTAATATAGACGCAATATGTTTCAGAGGCGCCAAGGAGCTCATAATCAACGCATCCGGAGGAGAACTCGGTCCTCAATCCTATAATATGAACGAAATCTGCAAGAGGGCTTTGAAGAAGGCGGGTCTTAAGAGAGAGAACAGAATTCGAGTCACAGAATGGAGTCCTCCACGCGGTTTCGATCAACAGGCGTTTTATGAAAGGGGCGTTCCAGTTGCAACAATATTTACTCATAATGATCTCTATTATCATAGAAGCTCTGATATGATTCCCAGAAGCGTGGACGAACAGCTGCTCCTCAGAGCCATCGAATACTACTACTATATGCTCGTAGCGGTCGCAAATTGATCGAGTAATTCTCAGCAACTCTTTTTTTCTATGAGCTAGAGCAGGATTCCTCCAAAAGTTTCTTCCTCTTCTTTCTGACGATTTCGTGATTCGCCTTGAATCGTTTATAAACTGAGACTTTCAAAAATTCACGCAAGAAAAGGAGAGCAAAGATCTTCGATGGACCTGAGGGAGTACATCACCCAAGCGACGGAAATGGGCGAGCTACAAGTTGTAAAAGGGGCTCATTGGAATTTGGAGATTGGTGCCCTAACTGATCTCAACGCGAAAAAGAGGGGCCCGGCACTACTATTTGATGAAATAGTCGACTACCCTTCAGGATATCGGGTCCTGACATGCATGCTCTCCGGTCCGAAAAGGCTCTCTGCGGTCCTTGGATTCGAGCCAACTTCCGACCACTCGAAGCTTGTTTCCTCGCTAGAAGGCAAGCCCTTCGTTTGGGAGGAGAGGGCGAAGAATTTCCCCCCGAGGGTCAGGAATGACGCTGATGTAATGGCGAACACTCTCGATGAAGGAAAAATCGATCTATTCAAGTTTCCAGCCCCAAAGTGGCACGAAGAGGACGGGGGCCGATACATTGGCACGGGTGGGACCGTAATCACACGCGACCCTGACATCGGAGTTGTAAATCTCGGCACTTACCGGGTCATGATAAGCAGCAAGAACGCACTCTGCGTTCTGATCGAGGACATCCACCACGCGAGCATCCAGATAAGAAAGTATCATGCGATAGGAAAGCCCTGCCCCGTTGCCCTGAGTTTCGGGCACGAGCCTTTGGTGTACCTTGCATCGAGCCTTCCCATTCCCTACGAGTTGTCCGAGTACAACTACGCGGGCGCAATCAATGAGAAACCAATAGAGGTCTTTCAAGGGAAATTGACGGGTCTCCCAATCCCAGCCTCTAGTGAGATCGCCGCAGAGGGTTTCATTTATCCTGGAGATCTTCTGGAGGAGGGACCGTTCGGGGAGTTCACGGGATACTATGCAGGCGACAGGGCACCCCGCCCGGCTATCAGGCTTAAGGCTCTCTATCACAGGAATAATCCAATCATCTTGGGCTCATTGACAGGTAAACCGCCATTTGACCACTCATACTGGCGCACCGTCCTAGAGTCCGCTGCCATAAAGGACCGGCTGAGAAAGGCCGGAATCCCTGACGTCGTGAAGGTTTGGCGGCACGAGGCAGGCGCCTGCCAATTCTGGACTGTTGTGTCTATCAAACAAAGATACTTGGGTCAAGCCAAACAAGCGGGGTTCGTTGCGGCTCAGTGCCAAGAAGGCGCGAGCATGGGCCGGTACGTCATAGTTGTTGATGAGGACGTCGATCCGACCGACCTACAGGAAGTCATATGGGCCCTGTCCACTAGGAGCGATCCCGCGACGAGCATAGACATAATCCATAGAGCGCCGAGCAATCCTCTAGACCCACTGATTCGGAAACCCGCAAAAAGTTACTCAAGCTCGAGAGCTATCATTGACGCCTGTAGGCCATTCGAATGGATAAATGAGTTCCCGAAATCAGTGATCGTCAGTAAAGATCTGCACGAACGAGTGGCTATGAAGTGGCCCAACATAGCCAGTTGAACGTCTGGGAGCTGAATCTTTCTTCGCCTTGCGAATAATTTCAGACGACGAAGTGCGAAGCAAGATCGCTATTCCAGATCTGATTGATTCGATCGAACTTGCGATGTCTGAGTACTCGAAAGGCAACGCAAAGAACCTTCTGAGAAATAAGCTAGAATCAAAGCATGGAACCTACAGGGTCATGTCAGCCCTTATAGAAAAAATGGGTGTGGTGGGAACAAAGCAGGGCTTCTGGGTCTCTGAGTTTATCGGAGAAAGATCAGGGCCCTCTTCTTCTGAAATCATCAGCCTCTACGAGGTGGATAGTGGGAGATTAACTGGCCTAATCAATTCTCATTATCTCAACAGGCTCCGAACCGGCGCGGTTGGAGCAATATCAATCAAGTACCTTTCAAACCCGAGCTCAGCACATCTTGGCTTACTCGGGTCGGGATTGCACGCTCGAACTCAAGCCCTCAGCTGCTGTGCCGTCAGAGACATCGAATTAGTGAAGGTCTACAGCAGAAACATGGAGAGGAGGGACTCATTTTGCAAATCAATGAGCCAAGAATTGGGACCGCGCACGAATGTGTTGGCCGTTTCCTCGTTGGAAGAAGCTCTTCGGGAATCCGACGTAATCATAGAAGCTACTACAGCTACTTCACCAGTAGTCCTGGGAAAGGAATTGAATAGAGGGGTTCACGTAACATCGATCTCTGGTGGCCCAAACAGATCTCGGCAGATAGATGACGAAGCGATTTCTATGGCAGACTTATTCGTAGTGGATTCGAAGGAACAGCTTATTGCGGATATGTCGGGCGATGTGGTGGAACCGATCGAAAGAGGGCTACTAAACCCTAATTCAATCGTTGAAATTGCAGACATTGTGTCCAAGAAGGTGGAAGGTCGAAAGAGCAAGGAAGACGTCACTCTATTCAAGACAACAGGGATGGCCCTCTTCGACATCGCCGCGGCAAAGTGCGTGTACGACAGGATCGTAGCTAAATGAGTTCCTTCTTCCTCTCTCTCTTCTTTCCTTCTACCCGTACGGTTTCGAATTCAAAATCCTCCAAATGAATTCAGGAGTATTGTGCGAACTGGTTATCGTGTGTGCAGAAGACGCGTCGTGAATTGCGTCATCGATTGCGTTAGCAATTGCCGGGAGCGGAGTCCCGCATCCCTCGCCCATTCCCTTTGTCCCGAGGAGCGTGAACGGAGACGGTGTTACAACGTGTCCGACAGGGATGTCCACAAGCTCCACCGCGCTGGGAGCAAGATAGTCCATGAAGGTTGATGAGAGCAGCTGCCCGTCTCCGTCGTAGGCTAGATTTTCATAAAGGGCCGCGGCAATTCCGTGGGCCGCGGCTCCGTGATCCTGACCCTCAACAATCATAGGATTTAGAGCAATTCCACAATCGTCGGCTACGACATACTTGAGTAGCTTGACCTTGCCGGTCTCCTTGTCAATTTCGATCACGGCGACGTGGACATTGTTCGCATATGTGCTGGTGTTGTTCATCCGCTTGTTCCTGTCGGGTAACGTACCGTAAGGAAAATCGTACATTGCGCTTATGGACAAGCCCGGGTCGAATCCCTGCGGAAGCGCGTAAGGGTCCGTCCCTGCAACTGCGGCAATTTCCCGCATTGACAAAGACTTCTCGGGGTTACCTGCCAATCTGACCGAACCATTTGAAAACTGACAGTCTTCCATCTTTGCGCCCATCAAATGAGCCCCTATTGCAACTATCTTTGACCTTAGCCTCCTGCATGCAACCACGACCGCGCCAGTTCCGACCCCCGCGAATCGACTCGCGGATGTTCCCGAAAGGGCGGAATACGGGTGGGTAAACGAATCGAAACCAGGAAGCACGGTGACATCCGCGGGCTCAACGCCTAATTCGTCTGCCACTATCTGAGCGGTCACTGTTTCATGACCCTGCCCTTGGGGCGCGGAGCTAAGCATGACGAAGATCTTGCCAGACGGATCTATGTTAATGGTCGCGCCCTCGGGGCAGCCAGAAACTTTCGCCTCGGGGTTCAGGAGCCTCAACTGAGCGTAATTTGCGCCGCCCGACTCTATTACGTGGGCTATTCCAATTCCAATCATCCTGCTTCCCCTGCTCTTTATTTGAATCTCCCTCCACTTCTGATGCTCTGAAATTTCGAGTGCTTTGTTCAGCGTCTTTTCGTACTGTCCACTATCGTATACGCAACCGCTCGGAGTCGTGTAAGGAAAGTCATCCGGTCCGATGTAATTCAGCTTCCTTATCTCGATAGAGGATTGATGCAGTTTCCTGGCAGCGATGTCCATGAGGCGCTCGACGGCGAATAGGTACTGCATACGACCGTACCCGCGGTTCGCACTCACGGGGCAACGATTGGTAAGTATCGCGGAAATGTCCACCAGGACATTCTTCACCTTGTACACGTTGCACGAAACTTGATTCCAGATAACGCACCCAATCGGCTCGGGAGATCTTAGATAACTGCCCTGTACGTCCACACCTTTGAAGATGAGCGATTTCAGCATCCCGTTCTCCGAGAATGTAGCGCTCGCATCCCAAATTCTCTCGTTGCCGTGCGCGCTTGCCATGAGGTGCTCCGTTCTGTCCTCGAACCACTTTACCGGCCTCCCGGTCGTTATGGAAGCTATTGCAGTGAGCAAGATGTAAGGGAAGGCTGATACCTTGATCCCAAATCCACCTCCGATGTCCCTCGTCACGAACCTAATCATGTTCGAAGGGATTCCTAAGACATACGAAATCATAGGGATGTCCCTCCCAGGAACCTGGCTCTGCGATTGTATTGTCAGGACACCCGTAGCCTTGTCCATGTCCGCGAACGTTGCGAACGGTTCGAGCGGGGCCGAGGTAAAGCGATGGAAGTGAAACTTCTCCCTGATAACAAAGTCTCCCTTGTCCAGCGGAGCCGAAACGTCGCCGAAACTGAATGTGTCCTGCCAAGCCACGTTGCTTTTCATCCCTTCGTGAATCGGCATTGATTCGTTGTGGCGCTCCACATCTAAGAACGGCTTGAGAAGTTCGTAGCTGACTTCGATGTCTTCCAGGGCGTCCTCCGCAGAGTACTTGTCCTTTGCTACTACGAGGACCACTGGCTCTCCAACGTAGGTGACTTTATCGACCGCAATGGAGAAATCGTTCGCAGGCACCGATGGTACACGGGGACGTAGCGGCTTGAACCGCGAAGCAACCTGAGCGCCAGTTATTACCGCATGAACACCTGAACGTGAGAGAGCCTTCGAAGTGTCGATTCCTAGTATCTTGGCATGAGCGTGCGGACTGCGTAGGATGGCCATTGAAAGTGCGTGTGGAGAGCGAACGTCATCGACAAATTGTCCACGCCCCGCGATCAGGCGGAGGTCTTCCTTTCTCTTCAGTCTGCTTCCAATCCATTTGTTTGCTTGGGTCGTTCGCTGTATGGTTGATTGCATACAGAAATTCTCACCTTTCTTTGAGAAGGATAAAGAAAATCAATGGCCATTTCATCTGTCGAGTTCTCTTACTCAAGCAAGCGTCTTCGTTTGCATTGCCAACAGTAAGAATTCGTCGGAAGTCATGACAGTGCCAAAGTATTCATCGATAATGTCCAACGTGACATTACGCATAATTTCCGAGGCTACTTTCTGGTTCGGAGCAGTTTGTGTTGCCGTACAATCAGAAATCAGGAGTACATGAAAGTCTTCCATGAAGGCACTCCTGGCAGTCGACTCAACGCAAACGTGGGTCTCTACTCCAGTCAGTGCTAAAGTCCTTATCGAGTTGGCTCTGAGTACTTGGGTCAGGTCAGTTCCTACAAATGCACTGTACCTATGTTTTGTTATTATCGCTTCCCCCGGCAACGGGTTAAACTCACTGAATTTGTCATACCAAGCCGATCCTGTAGTCGATGCTTCTGCGAAGATTGGCCATTTCGATTTCCTGGCTTGTCTTAGCCTTACCCCGGAATTTGTGTTTGAAGAATGGATATTTCTAGTATGAATCACCTTGAACCCAAGTTTCCTTGTCGCCGTGAGAAAATTGGCCAGTCTGGGTGCCATCCCCGCGACGGAAGACATGTCCCAGCCTGCTCTCCCCAATGGGCTGTCCTGCTTGCAGGTGTCGTTTTGCATGTCAATCACGATAATTGCAGTGTGTCTGGGTCTGATTAGCTCACTTTTATTCCAGAACTCTTCTTCTATGCTTTCCATAGTCGCCACGTTCATAGTATCTAAGACACGACCGCTCCTAAATTAGGTCAAATTCTGGGACAATTTATACCATTTCATGAAGCGGTTCTCCGCTTGTACAAACAACAAGTCGAAGACGTAACCTGTGATGGCGAGCAGGACTATAACCGAGTACAGCGTCGTGGCATCGGATTCTTCTTGCGCATAGACAACGCTGAAGCCTAGCCCGTTGTGGCCAGTCACCATCTCGATAGCTACCGTGACGAGCAGAGCCAGCAAGAGGCTCACCCTCATTCCGCTAACTATGTAGGGCGACGTGGCAGGCAGCCGGATTCTAAAGAAGCTCCTTACTTTATTCATCATGAGACACTTTGCAAGATCCAAGTATAGTGGTTCTATTTCCCTGACTCCATCGATCGTATTGATCAGGATGGGCCAAACAGCGCCAAAAGCGATGTAGGCAACGTACATTGAGTCGTTGATTCCAAAGATCAAAATGAAAAAAGGGATGAGGACCACTGGGGGCAAAGGCCTGAAGACCTCCAGCGTGGGCTCCAAAATTCGATTTACGCTCCTACTTGAACCGATCACGATTCCGAGTGGCACTGCAATAATTGCGGCAAGAGCAAAGCCGAGCAAGGTTCGTTCGATCGTGAAAAGATAATTGGCACCTAGTTGGTATCTCCCCTGCCCGAGTAACGCCGAGGTATAAATTTCGTAGAACACGGAGCTGACTTTGGGCAGGAATTGTTGCGGCACGATGCCCAACTGCGGCAAGAGCTGCCAGACGACAAGAATTACGGCAATCGGCAGAACGCCGTACAAGTACTCAAGCTTCATGATCCAGCATCCTACTTGACCTCGCGACCCAAGGCATAAGACGGTACTGAGTTACAAGCAATATTCTGTTTAGAAAGTATGCAAATATGGCGACGGCTATTATTGCGCCGTACATTGGCGCAAGATTTCCGCTGTTCAGATAGTAGAATATGGAGACGCCAACACCGTTCGAAACGATTCCGCCGATCATCTCCGCTGTGACGGCAACTATCCAAGCTATCCCCAGACTGACTCTCAGTCCGCTGACTATGAAGGGTGCGGCCGCTGGCAGAATTATCTTTCTTAGGCGCTTGAGTCCAGTGATCCTAAGCTGGTTTGCGGTTTCAATGACTAGCGGGTCTATGGAGCGCACGCCGTCAATCGTGTTGATTAGAATCGGCCAGAGAGACGCGTAGGTTACGATTAAGATGATGACGCTGTCAACCAACCCGAAGTAGAGTATTGCCAGCGGTATCAGTACCACCGAGGGCATCGGTCTAAGAAATTGGACGAGCGGGTCCAGGCTTCGATTCACCAACCTGTTCAATCCTATTGATATTCCGGCGACTATCCCGATTGCTGCAGCGAATAAATAGCCCTCAAACAACCTCGACAGAGTGTAAATGACAGCTAGAATCACGCTCCCGTTCTCCACCTGAGAGAAGAAGGAGAGAACCACACTATAGGCGGATGGGAAAATAGTGCTTGGCAGAACGTTTGTGATCGACACTATCTGCCAGATCAAGAGAATAGAGAGTAATACCCCAACACCTGCGACAATGAACAGGTAGTCGGTTAGGATTCTCACACTAGAACATTCCCCTTATCTTTTCAAACACGCCAGTTCTGTAACCAGCAAAATCCGAAGTATTGCGGGTGGACACTTGATCGCGTGGGTATGGCAACCTGACCACCACATCCTCAATAATTCGCGAAGGTCTCTTCCCGAGCACGATTATTCTTTGAGACAAATAGACGGACTCGTCAATGTCATGAGTGACAAATAGTACAGTCAGACCGCGCTCCTTCCATAATCGAAGCAGCTGATCTTCCAATGTCATTCGAGTCTGCGCATCAACAGAGGCAAAGGGCTCATCCATCAAGAGGATCTTTGGGTCAGACGAAAGCGCGCGCGCTATCGCGACCCTCTGCTGCATTCCACCCGAAAGTTGCCAGGGGAAGTATTTCTCGAAACCGGTGAGCCCAACCTCCTTTAGCAGATCACTCGCGCGTCTTTCAGCCTCACTCTTGGGTAACTTATCCTCCACGGGAAGAATCACGTTGCGCAGGACGGACCTCCAAGGCAAGAGCGATCTGTTGTATTCTTGAAAGACGAGTGACACACCCTCAACCGGGGAGGTGACACGGTTGCCAGATAACACTACCTCGCCGGACGTAGGTCGCCTGAGCCCGGAGATGCAACGAAGAAGAGTGGATTTGCCGCACCCAGAGGGCCCAACAATGGATGTAAAACTACTCTCCTCGAGGGAGAAACTTATTCCTGCCAGTACCTGAAGATTGGCCTTCGCGTACTTGAGGTGCAGATCTTTTACTTCAAGTAAACTGGCCATGGATGAAACCTAAGCTCAATGTTATAAAAGCAGAATGCTCGATGAGCACGTGTCTCGAAAAGAGAGAAAAGGCAAATGTACGGCTCTTCTGCACATCCCTGTATATTCGCATGCATCCGATTGCTGCCTCTCGTTTAGCACAATGACACGAAAGGATTCTCTTCTGCCGAGGTCTAGTTAGTTATGCGGTACCTTTGGATTGCGTCGAAGAATCCGAGCGAGTTTATGGCGGGCCCAATTTGAAGTAAGTCGGATCGACCAGTAGAGTGGCATTATCGCTCTTGTTCTTCAAAGCGCCAAATTGGAGAAGGATATCGATCTGTTTCTGTATCGAAATATAGGGAACTGTTGTGTCCCAATACACTGGCAGGTAAAGCTGCGATGCAACAGTTGAATTTAGTCCGAGTTTGTTGACGAGAATCTGTTTCGCTAGCGTTTGGTTGTTCTTTGTAGTTTCGGTACCCTTTGTATAAGCCGCGATAAATTTGTTTACAATATCACCGTGGGCACTGATCCAGGATGAAAGGCCAAGATACCCTGTGATCAAACCAGAGTCCGGAATTCCGTAATTGTCATCATCTCCTATGATCCTGAACTGACCCGCGGTTGGCCCAGACTGGTTCGCCATGAGCATTTCGGTAATGAACGGCTGGATGATTTGAATAGCATCGACGCGCTTTTGCTCCAGTGCGGCTACACTAGAAGGGTAAGGCAAAACCGTCCAGCTGATCGAGCTAAGGTTCACTCCGTAGTGGGCAAGTAGGTACTCAACATTGGTTTGGGACGAACTTGCAAGAGCGTTGACGCCTATTGACTTGCCTTCGAGGTCAGTCAAGTTCTTAATTCCCGAAGATGCGAGAACTGCTATCGCGTGTGGTGAAACGTTGGGAAGATAGACCCCCTGTGCGGTTCCATTCGGATATGCTGCCATGTCGACAGGAGTGACAAATTTCAGTGGAAATCCAGCCTCGTTTGCAGTTGCGCAGAATGCCACGCTGTTCAAGCCCAACTGAGCCGAACCCTTTTCGACCGCTGAATTTACGAGTGGAGGACTCGCAACCACGTCTAGAGTTACATTAAGTCCTTGTGCAGCAAAATATCCTTCTTGGTAGGCAACAAACAGAGGAACAGAATCGGCTATTGGCAGCGTCGCGATGACTAGATTAACGCTCTGAGAACTTTTTGTCGCAAGCATCTGGTAGGAGACACTGGCTGCAATTGCGGCTATGACAACGACGACGATGATAATGATTGAAGTAGTTCGTGAAATTGCAGATCCTGGTTTCATTAACTTGAGTCCGAACTCGCTGACGGCATGCCAGAGGACCGATTTTAAATGGTTTTCCAAAGATTTGAAAGCCCTACCACACTGCATAAGCCCCTTGGCCTGGGAGGACTAATTCGGTCGGGGGGATAATCTACTATGCTGTTTACGATACTGCGCGGTTGATTGCGCAGAGTATTATGCCCTAGTTGCTACTCCCTGATTAGACATATCATCTGCTGCTTAAAGGAGCTGGCTCTTGGAAGTCATGAAAGAGAAATCGGCCCAGAACTAGATAAACGCCTACATCGTCAACCCCGCCTATCCAACTCTTCATGCGAGGAATCACGCTCGAGATAGCGCCATGGCAAGAGATCACTATCGCAATTGCATTAAATGCATATATTCAATTTTGATGTTCCGCACGTATGTGCCGAGCATACTATTCGAACCGATAGACATCGGCCCCGTCACCATGCGTAACAGAATTGTTAGTTCTGCGAGCTTTAGCGCGATGAGCGACAACGGGCTGTTTGGTGAGAGGATTGCTCTCTATCACGCTGAAAAGGCAAAAGCCGGGGTTGCTCTGACAATAACCGAAGAACTCGCCGTACATCCATCAACGGAATTCGGATTGTCAAGAAACGTCCGCGCATTCGATAGAGCCTCGATTGCCAGATTTCGACGCTTTACAGAGATTGTCCACAAATATGGAGCAAAGACGATAGGGCAGCTGTGGCACGCCGGATGCCATAACTTGAACAGAAACCAGCAACTCGACATTCGAATTCCCTTGGCAGTTTCACCTGTTCCTAGCATGGCTTTTCAAGACGGTTACTCAGTTCCAAGGGAATTGACAACCAGGGAAATAAGCGAGATACAAGAGGATACGCGAATACTGCGAAGAATCTGCTCGACGGGGGATTCGATGGTGTGGAAATCCACGCGTCGCACAGTTACCTGATTCAGCAGTTCCTGTCTCCTCTTTACAACAAGAGGTCAGACAAATACGGCGGTTCGAGAGAAAATAGGATGCGCTTCTTTGTCGAGGTCCTCAATATCGTTCATGATGTGACACTTGACAGGCGGGTGTTGGGGGTTAGGATGGTGGGGGATGAATTCTTTCCAGGCGACATGAAACGCATCGCGAAAGATCTCGACCAGTTAAACATGATACATTATTTCAATGTGACACAAGCTAGTCTAAGTCATACACCTCATCTCAACACACCACCTATGTACTACGAACATGGCATATTCGTATATCTGGCATCGTCTATCAAGAAAGTCGTGCAGAAAGCAAAGTGTTTGCAGT
Source organism: Nitrososphaerota archaeon (assembly GCA_021325255.1). The sequence goes on along the minus strand of JAJPHP010000037.1, from coordinate 20,183 downwards.
TGGAAGAATATTTGACCCCCGGCACGCAGAGAGCATTCTTACCGCAGGCGACGCTGATATGGTCGTCATGCTACGAGCTCAGATCGCAGACCCAGAGTTTGCAAACAAAGCTCGGGAAGGGAGGTACGACGACATAATTCCCTGCGTTGGCTGCAATCAAGCCTGCACAGGTCACTTTCAAGCTTTCGGAACACCTGTCTCATGCATCTTGAATCCAACTATTGGACGGGAAAAGGAATGGGGTATAGGAACCCTTACCAAAGTCAGAGCTCAGAAGAAGATACTCGTGGTTGGCGCCGAGCATGTTATGAATCAATCCTCGGCTCCGTATGCCTCAATCCTAGTTACAATCCAAAAAATTCGACCGCATTTGTTACTGCAATTCTTTCTTTGAATTCCTCGGGAAGATTCTTGAAGATGATTTGAGGAGGATCGTTATCCCAGTGGGGATAGTCCGAGCTAGACAGTAGCATCTCGATCCCCAGGAGGCGAATCATGCTATGCAGATCGCTCGTCTTCTCGGGTTCGTCGATTGGCTGTGTTGTGAATCTTACATGCTCTCGGATGTATTCACTGGGAGGCTTCTTGACCCAAGGCGTCTCCATACGAAGTCCGTGCCAAGCTTTATCCAGTCTCACATTAGCGGCACCGCCCAAGAAAAACCGCATTCATTGAAGAGAACTCTCAGCTTCGGGTAGCGCTCGAAAACTCCATTTATCACTAGACTTGAGATGTACCTGCACGGTCAAATGAAAGTTGACATAACGCTCAGTATATGACTGGCCTACTCCTCCAGTCAAAACCTGGCCTCCCTGATAAATGAAGTCTGCAGAGCTTACATGCAGCATTACGGGGAGGCCTTACTCTTGAGCTGCCTCGTATATTGGATAATAGTAGTTGTTCCCCATTAGGACGTTTATGAGGGGGACAAGTAATGAAACAATCCCTCTTTTCTTCCCAAGTCTCCTGGACTTCGTCACAGGCTTTTGCTACGTCCTTAGTCGGAACACAGATGGCATGCTTGTACCGTTCATCCTTTGCAATCCAATTCTCTAAGAGGTAGTCATTTGCATCGGAGCACAGGGCAACGCTTTCCTCGGGTCCTGAGAGCGCAGCCGCCAAGAGGCAACTTCAATGTTGTTGAGAATTGCGCAATCTATTCCCGACCGCTCGAAATAATCGGCCTTCACGAATTCTGGGTCTGAAGCTCCAACTGCCTCACTGCCGGGCTTGGAATCAGGTCTTATCGCGTGATTCGTTGGATGACCAAAACGCAATGTTAGGGGAATGGAGCTACTCCATCCCTTGGTTTCGAGTCTGTGCTGCCATGGCGTCGCAAGATACGGAAACACCGACTTGACCGATTCTCTTAGTGATGGGTGAACATCGGCATCAATTAATCAAGACGTCCGCTCATTTACCACCTTGCTCCGTCCAGAATGGAGCTGCATGCATGCAACTTCAGTGCTGAACTATTAAGGTGTTGCTAGAAACGTTTCGATTCCTCCCAATGTAAGAAAAAGGTGGAGCAGAGTTGGAGACACGAATACATCAATAATGGATTACAAACTAACTCAACACGGGACAAAACATGGGAAGATTTGGCTGCCTTTGATTATCTTGGCTCGAAGTTTCATTCCCAGGACGATCTCGGCGCTATCAATTTCTTCGATCCTTGCAAAGAGCCGGACTTTCTCTTCCAGTTCAACCAAACCGAGTACAAAAGAAGAAGACCCAGCTGTGTCTTTCGTCTCTGGCACTATGGTGTATGAATAGAGTGTTCCTTTGGCTGTGCATGGAACCCAAGTCAATTCCATGGAGCCGCATTGTATGCAGATGGGTCGCGGATACCACAAAGCCCGATTACACGAGGCGCAACGCTGAATGAGGAATTGTCCTAGTTCAAGTCCTTGCCAAAATTGCCTGGCGAGCGGGTCTTTGGGTATTGTCTCTGCTTCGTTCAAGAACGCGACACTGAGGCAAAGAGCATCTTGATTTACATTTTGGATTGGGAACTGGAAATTATGCGTGTTTGCCTCATCAGGCCAGATTTTCCGGGGTCGATGGAATAGCTTTAATCTACTATCTAATGCAACTAGCCGAGAAAGATAACATGACAGTGTGTGCAGAGCCAACGGAGATAGGATGGAGGGGAAGAATTGCGTTCCTGCATCCCCCCAGTGGTATTGCCACACTGAATGAATTTTTTTCAGATCGCTCCTTGCGGGGTCAGTGCAATTGAGACTCGCCTCGATTTGGAAAATTACGCCGGATACATTTCTGCCTCAGTCGAAGCTCACGTTGGGGTAATTGCCGCGCTCGAAAGATGCGTTCGCTTGGCTCTCGTCTCTGAGCCCGATATATTGGTTCAATGCGGATCGCCAATCGTGTTTGTCAAAGGCGCTTCCTTCGAAAAGGAGCTTCGCGAAAAGGTGTCTGCCATTACTCCAGTACGTTTTATAACAATGACGCAATCTGTGGTTGATGCTCTGAGAGCGTTGAAAATGCAGAGGGTCAGCCTACTTACATACTACAACAAGGAGTTTGAGAAGCTGTTGATTTCCTACCTAAAGGAACAGGGCTTCGTCATCGACGCAACCACAACCGTACCCTACGAGGTGACAGGTAACGAACCTTTTAGGGCCTACTCGCGGATCTCTCCATTGGCACTTTACAAATGGTCGGAAGTATTGATTAGCAAATCTACATCAACCGATGGAATCCTCATCGCTGGCGGCGCCTGGCAGAGCTTGGATGTTCTGTCAGCTATCGAGAGAGATTGCGATTGTCCAACGGTCTCATTTAATCAGGCCACCTACTGGGGCGCACTCAGGTCAATTGGTATCAATGACAAAATAGAAGGATACGGAAAACTTCTGACTCTGGTTAAGTAAACAACACGATTCAAGGATAACTTCTGAATTCCAGAAATGAGAATATACTTCTTGAAGAAAGAAGCAAACCAGGTCAAGCAAACGATCTCCGGTCTATCTGACGATATGGTGGGCGAATAGATGATCCGTGCCGCAAAGCAAAACTGGATCTGAGCTGGACCGCATTTTCAATCCGAAGAGCGTCGTAGTCATTGGAGCGTCGGATAAACCGGGTAAACATGGAAACCAGATAGTAAAGAACCTGAAAGAGTTTGGCTTTGAGGGAATCATCTACCCTGTCAACCCAAACATAAACGCAGTCGAGGCCATCAGGACCTATCGGTCTGTACTCGACATCGATACAAAGCCCGACCTTGCAATTATCGTCATTCCAGCCTCTGGCGTCCCGCACGTACTCGGGCAGTGCGCGAAGAAGGAAATCAAGGGCGCAGTCATCATATCAGGAGGCTTTTCCGAAGCGGGCGAATCCGGCAAAGATCTCCAAGAACAATGTCTGCGCATTGCAAACTCCTCGGGCATGCGTATCATTGGACCGAATTGCGCAGGCTTATTTTCTGCTGAATCAAAGTTGCACGCGTCTATTGCTACACAGCAACCTTTGCCCGGGTCGGACCTGGCCATAATCTCTCAGAGTGGAAGTTTAAGAAGGGTGCTACTGATGAAGACAAAGGACGCGCTACTAGGAGTGTCTACTTATGTAAATGTAGGGAACCAGCTCGATCTCGATCTGTGCGATTTTCTAGAGTACTTCGGTAACGATGACAAGTGTTCCTCCCTGGTTGTCTTGATCGAAGGGCTGAAAGACGGGCGGCGTTTCATTGAGACAGCTTCAGAGGTTACGAGAAAGAAACCGGTTATCGCTCTTGCCGTAGGCGTCTCAGAACCCGGGAGGCGGACATCGAAGTCCCACACTTCCACGATGATTAGCTCGCTGGAGGTCTATCGCTCAGCATTCCAAAAGGCAGGTGTCATAGAAGTCGAAAGCCTCGATCAGGTGTGCGACGTCTTGGCATTCGCTCTTGCCGCAGGGCGTTTCATGGGGCATAGAATCGCTCTGATTTGCCCTGGAGGAGGCCTCGCAATTCACGCAACGGACATATTTCAATCAAGAGGAATAGTTCTGCCTAAACTCAGCGACAATACTGCTCGAGAGATTGAAAAATCATTGACGGAAGTAGTGACAATCAAGACCAATCCCATCGATCTCGGCGCAGTGAGCAAGGACATGTTCCTAGATTCTTATAAGAGATGCCTGTCAGCATTGTCAGACGATTCAACGATAGACGGGATATGCGCTATCACTTTGAGCGACTTTTACTTTCCAAGAAAGTTCGCCGACCTGACAGTCGAATTCAGCAATACGAAAAAGAAGAAGAAGCCTATCATGGTCATTTGGATCGGAGAGGGAGAGGGAGTGGCTTCAGCAAAGGAAGGCTTGCGAAGGAACAGAGTCCCGATATTCAATTCCCTGAATTCAGCTGCCGACGGCTTGGCAAAATTTCTACGATTACGCTGACTGGCCTCTACCGAAATCCACTATTCGTTACTGATCCTACTATGCTAGGACAGCCGTCATGCAATTGCCCAGGTTCTTTCCGTAGGCTATCCCACCGCCCCCTGTTACTAGAGCGCTGATAGGATTCTTGACCTGTCTCCCAACGGCTTCGTTTTGCAACTGTCTTATGGACTCGACCAGAGGCACGAATCCACCGGCAAGGCCGGGTTGCCCGGCGGAGAGCAGACCGCCTCCGGTATTCATTGGAACATCTCCCTCCGGCGTGAATTCTGATCTTTCAACGAATTTTCCTCCCTCGCCTTTCTTGCAGAGACCGATGTCCTCGAGCTCCATCAATGCCATGATTGTGTAATCGTCGTAGAGTTCGAAGAGTGAGCATTTCGAAGCAGTTGTGTTAGCAATCTCAAAAGCGATCTTTGAGGATTCTGTAAATCCACTGTAGGTCACATCTGTCAGCATCGAATCTCCGAAGGAATAATTGAAGGACCCACCAAACCCCCTTAGAAAGACGGGCTTGTCGGTAATCCTAGCTGCCAGCTCCTTTCGCGTCAAGATAACGGCCAGACCGCCGTTGACCCTTATACAACAATCAAGTCTCTTGAGCGGCTCGGACACAATTTCTGATTTCAGGTAGTCCTCAATAGTGATGGGTGTTCTCAGGTATGCATTTTCATTTCTCAGTGCATTCGCTCTCTGCATCACAGCTATCTTGCCCAATTGAGATTCAGTCGTACCATACACCTCCATGTGCTTCTTCGCTACAAGGGCAAACAGATTATTTGGTCCCTTTAGACCGATTGGAAACTCGTAATCCAAGACATAAGTTTGCGCGGATTGAACTGTGGTGATTTGTTGACTACCCACCGGTGAATCTGACCCCGCAATTATGGCAAAGTCAATGACTCCCGCATGAAGCGCCATCGCCGCCTCGGTCAAAAGAACTAGGGCGCTTGCCCCGCCATGATCTGATCTGCAAAGCCATCGTGGAGAAAAGCCTAAGTTTTGCGCGATTTCGCCGCTCAGAATCTCAGAGTGCGGATACTCGGAGCCGCACACCCCCAAGCCGTACTTTTCAAGTTCATGATAGGCGAGTCCGGATTTCTTTAGAGCATTGTTGATTGCGAGCGCATAATATTGAGTGGGCGTAATCAGGTGCGGCGTAGCTTCGTCGGTTTCTTTAGTTCTCTTTGGCCTTGAAACCGGCGTCTCTGCGTACGCGACTATCGCAATCTCATCATCTTTCAAAAAGGAGGAAAACATTCCAAGCTCGCCCAGCTAAAATGTGCCAACTAATTCTCGTTTGAAAATCCTTCTACTTAGGCTAGGCTTTAAATCCCGATTAGTGAATCGACAGAGAAATAACCTGCCCCGATGACAATCAATGTCGCCATTACTAGGATGTAAACAACATTCAATTCATATCCGACGTTCATGTGCCCAAAGTACTTGGTCTTGAACCTATGCTTGTGAATGTATACAGTAAAGGCCATTTCAAGGGCAAAAAAAAGAGCTACGACGGGAACCAACAACCCGATTATCAAAAAGATACCCCCAACCAAGTTTAAGAAAGCGGCGGCCACGGTAGCGCCCATTGGAACTTTCTGCGCCTTCCAAAATGCAATCACATTGTCTCTATCTCCTATTAGTTGTCTGTAGCCCCTCCCGAAAACAAAATTTGCGCCCACGACTACGCGAAGGATCAAGCACAGAAAGGGAAGCACTATCATCAGGTTTGAATACATATTTTACTCCAACTCTCTCGGCCAGACTGACTGCTAATTGTCAAACCAGCTTCCAGTACAACAGTGCATATGCTGTTTTCGATAAACTAGCTCGGGCCTTTTTCCTTTTTGCTATGTGATTGCCAACATGAAATGATGTAGTCAGACGGAGCCATATCGAACTGTTCTTTCATTAAAGTAAAAGCGGCTTTGTGCGAGACTAGGTTGGCAGACCCAACGCAATCCGTCACAATCACGACAAAGTAACCGAGGAACAAGCCGTGAAGTGCCGTCGCAAGCACGCAACCTTGGGTGGCGGTGCCGATCACTATCACAGTTCTTATTGCCTTGCTGCGTAAGATTAGGTCCAAGTCGGTCTCAAAGAAAGCGCTTGCGCGGTGCTTTTCTATTTGTAGCGATGATTGAATTTCAACAAAACGTTTGATGTCATCAATTAGTTCAGCTCCCCAACTTCCTTCTACTGTCAATGGGATGTCTCCGCCTATTTTCTTTTTGAATCGCGCCCACGCCGGAGAGTCGCTCAATCCGTTTTTCAAAGTTATGTTCTTCACGAAGATCAGGGGGACTTGTGCCGCTTTCGCAGCCCTCAACAAGTTTACTTGTCTTTCTACTATGGGTGAGAGGAGCGCAACTTTTTTTCGCAACAGAGCGTGGTGGCCCTTGGGAGAACAGAAATCATTCTGCATGTCAACAATCAGGACAGCGCTAGACGACGGGTCTACTATGGTCTTGAGATCGGAGGGAACAACTGATTTTTGACCATATCTCTTGCCAACCAATTCTGAAGAAGCAAGACCCGCTTTAATGACCATAGATTCGCGTCCTTGCCGAAGAGTGTATTTGAACTATTCTCGGAGAAAAGCGGAAAGAGAGAGTCATCGAATGGCTTACAGACTAGGAATCAACCCGTACGCGCCTTTGTCGTGCTAACTCTTTTGTAATAGTCCTTCGCGACTCCCAAGCATTTAATTCCCCTTTCGATACTGCTGTAGACGGTGATGTTCGCTTGATGAAGTCTTGGAAGCTCTGCCTGAACTTCCGGATAGTTTGAGAGTAACCAGATCACCACTATGTTCTTTTCCGATTTTCCTCGGATTTGGAGGATTCTGTCGACGAACGCCTTGGGCTGAAATTGGCGGCCCACATTGGGGAGTATGATTGTCCGAACATTTGGATCGGCTAGTACCAATTCGGCGCAATTGACATATTCCGTCAGTACCTCAGAGGGGGGCGCGTGTGCAGCGGTTACCTCGACTGGGTTGCGAAAATTTCCGGCTTCGCTTGGCAGTCTTCGGCGAAGTTCAGCAATCGTCTCGTTCCTCAACTCGGCCAATCTCAAATTGGCCAATCCACAGGCATCCGCGGTTTCTACTGCGAGCCCGCCGCCAAAGCAGACTATGCCGATGTCTCCGACTGATCTGTTAGGCGTCCGAGAAAGTGTCACAGCCAGATCAATCATTTCTGCAGGATCTTCTGCACGAATGCCTCCGTATTGATGAAGAAGAGAATCAAAGAGCTTTTCGGAGACTGCCAGCGAAGCAGTGTGAGACGACGCCGCTCTCGCGCCCAATTCAGTTCGCCCAACCTTCATTACGATGATCGGTTTCACTGGAGATATTCTCCCGATGAGTTCCATGAACCTCTTCCCGTCCTTCGTCCCCTCCATGAAAGTCATGATGATACTTGTCTCATTATCGTCGGCCAAGTAATCGAGAAAATCCTCAGTTTGGATATCGTCGCAATTGCCCACGCCGACGAATTTGGAAATGCCTATGTTTGCCATCCTCGCAGCCTCAAGCAATAGGATGGAGATGCTTCCACTCTGAGAGATCAGAGCTACTGAACCTTTCAACCATGGTAGGGGTGTCGGGTTGGCGGTTCCGTTTAGAGCAGACGAGCAGGAAAATGATCCTATAGTATTTGGACCAACTATCGAAATATCATTCGTCGCAGCAGCCCGGACGAGTCTCTCTGAAATCTTTCTTCCTTCTGCACCTGTCTCCCCGAAGCCTCCAGAATGAATTATTGCGACTTTGGCCTTCTTGGCGGCACACTGGGCTAGCACGTCGGGAATGCTTTCTGCCTTGATCGCGAATATCACCTGATCCACGCTTTCAGGAATAGCTAGTAGCGAAGAGTATGCTTTCAGTCCGAAGATTTCATTCAATCTCGGATTCACCGGGTAGATCCTGCCCGCGAATCCCCCCTCCTTTAGATGCTTTACAATTCTAAACCCCCTCTTGGTCGGATTATCTGTTGCTCCGACTACCGCGATGCTTCCGGGGGAGAACAGCGAAGTGATTGCTTCGCGTCTGGAAGAGATCATAGGAGGTTCCACCAAAAAATACTTGCGGGATATCTTCGGTCTCTGCTTATTTGAGCTTGAAGACAGGTAGAGTCAGACCCTCCGGGTTTTCAAAGTAGACGACCGATACTTTCGATCCAATCGAGATTCTCTCGATGTTGGCGTCTATGACGTTGCTGAGTATCTTTGGACCTTCATCTAGATCAATTAATGCCAGGATCAGGGGGAGTCTGCCCCGAAAATCGAATGGATTCCTGAGCGCCTGTCTGACTATTGTGAACGAATATATCTTGCCCTCTCCGCTCATCTCATTCCATTTCAGCTCAGTGGACCCACAGTTCGGACACAAGGGCCGAGGATACCACACAAAGGTTCGGCACTTGTCGCAGTGTTGCATGACAAGTTTATCCCTCTTCGCTGCTTCCCAGAAAGGTCTAGTAAGTTCGGTGTTCTCAATCAAATGGGCAGTGAATGCCCTAGTAGACTCTAAAGGAACATCAGTGCTCATTGTTCGAAAGAATCACTGCCACGTGATTAATCAAATTGTTAGAATAGGACTCTCCCCCCATCCCGGTGACTAATCCGATTTCAGGGTCCTTCACCTGGCGTGAGCCAGCCTCGCCTTTCAATTGCTTGATCGCTTCAATCAGATGGACAAAACCTCCTCCAATTTGCCCACCAGAAAGCATTCCACCACCGGTATTAATAGGGAGCTCGCCACGGTAGCTTATGTCTGTTCGATCGAGGAATTTGCCACCCCCGCCCTTGGCGCAGAAACCCATGTCCTCGAGTTGGATCAAAACGGCGATGGTGTAATCATCATACAGCTGAAGGAACGAAACCCTATCTTTGCGCAAGGTTGCTCTTTCAAACGCTCGTGTCGCAGCGATTCTCATTCCAAAGTCTGTAATTTCATCACGATAAGGTGTACCGGTTTGGTAGTTGAAACATTGCCCGAAGCCCTTTATGAAGATAGGGTGGTCAGTTATGCTCCTCGAACGTTCTTCGGATGCCATTAGAAAACATGCGGCTCCGCTGACTGGGATACAGCAGTCGAGGAGTCTGATCGGGTCCGAGATCATTGCTGAGGACAAGTAGTCCTCTATGGTTATTCGCTTTCTCAAATACGCATTGGGATTGAGGGAAGCGTGAAACCGCTGAGTGACTGCAATTTTCCCAAGTTGTCCGGGTTCTGTTCCGTACTTGTGCATGTGGCGTTTCAGTATCAGACCGAAAAGACTGTTAGGCCCCATCATCCCGAATGGCATTTCGAAATTCTTTACGTAGAAGGTCTGATCCGTTTCTCCAAAAATGGTCGAGCCTCCGCCAACGCACAACACGAGATCCACCTCGCCTCTTTCTATCGCGAGCGCTGCCTGTATCAACTGGACTAAGCTAGAAGAACCTCCTTGATCTGTTCGAATCAACCAACTGGGCCCAATGCCTAAATCATGAATTACCTCGCTTGACCATCGTTCCCCCGAACTTCCATGACCCCCGCCCGTTCCGGCTACACAAATTCCTTGTCCGTCCAGTTCTCTCTTTTCCAGCCCGCAGTTTTTCAGAACGGACGTCAACGCATCGGCGAGGTATTGTTCCTTAGACCGCATAGGGGCTCCATCATTCCGAGACTTGGGTCTTGAAACAGTAGATTCCCCAAAGCCGGCGATGACTGCCTTTTGAGACATCTCAGTTGGTCCAGAGCAAATGTGAGTTAATTAATTAATTGTTCTGAGTCATTTGACTAATTACAGAGTATGCATTCTTTCCTTGAGCGCTTCACCTCAAGGAGCACATAACTGACGGATTTTTTCTTTCTCCTCTTCTTCCTCGTGCTTGGATGCGGCTTTCCTCCTTTTTCTGTCAGCATCCATTAGTTCTAGCGGTCCACTCCTCTCCCCTTCACCAGTCGTTCAGCGACCAGTTTGTAGAGGCGGAGCTGCACGGGATTCCTCAAAAAGCAGTAAACCATTTCTTGTTTCCGTTCAAAAGTAGAAGCCACTGCTAGATAGGTACAGAGATTCGTAGCGTGTGAAACCCGCCTAATTTCCCAAGTTCTGAACAAGCCCTGTCAAACGAAATGAGTTCGCGTGCCGAACAGTCGCGGGCATTTATCGCATGTTGTATATCATAGTGCCCGAGGCCACGATAGCGAAACTTTGGAGGGAAATCGCGATTGTCCTCAATTCTTCCAAAATAGTTTCGCAGATAGCTGAGCGTGTCCTCCAGATATGAAGAAAGAATCCTATTTGGATTTAGCAACAGTACTTTTTTCTGCGAAGCTAATTTGGTGATATCGTCTATAAATTTTCGACACTTTGCTTCGGCAACCTCCCGGATTTCTTGTTGTCTCTTTGTATCAAGTTCCCCATAAGACGCATATTCTACGATCCTCTTGCGAATTACCTCTATCACTTCAAGCAGAACGAGAGTCGAAACTACGCAAACTACTTCGCGGCTTTGAATCCTTTCCAATATCTTCTCGGCTTTTGCGCTATATCTATCGCCAAGAAAATACGAAAGCCAAATTGAGCTGTCGAGGTAAACCAGATTTGCTAATGTGAGTCTCCATCCCGTAGCTTGCGTATCATTTCAACCGCATCAGTCTTTTCACCCGTATACTCATTTAGCAAGCCCTTCATTTCGCTTATGATATCCGCTTGGATGTCTTGCTCCGTCAGCCTCTCCAGATCAAACATTGTTCTAATGAGTTGGATGTTTGCTACACTTTCTTGTTCTAAAAACGTAATTTCCGAATTGGTAGATTGCGAATCAAATGCATTTCTAATTGATCGAAATTCATCAAGTATTTTGAAGCCTTTCTCAGATAGCCGGTATGGTTGCTTCGCTCCTTGTTCGTCTGTTCGCAAAATTAGACCTTGTGACTCAAGTGCCCTTGTATATGATTTCAAAACAGACCAAGATAGATTTGTCCGATACATAATTGCGGTAGCCCTCACCTCACCTGCCTCAATTGCCGACAAAATATCGTAGTAAGCTTCCATTTTAGACCGGCGGCCAAAGGGTGGAGACATTGGAGTCTGTTCTTTCTGTGGCGCTTTGCTAGACTGTCTCACGCTGGCACTCTCAACTACTCTCAGATTACTATCTAACACAAATCAAGGGCAGAGCCTGGTTTTATGGATTTACAACAATATCATCGCGCAGTACTCGAAGTGACAAGATAGTGTCCGTCTTTTTCGAGTTTTAGCAAATTCCGGCCACAACATCAAACTTTCCAGCCAGATATTGATAATCTCAAGCGTATGGGAAATGGACACTGCACAATATGCTTTGATGGATATATGCTCGTTGGCGTCTAGTAGCTTATAGTCACATCTTGTCGCCTGAGAATAATTCCCCCCTATTTGAGATTGCAATCGCGAGAGGGGAGATTTCCAAATCTAGTTTTCCTTGCGAGCGATCAACTTTGCGAGTGACACCGATTACAAGCAATTCTTGCGTTCGGCCTCTGAGATTTGCAAACGAAGTTTCAGTTAGAAGTGAAGAGGGGTTTAACGGAATCTTCACTCCTGTTTTCAGTGCACTAGCCACGCCCGACCAATGCAGATATGGCACGTCGTAAGTACCCCGCTTATGACTGTTGTAGAACTCTCGGCTCCTCAGACCATGCCCGAGAAATCTCTTTCTGATACTTAGGTATTGAGGTAGTAGGAATGAGGAATAAATTTCTTCGATCACTTTGAATGCAAATGCACGCAGCCGGCGTGGGCCTCCACAATCCCAAATCGGAGCGGATCGAGGATCACTTTACTCCCCACTGCTGTAGGCACTGGTTCACGACCCACTTGCGGCGGGCCGGGATGGACCGAGAGTTCATCACGGTGCTGCGGGGGGACGCAAGGAAGGATTCGATGTCGGTGTATGACCACGTGGACAGGGAAGAACTTCGAAATTCCTACCTGGCGAAAATGCCTAGGTTAGGCATTTAGGGGATCAAAATATCGATGCACATGCATGTGGAGTCTATCTGGGAAGCACTTGGGCTCCCTTGGAAGCATGTGGAGGGAAGGATTTCTAGGTACGGGTTCAAGTGCAGGCCCACGGCTTCCGTAAGTTCTTCAAGTCCGAGTGCGAGCGCTTTGTAAAGTCCCTATATGTCGAGATTCTCATGGGACACGCTACCGGCGTCACAGCGAGCTGCATGAAGCCTAGGGAAGAAGAACCGGCCGAGGAGTACGCAAAGGCGATACCATCGTCCACCATAATGAAGTCAGGTCGCGAGGCAAAGGGCGAAAGTGAACTGAAGAGGTTGTTCCTCATTGCGAGCGGCAAGTTCTCGAAGGAGGAGATACACCAGAAACGCTTGGCAGAGCTCCCGTACGACGAACTGCAGAAAGTTCTGCAGGAAAGATTGGAGAGCATTTCAAACAATGGAAAGAGGCAGATTGTGGTTCCAATTGACCAGGTCAAAAACTACCTGCCTTTAGGATGCGACTTTCACGCGAACTTGGGGAATGGGGATGCAGTGCTCAAACTTCCTATCTGAGATTCAAATAGACTTTGAAACAATCCATCGCTCTCGTCCGCGTGACAGGAAGGAGGGGGCGGTCTCCATACTGTGCGACAGTCCGAATCCTCAGTTTTTCATAACTGAATTCATCGGTTGTGAGTTCAGATACAACATCCATAGTCTACTCTTGTTTACCATGTTGGAAATGAGAGAAGCTAGGATCCGCGCAAATGAATAATGCAACGGGACGGACTGCTTCAAATCCCGGCCTTGGCGCCTCACTATAGGTTCAAATTCCTGACAGTGCTGTACAATAACTCAGATTGCGCCAGACTTTCAAATGATATCTGACCTTTGGCCAGGCAACAGAAAGTTATGTTGGTTTCTAGATTCCCCGAAAGCATTTAGAGAGCAGCCAGATTATCCTTGGATCTGGTGAAACCTGCTACCCTTCAACCCGCCGTTATTGGGTCGAAACGGCGACACTGAGCTAGCCGATTACTGGAGTTCATATCATGTCTCAAGATTTTATCGAGGCATACTACGGAGACTCGGGCAACAGCAGCTACAGTGGAGTGTCATATGACAAGGATTATTTTCAGGTTTATCTAACCAGTCGTGTAAAAGACTGGTATGCAGACACTGAAGGTTCGGACGAGCTTCTTGAAGAATTTCAAAGCGTAGCAAGTACTGGATTCGAAAGCAAATTCCTACAAGAAACGTTCCAGCACCAAGTAGACCTTGATTGTTGGAGGATTGGCGAGGCGATAGGAGAATGTTATCTCCAAGATCGCCAAGATATTAGAATTCACTATCACAATAGTCGAGATGCAAAGAATCCAAAATCGAGCCTACCAGGTGCTGATATTGTAGGTTTTGCAGAAGAAGAAGGAGAAACTGTTTTTGTTTTCGGCGAGATAAAAACCTCTAGTGATGCGACTATTCCACCCGGGGTTTTTTATGGCCCTACAGGTCTCAAGAACCAACTCGAAGATTTGAAAATGAAACTGGAGACAAGGTCAACTCTAGTGAAATGGCTCGGATTCAAGGTTTCGAAGCTAGATGAAAATCACAAGTTTCGTATTGACTACAAATCGGCTCTCAAAACATGGCTCTCGTCACTGGGAAAGAGAGTCAGGATAATCGGAGTACTTATTCGTGACATAATCCCCAGTGAAAAAGACCTATTGGCACGGTTTAATGATCTCGTAAAAGAGATTGATTCAAAGATGCGCCTTGACTTGTTCGCGATTTACCTTCCACTTGGAATAACCTCGCTAAAGGCAAGCATGTCAGGAGGTTAGATTCTTGGAAAGCAGAGCTGCTTTAACAGACTTGATCAACCAAAATATGAAGGAAACAGCCGCTACGATAGTCAGCAGAACTAATTTGGAGACTGCTATCCACGAACATTCCCAACTGACACAATCAGAACTTGTGCAAGCGAAGCACATTATCGAAACATACGAATTAGCTATTGTCGATCTTTGGAATTATGCATTTGATATGGCTGAAACTAGCGACGAGAATCGAAAGAACTTTGCAATCTTATGTCGCGAATGTTTCAGCCTGCTTAAGACATTGCCGATACCGACTAATGATTTGGAGAAAATGAAACATGTCCTAAAACTCTTAGCTTTCGCGTATTTGGGAGAGAAGTGGGAGGACATGATCCGTTTCATGAGGGAAAATGAGGCAGCAATTTGGTCTGTGCGTCAAGAACTCACGACGAGTCAGTGGGATTATGAGTTATTTTCGAATATTTATCTTGCGATTCTTCATTTAACTCGAAAGAAATCCTGGGATGATCTGAGTAGTGCGATACAGCTGATACAGAATTTGAGGACAAGGCAATCGCAAGTCGAAGCAAACTATCTTGAAAGTTCTGCACCAGAGAATAAGACCGGTTCAGCTTTAGAATTAGCTTCGCTTTATCACCTTGCAAAGACTGTCGAATTGCTTACGGAGTATATGCTAAGAGGCACCCCGAACGATGTCACCTACCAGTTAGACTTTCACTTTACGCGATCTCTGAAATTTTCTGACAGAGCGCGACTTGTCGAGTTTGACATTCTCCTTAGAATGCTGAACTACACTTTTCTGAAGATGATCAACAATTCGATTTGGACCATCACAAAGAAAGTAAATTCGAGAGTCACCAAATTTGCGAACTCCATTACAAAATCAGACAAACCGATTTTTGAACTTCTTTACCCTCAAAGAGTAACTATATTGGAAAAGGGCCTTCTGGATCCCGCAAGCAAGGCGATTGTCGTTAATCTCCCGACTTCGAGTGGGAAGACGATGATCGCTGAATTCCGAATCCTTCAAGCTCTCAATCAATTCTCGGACCTGGGAGGATGGATAGCCTATGTTGCTCCAACTCGCGCTCTTGTAAACCAGCTTACTGTACGCCTGAGAAAGGATCTCGGTCCCCTGGAAATTGGTATAGAAAAGATGAGTGGAGCTATAGAAATTGATAGTTTTGAAGAGAAGCTTCTAACTTCTAAGGATGCCTTTGACATACTCGTAGTCACCCCTGAAAAACTTAACCTGCTCATACGACAAGGGGTTGAATCTAAATTAGGGCGACCTCTTTGTCTTGTTGTTATTGATGAAGCTCACAATCTGGCTGAAGGGGAAAGAGGGATAAATCTCGAGATGCTGGTTTCGGTAATCAAGAAGGATTGCACGAATGCAAATCTTCTTCTTCTGACTCCCTTCATTCCTAATAGCAGGGATATTGCCACTTGGCTCGATCCCCAAAATCCGAGATCAATTAGCGTAGGTTTAAACTGGGAGCCAAATGACCGGGTGATAGGCCTTTACTACGGTGAGCGGGAGAGGGGCAAGGTAACGACATTTTACCGACCTCTGATTACTTCTCCGTCATCCTCGAATCTAAATTTCACGATACCAATAGGAGAATGCAATTTCTCGAAGGAGACGGTTAGCAAGATCATCTCCACAAAGTTCGTTCTGAGCAGCGTTGTCGCAAAGCAATTATCAAAGTCAGGAAACGTTCTCGTTCTCAGTAACAGGGTGGATGGGACTTGGGCCACTGCAAAGCAACTCGCTTCACTCTTCCCGAAGATCAACGAAGTTGACAAGAGATTAGACCTCGTTTGTAGATTTGTGGCCGCAGAGCTAGGAGAACACTTCCCTCTTGTTGACTACCTGAGGAAGGGAATTGGGGTCCATAACTCAGGTTTGCCAGATGATGTTAAGTTTCTAATCGAATCGTTAATGGAGGAAGGGTTGCTTAAGGTGCTGGTCAGCACAACTACGATAGCCCAAGGCATCAATTTCCCTGTCTCTGCTATTCTGCTCACTTCCTATATGTATCCAGTTCCAAACCCGAAATCTGGAAAAACGAGGACGGAACCTATGCCGGCTAGAGATTTTGGCAATCTGATCGGGAGAACAGGAAGAATAGATCAAAGATCCACTGGAATAATTGGAATTGCTGTAAGGAAGAGCGAACCAAAGGATCTCCAGAGTGCTACTAAATTCGTCAAGAGAACTGTCGAAGATCTTGTATCAGTCCTTGTCAAAATGGTGAATGATGCATCGAAGCTGGGAAAAAGTCTGAACCTCTCGGAACTCCATCACAATCCAGAGTGGTCCACGTTTTTGCAGTATATTGCTCACATGTACAAGCAATCCCAGAATCTCGACAATTTCCTGGCAGAAGTTGAGATTACATTGAAACGGACTTATGGTTACGATCATTTGGAGCCACCAAAAAAACAGCTCCTATTGCAAGCAGTAAAGGAATATGCTCAAAATCTAGATAAGAACAAAGATCTTGCCACGCTTTCGGACATGACGGGGTTCTCTCCAGAAACTCTGCAGCAAACAATGCAAAAGGTCAAAGGTTTACAAATCGACACTAGCGAATGGAAAGGAAGTAGACTATTTGGCGCCGAATCGAGTACACTATCAAAATTAGTTGGAGTGATGTTGAAGGACATTCCGGAGATCAAAAATCAGCTGAATATTTTTGCTGGCAGATCTGACACTAGCACAAAAATAGCTCAAGTCATTTCTGATTGGGTTGCGGGGACAGACATTATCACAATCTCGAAGAGATACTTCGGAGGGACAGATATTGATTCAGTTACAGACTGCGTTAGAGCACTATACGGCAAAGTTTCCAACTTCGCTACGTGGGGACTGGCGGCAATAGAGAAGCTTCCAGATTCTGGGGCAGACTCTGAAAAGCTCTCACCTGACGAAACAAGGAAATTGAGGAATCTTCCAGCCATGATATACTATGGAGTAGGTTCTGATGAAGCTATTCTAATGAGGATGAACAATGTTCCGAGAAGCATTTCGCAGCGATTAGGAGAAATGTACAAAGAGAAAATAGGCGACGTTTATGCCTCCCGTATCGGGATGGCAGGGTCTTGGCTTAAGGAGCTCAAAGACAACGAATGGACAAAGGCTATCCCCTCTGACAAGAATATGTCTGGATCGGAATACAAGCAAGTGTGGCAATTCCTTTCAGGCTATGAAAGCAAACTAATTTCGCCTGTAACCTAATTCGAATAGTCAATTTCCGCTTCTAGTCACGTCATCTCTTCTTGATAGTTTCATTCAAGAGCCGGATAGTCATGCAAGCGGTCGACATAGCCCTCGGAGTCATACGTCCGCATCTATGTGCGAATTTGTCAATAAAGGTTCACACCGTAAATGTTCCCATCGAGTGCAGGGTTAAACGTGAACCCTTGAACAACCGAGGTTGTCACAAAGAAGACCGATGGATAGAACGTGTACATGTACATTACTTCGTGGTTTGCCAATTCGTTCATCTCATTAGAGACTTGTATCAATCCGGACAGGTTCCCACTCGCGCTTGCCTTAACAGCTTGTTGGTATAGCGGACCCATAGCGGTCAGATTCCAGCCCACCGCCGCAGCCCCCGGTGAGCCTGGTGGAAAGTTAGCTGCGAGAAAGTTTAGGACGTAGTTATAGTCAGCTCCATATCCACCGGACCCTCTGAAATACAGGTACCCCGAGAATGCTTCCGCATAAAGCTGACCTATGGGCAGAGGCTGGAGCACAAATGATAGACCCATGTTATACTTGGCGCTGATGCCGTTGAGGACTGCGGCCATCTGGTTGAATATTGCTTCCTGCACAGCTCTCCCATTTGGATACGACAAAGGTATTGTCTGTGAAATTGGATTGGAACAGACACCTTGCGAATTCAGGGAAGAGCAACCGAAGGTGTTGTTGAAGAAACCCGTCGGAGCAGCTGTCCCGTTAGTGAAAGTGAATTTTGTCATCGGATGGTACATTGCGTCGAGCAGATAGTTTTCGACGGCCGTTAGGTTGTAACTATAGGCAGGTTTGATTGATGGATTGTAGACTCCATTAGGAGCCAGTCCAGGGGGTATCAGGTTTTGCGCCACCGACCCTAGATTGTTGTTGTAGAGCTGATTCATCACAGACATGTTTACAGAATCGGCCAAAGCAAGGCGGAACCGAATGTCCGCAAAAGGCTGAAACTTGTAATAATCCCCAGTGAGAGCATTGGTTACATTGACGCCGAAGTAGAAGAGGTTAGTCTTCAGCTCTTGGTAGGGTCCCCACAGCGTAACGCCAGGGATGATAGATTTCAGTGTTCCGTTGGTTGTCCAAGTATTTCTGTCAGCAACATCGTAAAGATTAGCCGCGGTAACATCAATCATAACAGCTTGCTTTGATAGGGCGGCATTCTTTAGATCGATTTCGCGAGTGGAGAGAGAGGGGACGTACTTGAATTGCATTGTCTTGAATGTCGGGACTAACTTCTGTCCACCCATGTACTGATACGCACCACCCCAGTAGTTGGAGTTCGCCTGAAATACGATCAATGAGGAGTCTTGAGCGACGCTCTGAAGCACATATGGCCCTGTTCCCGCAAGTGAACCTTGGAATGAGCCATCCAAGTATGTCGTTCCACAGCCTTGAGGCGTAATTCCAGAACGACAGGTTGCAACCATATCCAAGAAATATTCCTGTATCATGTTCGAGAGGTTGCCGTTTAACTGAGGATAGGGAAGCTTGTATCCCGTGCTGGACTGATTCCAAAGAGCGAGATCGTGTTGCATAACGTACGTTGGGTCCACAATCGCCCCCCAGTTGTATCCGGCAATGACGTATGCGAATTCGGCTCCTGGATTGATAAGATGCATAGTAAATGTCATTGGTCCAGTAATTTGCACGAAGTTTTGAGCCAGCACCTGCTGAACGTAGGTAGAATTGTAGGTCTGCGTGCAACAGAGCACACTGCTCAGGTTGGTGTTTAGAAACTGCTGAATATCGTAAGCAAATTGTGTTCCGAATCCTGTAGGCGAGCTACCGTCAGTCATTAGGGTTCTATAAAATGAAAAATAAACAGCGGTGGAGTTTAGCGGATTTCCATCTGCGAAGGAGATTCCGCTTCTCAAAGTGAAGTTCCAGTTAGCATGGTCAGAGGAGACAGTATAGTTCTGAGCGAGCCATGGAATCAACTGAGTGGGACTTGTCTGGTTAAACCACAGTAGACTCTCATACACGTTACCATCTATTGCGCTGCCGTATGGATCATAGGCGATATTGGGGTCGACCTGGGTTATCGTGTTTGTTGTCTCCCAGGTAAATGTCGTAGGAACGTTTGAAGCGCTCGTAGATGTCGTTGTCGTTACTACGGGCGAGGTCGATGTAACACTGGTGGCAGCGCTGGTTGATGCCGTAGATGCCGAGGTAGTGACGGTGGTACCCTGAGTAATCGTGGTCGTATGGTTAAGCGATGGCAAAATTAGGGCAACTCCGCCTATCGCGACAATAATTATGACAATAACGACTGCAACAAGCGTGATCGCCCTCGACAAACCTATCCGATTTTTCATTGAGCTATTTGGCAGCTTGTTCATTGCTTAAATTGTTATCGTCACAGCATTTATAGTACCCGCATAATTCGTAACCACGCAAATTCCCGCATGCCGCAAATATACGAATTCGTTAGACTCGATAGTGGGTACGCAGAAGGGTTCGTGAATGTCAACGGGCACGAACTCTACTGGAAGAGCTTTGGGAAGCCCGAAAAGGGAACCATATTTGTTTTGCACGGTGGCCCTGGCAGCTCCCATGGTGGTCTCATCAGAATGGCCAAATTCAGCGAGTATGGTTACAGGGTCGTGTTCTACGACCAGCTGGGAGGTGGTGCTTCTGAGAAGCCGGGCGACATGACGCTCTACACTATGGACCGCTTCGTAGAAGACGC